>NZ_VSZO01000007.1:0-300000 GCF_008312935.1 Roseiconus lacunae | reverse complement strand
ACTTCGTTCCAAAAGTCAGCCCAAGCTCGACTTCGAATCGAAACCATGCTGTTGAGCACCGCTTGTTGCTCGGCAAGATGCCAGCGACCAAACCAAGCGACACGTTCGCTCGCGGCGACTTGAAGCGGTCGATCGGGAGAATCCGATCGTCGCCACCGCTCCGGCCAGGCACCGTTCTGCGTTCGCAGGGTACGCGTTGCCCGGAAGGTTTCGGGGGCAATGCGATTCGCTATCGATCGCTCTTGCCGAATCGACACGGTCGGCAGTAGACCGTGGCCGCTGACAAAACAATCAATCGCCAACACAGCCACCAGCAATGCACCTGCCCGCTTCGACCACCTAGAATCAGATGGTGTCTTGGCATCATTTCGTTGCTGCCACCGGCGGATGGCAAACACCGTGATCAACATCAACATCGACCAAAGAAACGATGCCCGCATCAGCGAAAACGCTTGCGGCAAATTAAGTGGCCCCCAATATTCATCCCGTGGTACGGGGGTTCGGTGTGAAAGCAGATTGTGATCCCAGTACGTGCGGACGACATGGACGATCGCGGCAAGGATTAGGAATAGACCCGCCAGCGCCAACAATCGCGTCTGTTCACGTGCGTTTGGCTTGGTCGTCAGCCAACGCCCGGCAATCATAGCCGCACCGATCGAGAACATCGGTAGCCATTTCGCAGGATACCGAAAGCTGTCGTAGCCCGGAACGGTTTGATTGAGAACCCAGTACAAGCCACCGATACTGCTGTCCGCGTCGGGAAAGACTCCGGGAACTTGTTGGACTAACCAAATCAATCCGAAATGCCCCATGCACAACAGGAACGAGCAGACGACCAACCAACCGAAAAAATCAGCGCGGCGAGCGCATTCCCGGCGTCGATAGAATAGCAACGAAACGCCAACCAGCACTCCGGCATAGATCGTCGGGGTCCACATGCGGCCATCACCGGGAATTAACTTCGAAATGCGTCGGTTGATCGGAAATGGATGCCCAAAGGGTCGGGGGGAAAGCGTTTCGACGATGTGCCAGGGCGCGATGGAAAAATCATAGATGTCGTTTCGTTGATGTGATTGGCTGGTTCGGTCGCTTTGACGGCTCCAATCAATCGAAGCGGCAACTTGCGGAGCCGCCAGCAGGATTGCGATCACGCTCGACGAAGTGATTACGAGGGAGCGATGCCACAAATGACTTCGCCACTGAACGTGGAAAGAATCGACCTCCGGCTGACGCCATCGTTGGTAGGTCGATGCGACCGTTGCCGCAATCACAACCAACACACAATGAAGCGCCGATTGTGGATCGCCCCCCAGCACCATCATCGCCATCGAAACGCCGCCAAGGCTTACGTCGAACAACCCGGCGATAAAGGGAGAAGATGGCCGATGTGTGCTTTCATGGTTTCTGCCCAGCAACGCCGAGAGCGCGAACGGCAGGTACGCCGCACCAACCAAAAACGGCGGATTGCAGCACAATGACAAGACACTTCCGGAAAGCGGATAGGCGATCGCTGCGGTGACGATACCAAGCCCCGATAGTCCGTATCGGCGACCCAGCCACGCGGCCCCCGCGCCGGCTAGGAGTAGGTGGAACACCAGATACAGGTTAAGCGATAACTCTGCCGAGAACGGCAACGCGTAAATCGCATAACGGACCGGATAAAGCACCGCCGTGGATGATTCACCGATTAGCGGCAAGCCGGTTTGATCGAGCGGATTCCATAGTGGCATCCATTCCGATTGAGTTCGCCGGGCGACGTAGTCATAAAGCGGAAGATAGAAGTGGCTCGCATCACGAAACGCGATCCGACGTCCGCTAAGCAGCGGGAACACGGTCGCCAGAATGACAATACCGACGAAGCCGAATCCCACGATTCGGGACTTCACGTGACAAGACCCTTTGTGACCGTCATAAACACATCCTCCAACGTCGGTGCGCGATCATTGAAGCTGCGTAACCGAACGCCTTCGGCGATCATCGTCTCCATGATCTCCGCCAATCCCTCATCGTCCGTTTCCAATTCGGCAAGAACAAACGTCGGTGCTTCTTCGATTGCCCGAAGGTGGGGGCTACTGCGGAGAATTGACAACCCGGCTTCTTTGCCTTTGATGAATTGAATTTCGACGTGTCGGTTGCGACGAATCTGCCGATACACTTGATCGATCGGTCCGCTCATCAACAATTGACCACGTTCGATGATGCCGATCGAAGTACAGCAATCAGCAAGCTCGGTCAGGATGTGGCTACTGATGAGGATTGTCTTGCCCATCCGTCGGAGTTCTTTCAGTAGTTCTTTGACTTCGACGCGAGCACGAGGATCCAAACCGCTGGCTGGCTCGTCCAAGATCAGCACGGGCGGGTCGTGTACCAACGTTTTGGCAAGACAAAGCCGCTGCTTCATACCTCGCGACAGGCCGTTGACGAAGTCGTCGCGTTTGTGCGTCAAGTCGAGTAGTTCGAGGACGTTATCGATGATCTGCTTCCGGTCTTTCCTGCCGATTCGATAGGCCACCGCGAAGAAGTCCAAAAATTCCCACACGCGCATGCCGTCGTAAACACCGAAGTTGTCGGGCATGTATCCGACCGCTTGTCGCACACCAACCGGGTCCGCCATGACATCGCAACCGGCGACTTCGCCCTGCCCACGTGACGCCCGCAGCAACGTCGCGAGGAATCGAATCGTCGTGCTCTTCCCGGCACCGTTGGGACCGATAAAGCCAAACGTCTCTCCGGCATCGATATGCAAGTCCAACGATTGTACCGCCGTGAAGTCGCCGTAGTCTTTGCCAAATCCAGTGAGTGTGATCATCGAAGTCGGGCGTCGTTAGTTGGAAGAGCTTGATGAGGGATCGTTATCGGAAGTCGTCGATGCCGGGGCTTCAGCGGCGTCATCGGGTTTGATCGATCGAGTGAATGCGGAAACCAAGTTCGCATCCGGCTCGCTGCGAGGAAATGGCGGTTGTTCGAGATGGACCAGCATCACCGTTTGGGCGGAGTGTTGACTCGCATTCGGCGTGATCTCCAGTCCGTCGATGCGACCGTCGATCCGACAGATCAATCGAGTCGAATCTTGAGGGATCGCGGTTGCCGCTGTCAATTGTGACATCAATTGCTGAAGGCCCATCGGTAAATCTTCCGAAATAGATGTCCGCCGCGCGTCGCGAAATTCAGGAGGCTGGGCTTCACCCGGGCCGAGTGTGCCGACGACGGCTAGTTCAATCTCGTCATCCGGGCCTCGCCGGGCCACGATTACATCAAGCAATTCCCAGTCGGTTTGGTTAGTGACCAAGCCGTCCGACTCTAGCCGGATCTCGCCTCCCATATCAACCATTTCTTCGGAGTGCACGAAACGCATCCGATTACTCGCGACAGCGAAATCGACGAGTGCGGGCCCTTCTTCGAATGAGACGTGGAATTCCGGCTGTACGGTGGTGTCGGGGTTTGCCTCATCGATCAACGGCATCGCGACCCCATCGGCCGTACGAAACTGAAGTTTGTAACGGCTACTCAGCGAGTTGTAGACTCCCATCAAACGCGTCAGGTGGGCGCGCGGGTATCCCGCATGCGCTTCGACGAATGCCAATTCGGTGTTGCTACGTGCGAAGCCGATATCAAGTCTTGCTTGTCGTGCCGCCCAGACGGCGCCGATCACCGCGATCAATGGTACCGCAAACCATGCGTATTCCAGTCGATTCATCAAACGAAAGACGATGTAGTTAACCGGAACAAGAATGACGAGGTAAATCAATAATGATCGGACCACAAGAGATGAATCTGGAATCTCGATTCCAGCTTGGCTGGTCAATGTCTCCCGTAACACCTGCATCAAGTCGCTATCGTCATTCCAAGATGCGATGCCACCGAGGGGGTGGATTCGATGCTGTTGGTCAAAGACACTGCCCGGCGTTTTGGTTTCGCCATCGACTTGAACTCGCGGCAAAATTGCGTCACGACTGGCTAGACGAAACTGCGTGTTGGCGGCCGCATCGGCTGTGATGCTCGTGTCGACAAACGCGAGCTGCAGGTCTTCGGGAAAAATTTCTTCTGGTTGTGTGGGCGCATCGCCCAGACCGGGAATCGCCTGTGAAAAGTCAGAGACGACGAAGGCTCTGGCAGGCCGATTTAGAATCACGCTGTTGACGAAGCTGTCGTAAGATTCCCAGTCCTGCAACCAACTTTCGGTCAAGTCGAACCTCGGTTGAACAACGGCGCCGCGTCCGAAGCGTTTTCGAAGCACCAGTGATTCGGTTCCGTCGATTGATTCGGAACCGCTATTAAGTCGACCATCGATTGCGACGCGGCTTGACTCTTGCAGCAGCAGGTTTCGTTGTTTGGCGAGACTCAAATCATCTTTGACAGAATGATTCGACAACATTGTCGCGGCGGCGTTCCCGTCAAGCTCGATATTGCTCGTCGGTTCGAGCGGTAACAGTTCCAGCAAAGCGGTGTTGGCAACGGCATCACTGGCCGCTGGACCGTTGACAATCAATCGGCCGCCGAAACGCACCCAGTCCGCCAGCGCTGATTGTTGTAGCGGGGTCAGCGAGTCTTCGGAGACATCGTCCCAGAAAACGGCCGCAATGCTGGTCATATCGAGCATCGTCTCGGGCAGTGGCAGGATTCCCCCGTCGACCTTCGGGACGACGACCCGATAATTGTTCGCTTGGACCTCCATGTCCAGAGTTCCCGACTTAAAGCTCGCCCAATTCGAGGTCTGAAATCGTGTGAAACGGGCGGGACGCGATGTAAGCACGACAAAGAAATACTCGCTACCGGACATCGCCACAAATGGTTGCCCGCCCGCATCGAGCACACCGCCACTGCGAGGCACCATACGACTGGACAGGCTGATGCGACGTGTTTCATTCTGGCTTGGCAAGGGGACGTGAAACCTAAAGTCGAATCCACGCATTTGACCACGAGGCAGCACGACCGGACGAACGGTCTTGATCGATTCCAGCGTACCGACCTGATTCATGTTCCGATCGCGCAGCACCGTCGTGGCCTGGGAAAACAATTCGCCACGACTATCATTCTGATTGCTGCGAATCGATTGTTCGGCACTCATCCAATGCCCCGGTTTCATCGCCCCAAAGGTTGAGTTCTGGTCGTCCGGGTAGCCGATCAATTTCCCAACGGTGTACGCTTCCTTGGCGGCCTGTTCCCCGTTGGCGCCCGGATCGCTTGGCCCACGACGGCAGCCTTCGCAACCGACGATCAAGGGGATGGTTAATAGCAGGTAGAGAAAGAACGCGTGTCGCGGCATTCGAAACGTCGGTCGCGAGTGAGAAAGGACAATAGTAGCGGTCGCAGTGAAAACGATCACGCCAAACGGTCAACCAGGATTCATCACCAAGAGTTGTTGCGGTTCACTTTGGCGCTGAGCCAACTGGGGGCTCCCAGAATGAACTTTCTGTGTGACCGCCCAGTGTGGAGAGAAGCCTTGTCTGAGTGATCGCCCAGCGCGAGTGAAAGCCTTCGAGTGTCATGGTCGAACAATACAAAGCTTCCAATCAGCGAGAACGGCGTTTGCAGCGTCATCGTGCGATGTCAGGCTATTGTATGCCAGCGCGGCACGTCGGGGGGAGCAGTCGAAATCAATTTCCTAGGATTCGACTTTTCAACCGGCCTGTGTGTGACGGTGATCAATCAGACGAGTCGCCAGAATTGAGATTGCGAACGAGGACTCGTTGCATTTGCCGCGATCGTTTCTCGATCAGGGACCGACTCGTATCGGCCGATGAGTCGCCGCGGAATACCGATACCAAACACGGCGCGGAATCAGCGTTCGAGCGGGGACCGAGCGAAAGTTATCGCCGTCCAGCTGCCGAGCCACCACGGAGGCTGATACAATGGCGACGCGCCGTGTAACGACGACTGTGACTTAACCAACGAAGGATGATCATTTCGGCTGATGTACATCTTTGAGAATCCTGTTTTGCAGCGTGAGCTACTCGTCAACTTGCGCACCAAGCGAGCATTCGTTCTGTTGGCTCTCTACCAGTTGTTGCTCGCTGCGGTCGTGATCGCCGCGTGGCCGAGCGACGAACGCTTGGATTTGACGTCTAGCCCACCGTCGGCGACAAAGTTGGTGAATCTATTTTTTCTTGGGCAATACGTCATCGCTTCGCTGATGGCACCTAGCTTTGCAGCCGGAACGATCGCCGGCGAGAAAGAACGCAAGACCTACGAAATGCTACTGGCCAGTCCGATGCGACCGGGGGCGATCGTCCTCGGCAAGATGGTCGCCTCGTTGACTCATTTGGGAATGCTGATCATCGGGTCGCTCCCCATCATCGTGTTGTGTCTCCCACTCGGTGGTGTGCACGTTTACGAGGTCCTGGCCGCTTACCTAGGCTTGATTATTTCGGTGATTCTCTTTGGTGCCATCGGGGTGATGTGCAGCAGCTACTTCCCGCGGACCAGTAGCGCGCTTGTGGTCAGTTACCTCGTGATTTTGCCATTGGTGATCGGAGCATGTGTGTTTTGGGCGACGCTGGGCACGGAAGGTTATCTGCGTCTAAAGCTAGCCACCGTGGTCGTTCCCGCGTTTGGCTTGACTGCCGTTATCCTGATGGGTGCCGCCGCGGCAGGGCGGATGCTCTATCCTCCGGATGTCGGGAGCGAAGGCAAGGAGGTCATCGACCTTGAAAAGGAGGCCGAGGAGGCCGTCGGACTGGTTATCCAACCCGATCAATTTCCGGACCGGTTGTTCGCGCCGCCCAAAAAGAACGAGATGATGGCCGATGGGGCCAATCCGGTTTACGACAAAGAACTGCACAGCGAAATCTTCAGCCAAGGCACGCTGATGTTACGGCTGGTCATTCAGATCAGCATTTTGCTGGCGATCCCGATGATGGGATACTTCTTGTTCTTTCAACAACATCAAGCTCCCTGGTTCTGCGTCTATGTGATTGTCTTTAACATGCTTGTCGGCCCTTCGTTTCTTGCTGGCAGCATCACCAGTGAACGTGAGCGTCAAACACTTGACCTGTTGTTGACGACGCCACTTTCGCCACTGCAGATCCTCTGGGGAAAATTTGTCGTACGGTTCCGAATCTCCATCGTGCTGACGGGATTCCTACTCTGGCCGTTAATTTTGGGAGCGTCCCTGAATACGGCGTTCTGGTCAAACTTGATCACCGTCGCATTGATGTTCTTGATCGTTGCCACAGTTTGCTTGGTCAACTGCGTGGTGGCACTGACCTGTTCCATGTTCGCCCGTAAGACATCAATCGCACTGTTGACAACGTACGCCTTGCTATTGTTGCTATACGTTGTTCCGCCGGCGCTTTCGATCGTCGCGAGAATGCTGGACATGCCACCGAGCACGGTTGCCAATGTCGACTGGACCGGGATTGCGAGTCCGTTCTCGGCGCTTTTCTGGCTGCCGTTAAACGAAGACCTCGTGCCGAACAATCAACAGATCAATGACGGATTCATGATCGGCGTGATCGGCTACTTCGCGTTCAGTATCATCTTCGTGATCGTCGCCACCGCCGCGATGCTCTTACGACTGCGGGGGCGTAAGGGGCTTTCCGACGGTTGAAACAAAGGCTCATCGCCGGTGATCCGCGAAGGACCAATCAATGGCGATAAAAACGGTATCCGCCACGCGGGTGATGATAATAGTGTGGTCGAGGGTAATGTCGCAGCACGCGTTCCTCGATGATCACCGGTGCAGGTCGGGTGTAGTGTCGCTCGATGACAACGGGCGTTTGCGGGGCTGGCTGCGCCAGTTGGA
Organism: Roseiconus lacunae; assembly: GCF_008312935.1. Lineage (NCBI taxonomy): Bacteria > Pseudomonadati > Planctomycetota > Planctomycetia > Pirellulales > Pirellulaceae > Roseiconus > Roseiconus lacunae. The sequence goes on along the minus strand of NZ_VSZO01000007.1, from coordinate 292,256 downwards.
CTGGCGCAGGATTTGAGCCTGCCGCTTGAAGCTGTGTGATCACATTTTCGCTGACGCCTTGCTGGTGCAGGGCAATAATGTCGTTGACCGCAACCTTCCCGACAAAGCCACGCTGTCGAACTTGGTTAATGATGACCTGATCACTCAGCCCCGAACGGCTCATGCTGATCACGTCCTGTAAGGTGACCGCCGACTGCATCACGATCGCTTGTTGTTGTGCCGCGGCTTGCTGCTGATGAGCGTGGTAGTACGCCGCACGTTGGCGAGCCAAATCGGCTTCTTTATCCGAAGCGTTGCCAAGAATGCCACCGGCGACTGCGCCAACCACACCACCGATCGCGGCGCCCGCTCCGGCTTCGTCGTTGTGGTCCCCAATAATGCCTCCGGCGATCGCACCGGCGATTCCGCCCAAAGCGACCCCACGTTGTTGGTTGGCCTGCCCAAACGCCGACGGCAAAGAAGCGAGGCAGATCCCCGCAGCTAGAACAACTCGTTGGAAGGCATTCATCGGACTGGTTCTCTTGTCAAAAACGGAAAGTTTCGCTCAAGTCGTCTGGTACCAAATCCGCATCACAGACGTCAATTGACATCGATGCGGAATTGCCGCGGCGACCATGTCTCACTGGCGGTTCGTTCGAAGGGCAATCGGCGTCTTGGAAACAGCAAAAAAAAACGCTGGCGGGAGCCCATTTGATATCGGGTTTGGCGGCAGTATCAGCCACGGGCATGGGAATCACCTGCAGCAAAGCCCATCGACCGATCAATCGCAGCCGTTCTGACCGCCGGCGTCTTGCACTAGCCACAACGGCGGAGGCGAATCTACCTCGCGGGGGTCAGCGACGACCGCTGATAGACCCGCGTCATGTTTTCGCCATTTAGTAAATCGGCCTTTCGCCGGCCCGATCGTGAGGGAATCGATGGTGGAGTTCCATCAATGGTGTGGTGCCTACGGACAACGACGGCGTTGCGTTTTTTCACCGGCTGGCACTGTCTGATCGCATAAAGGGCGGGTTTGCCACGATATCGCCCGATGGCATGCGGGGTGCTTTGGTGGCAGTCCGAACCTTCGCGGCTGAACTTCGCACCCCGGAAACGCCAATGAACCGACTCGCCCTTGCCGATCTTGCAGCCAGCCTGGCTAGCCACGGTGATTCTCTCGCCATCAGCCAGCATGAGGTTTCCGCAGAAACCATCATGAATTATTGGAGCGCGTTTCGGACTCGGCACGAACAGTGGCATCGCGTGATGGCAGGATATCGTGACGCGAAAAACAGTGGTAGCTTTCCATCACTTCATCGCTGGTGGGATGAATACGAAGGCGTGCTGGACGACATCTTAGTGTCAGAACTGCTCACGCGTGTTGTCGCTACTCTTGGGAGTGTATGTGAGCGCACGATGATCGACGAAGGCAATGACCGAGTCGCGGCGGTGACGCACGGTGTATTCCATTCACAGCTTGATGCGAGTTACCGTGTCGGACAGATTTTATTGGAAGCCACGGCGGCACCGGTGGCGATGATCGTCCGGCTGAATCGCTTGCGGCATGGTGTTCAGAGATGGTCGGATTGGCTCGTTGCTCGTGTCACTACGTCCCCCGACGCTCACATCGATTACTGTGTCGACCAACACCGTGCCCAAGCGTTCCGGGCCGAGCTACGCGATTCAGGCGACAGTCGATTCAGAACAATGACGAGCTGGCTAATGAATGCGTCCATGCGTGAAATGATCCAGCGACGCTCATCGGCAACCCCCGGTCTAGAAGATCACAACAAAGCCGTCATTGCGGCCGCTCTCGGCCTGTTTCGTTCGGATCTGTTCGATGACTATGGCGTTCCAAAGTCACATTGGTTGATGAGCCTAGGTGTCGATTGGCCGAACAATTCGACGCCGGCTCATCCAGTATTCGAATCGTAGCCGCGATCGGCAACTTCAGCCGCAGCAAAGTTCAACACGACCGCCGTAGAGACGCAGATCTGACTTCCGCATTAGCGGACTGGCGTTAGCCACGGTTGCAATTCAAACATCCGGAAGAATGCCCGTCGGCTAATTCGCCGAACCAAATCAGTTCGTCTAGCCACAGCACGAGCGTTGGGCTTGCGAGCAGCCGGACCAAACGAATACCCGGTGTCTTTCGTTGGCGTCTGGCCCCGGTTTGCGGCGGATGTTACCAACTCGGCTTTTGCATCGTCGCGTTCGAATTAGGAAGCCAAGACACCGGGCAGTACGCCGGTGCTATCGGCAAACGATTCCTTGCCCGTGCCCAGCGCCGAAAGCATTGTCGCATAGAGGTTTGCCAACGGAGTGTCTTTACTGAAGCTCAAATGTTGGCCCGCGTTCAATTTTCCGCCGGCCGAACCTCCGATGACGATTGGCAGGTTATGTGGACTGTGGCTGTTGCCATCGCGTAGCCCGGAACCGTACATGATCATCGAGTTGTCCAGCACCGTGCTCTCGCCTTCTTGCATCGAGTCCAGCTTAGTGAGCAAGTATCCGTACTGCTCGACGTGCCAACGATTGATCAGCTGGTATTGTTTTAGCTTGTCTTCATTATTTTGATGGTGCGAGATGTCATGATGCCCGCCGGAAACCCCGTCAAGAAATGAAAAGTTGCGACCGCTGACCGCGTTACCGAACATGAACGTACAAACTCGCGTCGTGTCGGTCTGAAAGGCCAACGCGATCATATCCATCATCAACCGGACGTGTTCTGCGTGATCGTCGCGAAACTCGCCTTCGGGACGCTGCTTGGGATCAAGAGGCTTCAACGGAGACCAAGCCGACTGTCGTTGAGACGTTTGCTTATCGAGACGTTTCTCGATCGACCGTAAGGACTGCATGTATTCATCCATCCGGTGCCGGTCAGACGCGCCGAGCTGGTGATTGAGTTGCTTCACATCAGCCAGGGCGCGATCGAGCAACAGTTTGTCGCGCCAAGCAGTTTGTGCCGACGGTTTGGTCGCTCGCAGCAAGCGATCAAAAACGGAGCGTGGATTGAGCTCTTTCGCAAGTGGACTGGTCGGCCCGTTCCAGGCAATGTGCGATCCATAAACACGGGTGTAACCGACGTTGGTATCGACGCCGGTCGTGACCGGATCAATGCCCAGCTCAAGTGAACGAAGCGGCGTGAACTGTTCGCCAAAATCCGCCGCAACCTGATCGACTGACCGGCCGTTACAGTTGAGGTCGATGCCGAGAGACTTGTTGATCGTCGTGCATGTCAAGTAACCGGAGCACTTGACATAATGTCCGTCCCCGACATTACTGGCTTGGTTCCAAAGGTTTGACAAGACTGTGATCTTGTCCTTTAACGAAGCGAGCGGTTGAAGAGTCGGTGACAATTTAAAGTCTGCACCCTCACCCTCCGGCGTCCATTGATCCTGCCGCACGCCGTTTGGGACAAATAACGCTGCCATCCGTTTCGGCGAGTCCCCGGGTTGCTCCTCCGAAGCCTTCGCCTCGGCGCGAGCACTCGGCATCATTGCCTCCAGCCACGGTAGGGCGAGCGCCATGCCGGTTCCGCGCAGCAAGGTGCGTCGTGAAAGCGGGCTGCCCCCCTTCGTTTGCTCCGAAAGGTAAACGGGGCGTTTCGTAGCAGAAGGTTCGCGATTGGCTGACGTCATAGCGTGAACTCAGGGCGGGTGATAGCGGAGGGTGGTTGTAGGCGGGCGGCGCAGCAAGGCTCTCGGCCCATTGGGCGAGGCAAGCCATTCTGGCATCGATCGGAACGACAATAGGACAGCCGTCTCGACAGCGACATTCTAGGCAACTTGCGCCGGACTGTCGAAGTCGATTCGAAGCGATTCCGTTGCTATATGGAATGTACTTATTCGGATAACGCCGGGTCGGACGCTTGTTTGTATCGAAACGGAACACTCATCACGATTTCCTTGATCAGTGTATGGGAGCGGTAATCATCCGCGACAAGTTTTTCGGTAACCTCTTCGACCACGCAGTTGTCCTCTTCGGTCAAGCCACGAGACAAGGCGTAACCGAGCACTTTGGAAACAAAGTGTCGTGTGAACTGGTCTTTCCGTTCCATCAAGATCATTTTGAGTTCTTCGTGTCCTTCGAACGTACGACCACCCGGCAATTCCCCCCGAGTATCGATTGGCTGACCACCAGCGTCGGTTCTCCAGCGGCCGAGCAGATCGTATTTTTCCAGACCGAATCCCAGCGGATCGATCATATCGTGGCATGTAGCACACGCCGCGTTTTCCCGATGCAGCTCCAGTTTCTCACGCAAGCTGCTCGGTACGTTCGCCGATTCGTCTTCTTCAAGCTCAGGAACATCCGGCGGTGGAGGTGGTGGGGGAGTTCCCAGGATTGTTTCCAAGATCCATTTGCCGCGTAGTACCGGACTGGTGCGATAGGGGTGCGATGAAACCGCCAGGACAGCGGCCATCCCCAGCAAACCACCACGGTGGTGCTCCTTTTCGAGTTTCGTCAACTTGGGTTGTTCGCGAAACGATCCGCGAATTTTGTAGTGAGATGCCAGAGACCGGTTGACGTAAGTGAAGTCCGAATCGATGAAGTTCAAAATGGATTTGTTTTCGGCGAGGATGTCTTCAAAGAAAAACACCGGCTCGTACTTCATCCCGCCTTCCAGTTCCGAGTCGTAGCGCGGTGCCACTTCCGGATCCGGGATGAACTCCCGTCCGAGTGCCCGCGTGCCAAGCCATTGCTCCATAAAGCTTGCCGCAAATTCACGGACCTTGGCACTTCGTCGCAATCCGTCGCGACTGAGTCGACTTTCCAGCATTCGCTCGACTTGCTTTTCCAAAACCTTGGGTTCATGCAAACGCCCTTCACCGGCGAGCTTCATTAGCTGGTCATCCGGCATCGAAGCCCAGAGGAAGTACGACAGTCGTGACGCCATTTCGTATTGGCTAACCAAGACCGATTCAGAACCGGTGTTTGGCGTCTCGTAAATCATCAGAAACTTTGGCGAAACCATCGCGGCCTGAAGAGTCATCTCGATCGCTGAGTCGAACGTCCCGTCGCTTTGGTATGCCGTCTCAAAAACGGTCATGTACTCCGCCACTTCACTCGGATCGACGGCACGGCGAAACGCGCGTGGCAGAAATTTTTCCAAAATCGACTTGGCTGCTTGCTCGGGTGACCGATCTTCGTTTGGTTCCACAACGAGGAGGCGTTTTCGAGACTGCGGATCGTTGAACGCATGGCTCAACGCTTCGGCTGCCGCTTCGATGTATTTTTCAGCATAGATCGGTGAGATAAACAATGTTTCCGACGCGTTGTCAAAACCTTCACCACCGGCCCCATCAGCGGGCAACGCATGTGCCGCATTGACATGTATCCCAAGTAGGTCGCGTATCGTATTGCCATATTCAGTGCGATTAAGACGACGCAGTTGCGGTGGGCCTGGCTGTGCGCCGTTTTCGCAGATGGTCAACAAGATTCGCGAACGGATCGCTTCCAAGAACGCTTGTCGCTCTTCTTCACTCGGTACGTCGGCCTCGCGTGGTGGCATCGAGAAGTTCTCGGTACGCGCGATTACCTGTTTCCAAGTCGACAGATTGTCCGCGACTTGGAGCGAGGTTTCGAACGGGTCCAGACGCATCCCCCCCTCGCCGTCATCTCCGTAATGGCAATCAACACAGTAAGTTCCGATAAACTTCATTACCGATTGTTCTGTGCCATCGTCGGCTTGAATCGGTTCGGGTGTGGCTACGCAAACGACCAGGCCGAGAACACCGAAAACGACGTGTATCAGCGGAAAAGCCGGCGCAAGCAAGCGCGTGGGAATCTGGTTCCCAGATTTGGGAAAGGGTCGCATAACGGTATCTGTCAAGGGCGGGCGACACCCGAATGCGGCGAGGATTCCGCTGCGTACGAGTGATCGTGTTGATGGGTTGGGTTGCCCATTGTACGTGCCAATCCTAAAAGAGCGACAGGGATGTTCGGTAAGAGGGTAGGATGGACGCTTCGTCGGCGAAGTCGGCATTCTGCTTTGTCGCAAATGGCTCCTTGTTAGTCCTCGATGTTTCAATCCCCACCGAACCCTGCCTTCATCCCCTTCCTTTAGTCCCCCGTTTGGCCTCACCGCCGCTCCACACGACACATCATGCACCGCTCTATCGAACTGATCAGCCAAGACGTTCAGGACGTCATCAACCGACGAGGCTTCGTCGCTTTCTCTGGATTGTTTGCTTCCCTTGCGATCGCATCGCGACAAGCAAACGCGGACACGAAACAGTCTTTTTCGAAAAATCCTTTTTCCGTCGGAATCGCATCCGGCGATCCGGATCATCGCGGGTTTGTCATTTGGACCCGACTCGCCCCGGAACCCCTTGAGCCGCACGGCGGAATGCCGCTTCAGAACTTGCCAGTCGATTGGCAAGTCGCCACCGATGATCAGATGAAAAACGTAGTGGCGGAAGGCACCCACATTGCTACCCCAGCTCTGGGGCATTCCGTCCACGTCGAACTAAACACGCTCAAACCCGACCGCTGGTATTGGTACCGTTTTCGGTGTGGCGACGCAGAAAGCGTGATCGGTCGTGCTCGCACGATGCCGCATCCGGAAAGCAATCCGGAAAAACTTCGGTTCGCCGTAACATCCTGCCAGAACTTCGAACAAGGATTATTCACCGCCTATGAACAAATGGCCCAAGACGAAATGGACCTTGTTTTCCATCTCGGTGACTACATCTACGAGTACGCTGCCGGACGCAACGGAAAGGTTCGTACCCATCACGGACCGGAAATCGAGACGCTCGATGACTACCGCAGTCGGTATGCCCAGTATCGGTCTGACGAGTTGTTGCAAAATATGCACGCACAATGTCCTTGGGTTGTGACCTGGGACGATCATGAATTTGACAACAACTGTGCCGGTGAGATCTCCGAACAGAAAGGCGTCGATGCGGTCGATTTCATGCGGCGAAGGGTGAACGCCTACCAAGCTTATTACGAAATGATGCCGCTACGTCTAAGTCAGATGCCGCAGGGCAGTGATTTACGGCTGTATCGGACGTCGCAGTTTGGACAACTTGCCAACTTCATGGTACTTGATACCCGCCAGTATCGCAGTGATCAGCCTAATAATGACCGCAAGTCACCGCTCAATGAAGCGGCGTGGGACAAAAACCAATCCATGCTTGGTCGTAAGCAGCGTGGTTGGTTGACGCAAAAGTTGGTTCAGTCAAAGGCAAATTGGAATGTGCTTGCCCAGCAAGTGATGATGGGAATGGTCAATCGCAGCGGCAACCCGGACGATCCATCCTATTCGATGGATCAATGGCCCGGCTATCTGCATGAACGTAAGCAGATGATGGAGTTTTTGCGCGATCGTGCGATTGCCAACCCTGTCGTGTTGACCGGTGACATTCATTCAAATTGGGTGAACGACCTGCGCTGTGATGACCGCAACGAAGAAGAGTCCACGATCGCAACGGAATTCGTCGCAACGTCGCTCTCGAGCGGCGGAAACGGTTCGGAAAAGCCACGTGGGCTCGATGCTCTGTTGGCCAATAACCCCTGCGTGAAGTACCACAACACCGAACGCGGTTACATCCGCTGTGAAGTGACTCCGCAACAGTGGAAATCAGATTACATGGCGGTTGATGATGTCCTTAAGCCCGGCGGCAAAACGTTCCAACGGGTCTCTTACGTTGTCGAATCTGGGACCGCAAAAGCCGAGCGGGCTTAACCATCATCACGCATCACCGCCGCGTTGAGTATCGCGGCGGTGATTGGCCGACGGTTCAGACATCGGCAGAGGGTAGCGAGGGCGGAATGGCTGCGGAGACCACATCGCGCGATGATAGTGCGCCCGCGCGAATACGTGATTTCGGGATGCTAATGCCCAGACGATCAAGGTGGAACACGAATGATTCGGCTGAAGTCATTTCACTTTCCCACCAGAAGAGTCGGGCTCTCAGGACCGGAAGGAGCAACCTCCCCGGTTGTTTGCCCGTCCGCCCCGCCTGCAAGCGGGAGCGTGTTATTCGGGTGGTTAAGCCTAAAGACTCGTGTGTACCTGCTTAGTCGTCATGCATCTCTCGTTCACGCGGTTGCTCTGCTCTGGTGGTCTGACGTTGCTTTACAATGACTCGCTTCTTCACAGCTGCCGGCGAACTCACAGGCTCAAATGGGTAAGCGGGTTGTTGCTGAAGTTCTCGTTGCATCACGCCTCTTTGATGCCACCTTTCGGGGATTTGAAACTCAGGGCCTTTCATCGCGTCCCATTGCTCGACCTGTTCCTCATTAAGGACCCCTAAAACACTCGCCCCCATCTGCTCGCGTAAGGAGTGCATTCCCTTTTCATCAGCGGCACGTAAGTCTACGTTTTCCAATCGTCTCAGGAACGCAATTTGACGATCCACCATTTCATGGCGTTGCTTCGAGCTGATTTTCAGTCGGCGCATCACCTCACGATCCTGCAATGCACCGATTCCGCGAAGTTGAAGCGAGATTTGGTAAAGCCGTTCGAATTGTTCGGGGTGAAGGATTTCTTCCAGGTGTTCGCGAGATGTCTTCGCCCACTCTTTTCGCAGTACCGCGATCGACTCCTTCTGTGTTTGTAGACCGTCTGAGTCAGAAGAGTCTTGTTGTACAACCGCTGATGTGGCTTTGGGTTCCAGATTCCGCTCCTGCGACCGGCGCAACGCTCGCTCCTGATCCTCACTAAGATTGATTGCCTCCTTGATCTCCTTCAGTCTTAGGAGCGGAATCGCTCGATTGACTCCGCTGAGTACGAAACGCTCTGCGGTTTGCCCGGTTCCTGTTTCCGATCGATGCTCTACCTGCTCATTCTCAGTGCGATTGCGGTCGTCGGGGCCCGACGGTCGGGCGAACGCGACGTGACTGAGAGAAAAAAAGATGATCAATGTGGCAATCGCTTCTACCGGTGCCGACATCTGTCTTGGTAGGTTTTTCATTAGTTTCGCTTAGGGTATGGAATCGCAGTTTCAGAAAGTTAATCGACGGTTGGTATTTGCACTCGAACACGTTGCCTACTGGCAAGAGTTCTGGCTAGTTTGAATTCGTTTTCTGCTTGCTTCTTTTCCCCGGCCGCACGAAATACCTTGCCCAAGGCAATGTGGTACTCGATTTCACTCGCGAGTCCTTCCCGACTTTCTTCCAATAATGTTCTGGCTTCAGGAATCCTACCTAGCCCACCAAGGCACTCGGCTCGTTCGATCATTGCTGGCGCGACCATGTCGGGGGGCAATTGTCCGGCAAGTGCCTCGGCATACAGAGGCTCGGCCGAGCGATAGTCTTGCTCGGAAAGTAGTTTTGAAGCTTGGTCGTATGCTGTTTGCGAATTACGTCGCTCGCTAGCAAGCTGATTTGACCTTCGAGATCCACATCCAGAAAAACACACTGAGGCTGACAATGCGAAAGCCAACAGATAGCGACGGATTAACAGCCTAGATTGATATGGTGGTTTCATGGAGCTAATAGGGCGTTCGCGAATCCATTGATATCTAAATTGTCCATCATGCCATTGTTATTGAAGTCGCCAATGATGTCTGGGTCGATCATCGGGAAGCTTGCGGCATAAGCGACTGGGTCTAGGAGTGCCAAGCTAAACGGTGATACATCAAAGTTGTCGACGTTGAAATCTCCGTTCATATCCCCTAGAACCGTAACGAAAAATTCGACATTTTGAACCTGAAAGGCATTCGCAGCCTGCTGACTGAACGTCATCACGGTGATCGTCCCCGCGTGTGCGCCGAGCGAGGAGGTATCGAGGATCGCGAGTTCATTCCCGACCGCATCTAGTGCCGCCACTGTTCCGGTACCGTTACCGTTCAAGTCCCCCGAAGTGTTGAACTCGTAATCGAGTTCATCGGCGCCGATTGACACACTCACGGGAGCCGAGTTTTCGATATGAAATCCAAGTTCGACGGTCGATCCGAGTACTGCAGATATCGGTGCCGGATCGAAGTCAACGTCCATGCGTGACGGGACTTGGTAGTCGGCTATGACAGGAAGATGATCGGAGAAGTCATGCAGGGCATCAAGCACCGAGGCCGGTTGTTCGCGTCCGGTGTAAAACGCGTTGATCGCACCGTTGTAGACTTGCCCATCATTGCCCAACGCATGATACGAATGATCGCCAATGAATCCGCTAGACGTTGGACCAACGTAGCTAATCCCCTCCCCATCTAACATCGCCCCGGACACCAGCTGTAAATCAAAGCGATCATCGATGCCGCCGAATGCACCGCCGTCAGGCAAGGATGAAGAACGGGTTGATTGCGTAAGGTACTGTCGCGATGTCAGATTTGGCCAACTTGGAAGTGCGACAGGATCGAATGCCTGACCATTTCCCGAAGCTTTCATCGTCAACACAGAAGCCTCATTATGTCCCGCGAAGTTAAAGTCACCCATGTAAATAAGGTGTGATCCGGGACCGAGTGAATCCGCGTTGTTTCGCAGGTTTAACGCCTCTGTATTTCGGAGGCTGAGGTCTCCCGCATTGTCGCCTGCTTTGAAGTGAACACAGTAGGTGTAAAACACCGATGAGTGATCGTATCCGACAAGCTTCCACTGTGTTCGTAGAGCGACACGAATTCCTATAAAGAACTCCGAGGCATCTATGGGAGTGACTGTTGCCGAATCGTAGACATAAGATTGCCGGAAGGATCCTGACGATAGAAGGATGGATTCGTAGCTGCTGACGCCAAACTCGTTGTTTAGATTTGCCGCTGTTGAATCGCTCGTCCCTAAGAACGAGTTTTGTTCCTGCAGAGCAAGGATGTCGGGACGTTTGGCAATGCCATTGACCGCTCGGGTACTGATCGCCGACATGATCACTCTCTGTAGTCCATCGTCGATAGCGGTAGCCGGTTTTGAAAGAGTGTTAAACGAGCAAATACGTAACTGTCCATACGCTGGTTGCGACATCCCGTGGCATACCAGGAACAGAATCAGCATCTTGCAGGTAATGATCAGTATCTTCGGAGGGTACATGTCCTGATATCCTTTAAGAGTTCTAGTAGCATCGCTCGTCGGGGGGCATGTGAACATGAGTTTTTGGGTTTAAACCTCTGGATAACACTCTCCCACGTGCGGGAGAGTCGGACGAGTAAGCGACCGGGGAGGGTGCCCCCTCCGGTCCTGAAGGCCCGGCTCTCTCAGTGGGAGAGTGAAATGACTTAAGCCGAATCGTTCATGTTCAACTGCTTTTTCAGATGCTCAACCTCGACGATTCATGTTTATCCGCTTAGCGGATTTTTCGACGACGAATCAGCATTCCGCCGACGATCGCAGAAAGTGCCAATGCACTTCCCGGCTCTGGGATCGCGGTGACCACATTGACTGTTGCAGTGCCAAAAGAGAGTGACGATGGGACCTGACCGCCGACGGCGATTCCGCTCCCGCCGGTTGCGGCTGTCACTTGGGTACTACCAATTCCAATTGCGTCGAGAACAATTTCACTGTGTAGTTGCGGTCCTCCACTATTTGGGAATCCTCCAAAGAAATTGAAGGCATTTGAGTCGTCCACTAAGAAGGGGCCACTTCCAAGGGCACCGGGAGTGGATCCAAACCATCGCCCTGCCGGTTCAGATATGAGGTGGGACGTTGCGAGGGCAATTCCCGGAGTGTCACTGAGAATGTCTAGTGATAGCCCTTCAATTGTGGTCGCTTCGGTATTCTCAACATAAACAAAAAGACTCGCACTCGTCTGACCTTCGTTAAGGGTGAGTACGGTCCCTGCGTTCGGATCAGAAGCGGAGGTACTGAAGCTGACAACAACATCTGCGTAAGAGATGGACGTAAGGCAAAACGATGCCAAGATCGCAAAGAATCGAATATTCATAAAGTGTGCCTGAGTGTTAATCCAAATGCTAATTTGCTTTGAAGGTCTTGGATGGGATCGTAAGTTGCTCGTCAATGTTCTTGATGGCTATTTGATGAGCGTTTGACTGAACCGTTGAGAACGGAAAAGATGGGCGGGGCGTAGAAACGCCCCGCCCTTTGTTTTCCATCTTTACTTCAGATGGTGTTACTGAATTCGCGCAAAGAGCATGTTCGTTGCACGCTTTCTTGGCCAAGAGGTTCGGCTATCGACGACGACGACGCCCGACAAGTCCACAACCGAACATTCCGATCGAAGCCAAGCCAGCGATCGTTCCCGGTTCGGGGACTGCGGTCACATTGATCGAGCCGCTACCGAAACTGATCGATTGGGGAGGTTGTCCGCCTACCGCGATGCCATTGTTTCCAATGTCGAATCCGATGTTGGTTACCCCGGCAGCCAAAGGATCGATCAGGATTTCGCTGTGCAAGGCCAAGCCCTGAGGGAATCCACCGAAGAAATTGAACGCGTTGGAGTCATTGACCAAAGGGCTGTCACCCAAAACGCCTGGTGTGCTTCCGAACCAACGGCCACCTGGGTTTTCGATCAAGTGATCGGTTGCCAATGCAACACCTGCGGTGTCGCTGGTAACATCCAACGAAAGGCCTTCAATCGTGGTTGCTTCGTCGTTATTCACCCAGACGAACAACGAACCGCCAGCACCGCCTTCGGTCAGGTTCAGGCTACTTCCAGCGTTTGGGTCGATGCCCGAAGTGCTGAAGAAAATTTCCACCGCCTGCGCCGAGCCAGTGAAGCAAACCAATGCGGCTAATGCCGCGAAAAACATCTTTTTCATCCTAGTCTCCAAAAGGTTTCAAACAGTCAACAGAGAAATTTGGGCTAGTTACCCAAAAGCTTGTTAGCGAATGGATTGATGTCCAAATTGTTCAGCGATCCATCGCAATCGAAATCCAAAACGAAGTTCGCATCCACATTGGGGAAGCTTGCCGCAAAGCCGGCCGGATCAAGCAGGGCCAAGCCGAACGGGTTAATGTCAAAGTTATTCAGAACGCCGTCGCCGTTGGCGTCGCCGAGTACCGCAGATTCGACGAGCAGATTGTCAAATGCGATGACTTCCTTCGTGCTGTTTTGCGTGGCAAGCATCTCTAGGGTCAAAACGTCGCCAGCTTCTTTAACGACGAAAGTGAAGGTTTGCTTTTCGTTGTCTAACTGAGCGAAACTGCCTTGCAGTTGTTCGATCAAAGGATCCTTGTACGCCTCGCGTTCGAGTTCCGTGAACGTACCGTTCGCGTTTGTGACCTCATACGCTCGTTCAACGTTGTTTGGATCACTCGCAATTGGTTCCAGAATAAAGCCGTTGAATGCAACGCCGTCATCTCCGGGACCACCGTTGTCGAGCGGGTGGAAAAAGACCGTCCCACCGGTGGCAGGGCAAACTGATCCGGCTCCGTTAGCCAACAAGCAGTTCCACTCATCAACTTCGAAGAATGGCGTAAATGATCGCTCGTATGTCGATCCGCCATCCATCGTCACGCCGTAAAGAATGTTTGCGGCGTCTTGGGCGGCCGTCAGTCCAAATTCCAGGTAAGGGACCAGGGCTGGGGCGGAGGGAGGTGTTGCGACACCTGCACTCCAAACCAGATTGTCATCCGCCTCAAAATCGCCGTATGCGATCATGTCAACCGAAATACGATGAACGTCATAAGGTTGAGAAGGATCGACCGGAGCAGAAGTGTCGAATTGCCAAGTCACCTGCCCGAGTCCACTTGGGTTCGCTGGATTCGTCAAATCTGACAAGACGAAGAAATTAAGGAAATCGTCTGCCGAACCGGAGGCACCGGCAAAGCCGAAATCATCCGGCGGGAAAGACGATGCGGAATCATCCGCGACATCGAAATTGATACGACGATCGCTGATTCCGAAGTAGTCAAAGAAGCTAGTCGGGAACACACCCGGGGCCCCGCTGAAGCCAAAGTTGCTTTGGTTATCCGGGGAAATCGTTCTGCTGGTAAACGTTTGATTTCCACCGGTCGGCGTGCCACCGCTGAAGCTGGTTCCGAAATCATCTTCACCGGTGACATCTTGCGCGCTGACCGTTTGGCCAGACATCGCCGCAATCGCAGCAAGAAGCGCAAGTGATCTGAATTTGACCTTCACCATGGATCAACATCCTTTCTTGTAGGGAGTATTCAAAAGACGGTGATCCGAGTCGATCCCATCCGTATCGAAGACCACCGACCGCGATACGACTGAACAGATCGTAGACGCGGCCATTGGGACATGGTGATCGAGCCTTCGACACACGACATCGCCTCGGACATGCGGGTGTTATAGGACTCGAAAAATCCAACTCAATCCAAAAGTTCTGATCTTTACCGTGCTTTAACGACGCGAATGAACCTCTCATGAATGGATTCAATTCCAATCATGTTGCCGGGATATATCTGGTTACTTGCGAGAAATCACACACGTCGTTAGCAAAAACTAAATATATGAAGACGCACTATTTGCACTGACGTGTGTCCGGAAACGGCTAGCGGAAGCTGTTTGCATGGCTATACGTCAAAACTCGCTAAAGTAGACTTGTACCGCGGCAGGTATGATCGACTGATAAGTCACCTTTGTAGATTGGTTGAGACTCATCGAAACATCTTGCATCAAGAGCGTCGTCCAGCGACTTGGCAGACATCGGACGCTTCGTTCACATGAATTCTGCTATGGGGATCGAAACAATGAAGGGCATGTAAACTTCGGCAGAAATTCGATTGACGAATAGCCACCAATCCCTACAAAACTCGGACTTTTGCCCGTTGTGACCGTGTTGGTTACCGACGGAGCTTTGTTGCAAAATTCCAAGGAAGATGGAAATGGTTATCCGATATTCGCGCCGACGTCCGGAAAAATCTAGATTCAGTAAGAACCATCATGGGTTCACTTTGATCGAACTTTTGGCAGTTGTAGCAATCATTGGAATCTTGGTTGCCCTGCTGCTGCCGGCGGTGCAGAGCGCACGGGAGGCGGCAAGACGAATGCAATGTTCAAACAAGTTGAAACAAATTGGGTTGGCGCTCCACAACTACCATGCAGCATTCAACACGTTTCCTTACGGTCGATTGCATCCTGATCGATTGACGAATGGCGAAGTGTTTCAATGGCGTTACACGAACTATATGTCTGTCTGGGGAGCAATGTGGTATGGAAATCGGTCCGTGCATTTGGCTGTCCTTCCCTACATTGAACAGGCCGGTATCTACGATCTTGTCGATTTCAGTGCCCTAAATTCACCACGAATGCTAGAGAATGGGCGCCCCGCCCACCCAAACTTTGAAGCATTCAGTAAGAATGTTGGTCTCTACGTCTGTCCGTCGGATGCAAATAGTTTTGATCAACCTACCGAAAACAACTATCGTTACAACTTCGGTGGATCCACGCCCTACCAAGGTGCGGATAGCTGGGATGACAATAACTGCGTTCAAGGGTGTACGTCACCACTTGTCGAGGGAAACGGTGCCTTTACCATTGGCAGGGCACTCAGTTCGTCCGCATTCTTGGACGGCTTAAGCCATACGGTTGGTTTTGCCGAACGAACGAAAGGAAGCGGGTTGGCTGGTGTGCCAACGAAGGCGGACACGATTACGAAACCAAATCGCATCATTGGCTTCGTTAGTGATACTGAGGAGATGTTTCAAGATTGCTTGTCGTATACTCCAGTTGCAAGCACGTACAACTTCTTTTCGATGGGGCTTTGGCTACCCGGAAGTGACTATTCAAACGGCTGGGCTACCGCGGCGTATTCCTCAACGATGTACAACCACGTCGCGCCACCGAATTGGCGCGGGCAAGATTGTGGTGCGGCAAGTGCGATCGCAGATGTTCCTGGAGAAGCGGCCATTATCTCGGCGCGTAGCATGCACAATGGTGGGGTCAACGTCATGCTGATGGACGGGGCTGTTCGGTATGTCACCGATCAAATTGACTTACAGCTGTGGCGGGCGATCGGAACTCGCGATGGAAGCGACAACGCCGAAGCTCAGGACTTCTAGCCAAGTAGCGGAACGTAGATGAATTAACACAGCGTCGAGCTCTTTGAATTCGACGCTGTGCTTTGAAAGTGCGTTGAATTTTAGTCCTACGGACTGCAGGACATTAGCGAACGCGCCGACGAACAGCGAGTCCCATCAGGGAGAGACTGATTAGACCGGCCATCGTTCCCGGTTCTGGCACCGCGTTTACTTCAATATTCCGAAGTGCGAATGCTTCGCTTCCGCCGTCTGCCGAGGCCGCGATTTCGATCGTCAATACTGATCCGGTCTGACCAGCAACATCTAACGAAGTCAATGTCTGAAAGACATTGTTCAGTGTGACACCGTTCATTAGTAACGGATCCGAAAGAGTCGTACTGAACCCTCCGGGTTGGAGGCTGTTGTATGTTAGGGAACCGCTTTCATCAACACTGGAGCTGAACAATGAATTCGCGCCATTGCCATCGATTTCCCATGTCAGATTGAACAGGTCGTTCGAACTTTCGAAATCACCCATCGCGGCGAAATCAATGCTTATTCCTTCCAGGGTTTGCCCGGCAATGTCAAACATCCAACGCGCCACGTTGGTTCCGTTTCCGCTTCCGTTGACTGTATCAACGACGCCAAAGAAAGGGTCCGTATCAACGATTCCGCCATCGTTATTTGAGTCATTCAAAATGATTCCCGCACTGTCGCCAAAATCTGGCGATGTGTCTTCGATCGCAAATGGAAGACCGGCTGATCCCGGCGAAGCGGTGCTACGAATTCCGAACATGTCACCAGGAATGGTGTAGTCGGGATCGTCTTGCGTATACGTTGAATTGAAGTCAGCCGAGCTAACAGCACGCCCTATGACCACGGCGTGGGCCGGCATCTGAGGAATCCCAGCCACGGCTGCTATTACAAAACCCGCCAAAATGTTCTTCCGCATCAGAATGTGTCTCCGAGCTAATTAGTTGAGAATTCAACCTACCAGTCAAGGCACACGCTCATGACCAGTGATTGATCATGTGCGAATGTATCTGAAGTCAAAATAAGTCAAGACAAATTGTCCGATCGACATTCAAGGCTTCATCTTTTGACAAGTGCTTTGTCATCAACCTAAACAAGATTGAATCACTCTATAGCTCACGTAGGGCAGATCTAAGAAAGTATCCCCAAACTCATCGACTGATTCTCTTGGAAGGACGTGAGCTGTTGGGTACAGAATAGACAGTGAATTCTCATTTGCGAAAGGCTTTACAAACGCACAATTGTCGGTCCAATTCTGCTACGTATTTTGCAAAGAGACAACGAGACGCGGCCGAGCGTCGATAGGGCTGAACGAAAAAGAAGACTCATCGGTTTCATGTCGTTGGCGATTCCCGATTGTTTCCCAGAAGCTAGGCGTACGGGCCAGACCGGGAAATCAACTTGACAACAACGAAGCCTGCAAGATGTAAATCTGATGAAGAAAATGCGTCCGATTGATGTACTCACATGTTTCTTTTGCAATCGTAAGACAACGCTTACGGAAAACATGTTTTTGGCGTCAACATCGAGTCTAGTTATCACCGCATATTAATCATTTTTGGGTTTCTAGGAACGACGGAATTGATCAGTCTTTGGAGAGCCTCGTGCGATTTAGCTTCCGAGCTACTGAATCTTTTTGTTGCCAACGTCGTACCCATGAATCTCGAATCTACACGTCAAAAGTCAACGGAAGTGGAAGCGTTTCAACGCCTTCACGGGATGGAACTTCAGGATGCATGTGAGTTAGTTTGTCTTGCTCCCGAACTCTATCGCGGGGCAGACACTCCACTCGATTGGCTGCCGTCGCCTTCGGAAATTGAATTGATGACGGCACCACTTCGTAAGGAGAAAAAGAAACAGCTTGCGATGGAGAGAGAGGATCTTACGCCCCCTCTGCTACGTGGGCTAAAAGCTTGAAAGATGCTCGACCTTCAGTTTGACCTTCGGTCGTGGATCATGATGGCACGAACGGCGGTCGATCAAGGTTAGCGAATCATTCTTCGGCAAGGGGATATCCAGCAGCTAATTGCGTAAGTAATTCATCTGCCAATTCCTGCTGATCTTCCTTATTCTCGCAGCCCTGCTGAGCAGACATTACGCTGTAAAGATCTGCGATGCGTGTGATCAACGTTAGCTCATCCAAATCAAGCTTCGTTTGAGACCAAACAGTTGCGAAAACACCAGAGCGGTCCCCACGAGCTGTTCCAGTCCAGGTGCCACAAATGACACCGGATTTATAGTCGCAATAGTGAAAGCGGGTAAGAAACTCCTTCATCCGGCTTTTGCCGCGCCGAATTGGTTTGACACGGGCCGCAAAAAAGGTGTCGCGGAACTCCGCGGACGTAATTTCGAATTTTGATCGAAATTCGTTTACAATATAGCCACGGATTGATTTCGATCGCTGATCTTGGTCGAAGACAAGGCGGATGCTTTCCCAACACCACTGCAATGGGGCGTCGGGGATTCGAGCATCGGCTCCAATGTAATAGCCGTAACGAAGTTTTTGATAGAACTCGGTAGACCTTGGAAAGCGGTCTGTCGCTGTCTTGCGGTGTTTCCACATCGCGAGTGCATTGTTGCGTCGCAAGTCAATGGACAAGTCTTCTAAGACCGTGTCGACGAAAGGCGTTAAATGCATCGCCTTCCGCGACATGACAATCAATGGAATGCTTGCGATTGGTTCCGAAAATACCAGTGTTCCAAGTTGTTGCTCACGTCCGAGTTTGTCATAAAACGCAGCCACTACCGCATAATCTGCTACTCGACTACGGACGAGTGCAAGAGCCCCTTCAATTGTGTCAACCTCCAAGTGACCCCCAGGATCTTGACGGGCTTTCCTAGGTATCAATTCGTTTGCGGGTTGATTGTCGGGACTCAAGAACGCCCCCCGAAAATGATTCAGTTTCTGCAACGCTGTTTCAACGACAGCTTTCTGTCCTTCACTATTCAGTTCTTCATTCGGATTGAACCAATGAGCGGCCGGATTGACGAGGTCGATGACCGCCTGGTCGTGTGACACAATCACGATGTCTAGCTTCGCGACAATCTTTTCGGAAATTTCTGATCCAGCGCTGTGTCGTTGTCTTCGGTCGCTTCCCCAGAGGATGGCCAAGTCAATCGAACCTTTGTCGAGGCCTTCGAGGATGCTCTCGAATTGAACTTGGGTGCGAAGACAAATGGGAACTGATTTTCCGACCCGATGTAGCGAATCAAGCATACCGTCGAGAAGCCCTGAAGAGACCATCGCTGACGATACGACCAGGCTAAATGGCTTCGAATTGGCGTCCGCAGCGATTGGACGCGTGCAGTCGAGTAGACGGTCGTAAAGAATGCGTCCGGCAGAGGTAACCGCCAACGTCGCGATGCTTCCGCTATTGTCGTGATCTACGACCGCTGTGTTTAGTTCAGCCGAAAGACGCGAAATTGCTGCTCGAAGTGTCGATTCACTTATCTCAAGTTTGTTGGCAATTCCGGAGTAGGTGAAGACTTCTTTTTCGCTGAGAAGTTCCACCATTTCACAGAAGCGTTCTGCGTCACGTGACAGAAGTGGCATAGAGTCGCCCGGTTACAGCCTAGCCTTTTAACGTTGCACAAAATTAGTCGTTGCTCCCTTTGTGTCCTCAGTAAAGACTTCTTGGCGTCTTCATGCAACTCTCGCATCAGCCAATTTCCGATAAGCTTTGGCAGATTTGAAAAACTTCATCGGATCAATGCGCTCATCTCGTTGATTCTAAATCTGCTAACGCACGCGTCGGTCAAATGCTTGTGTATTTAGCGACGATCCGCTGCGATAGATCGGCTTGACGAGTTAGCGGCGTCGGTCTACTTCAGTTTCGAAAAATGCGTTGGTGAAGCCGTGTTAGGAAACCGGTGAGCTACGAATGCCGAGACGCTACTTCGACGTGTCAGCGAAACGTTGTTTAAGTTTCGAACGCAATTCCTTAACCATGAGAGGTTGCTGATGGGCAACGTTTTGCGTTTCGCCGTTTTCGGTTCGGTGATCATAAAGTTCGACGTAGCCGTCGGTGTGCTCGATCATTCGGTGAGTCTTGGTACGAATCGTGCGCCCGTATCCACGACCGAAATAGCTGTATGCCGGATGACCTGTTGATGTCGGTCGATCCAGGAGTGATTGCAACGATACCCCATCGGTAAAATCGGCTTTCGGCAGACCGGCTAATTCGATCAAGGTCGGGAAGATATCGATCGTCTCGACTATCGAATGACTCATCATGCCCGGTTCAGATATGCCGGGGTAGCTGATAATCAAAGGTGATCGAAGCGACTCCTCGAACAACGAGTGTTTGCCCCAGATCGCATGTTCTCCCAAGTGCCAGCCATGATCGCCCCAGAGGACGACGATTGTTTCCTTGCGAACGTCCAGTTCATCAAGACGGTCAAGAATTCGACCAACTTGCGCATCAGCGAAACTGACACAGGCGGCGTAGTGCTTGCGAACCTGGTCGGCATAGTCGGTGCTCTTGTTCGGATCGAGCCCGTTGCGGTTGTACTTGTAGAATTCACCTGATGAATGCCATGTGGTCCGCCCCTCAGGTTTTTTCGCATGCGGAATTGCCGGAAGGTCAACATCCTCGTAAAGATCGAGGTACTTCTTCGGTGCGCCGAACGGCAAGTGGGGACGCAAGATACCAACGGCAAGAAAGAATGGTTTGTCAGACTCCCGCTTGACCAAAGAGTCGAGTTGCTCCAAGGCCAATTCCGTATTGATCCCATCTGGATAAAGCGTGTCCGGGCCTTCGACCGCTTGGATCAAATCCATTTCCTTGGCGTTTCCCCGAATCTCACCGCGGGCTAAACCGTGCATCCATCCGCGTGGATGTTGCCAAGGTCCTGCGTCAAGGAGATGTCGATCCCACGAATTGGGCATCTCAGGAATCGATTCATCATCCCAGTCCGGTCCACCACGACCTCCGGGGTGATGGGAGACTTTGCCGACTGAAACTGACCGATAGCCGTGCTCTCGAAAATATGCCGGTAGGCTTGGCGAAACTGTCTCGGGGCTTTGCCCGATCGCTTTGGCACGTTGAAAAAGTGCGTTGTTGTTGGATCCGCCGTAGGTTCCCGTGAGCAACGCAAACCTGGACGCCCCACACGTCGGTGCCTGGACGTAATGTCGGGCAAATGCCCTCCCTCGCGACGCAAGTTTGTCGATATTGGGTGATTGGATGTAATCAACGCCAAAGCAATGGAGCTCCGGACGTAGATCGTCAACACAGATGAGTAGCACGTTGGGGCTGTTCGGTTCAGCGTGCAGTGACCCTAAAAAACTGATTCCGAACAGGGAGAGATAAATCAAACGTTGCAGGATCATCGTTGCGCTTCGTTAAGTTGAAAAACTAAAGTTGTCACCGCGAATTTCAACGGAACGCCTAGCGATGGGCTGATGCTTCGTCAACATTTGAAACGAGGATTAGCCGATTGGCGTTAGTCGCGATTTCGGGGCATAGCCGGGGGCGGATGCCCGTCGGTTGAAGAGTCGGACACGATCATTAGGTTTAGACGGGGCACTGGCGTTACCAAGTTCGGTAAGCCAGGTTCGTTAAGTCGCAAGCTCGTGGCTGACTTATTGGCATCCGTCAAAGTGCAGGTCGGTCATGATAGCTTCAGCGGACCATCGTGGCAAAATTCCGGAGACCCAAACGTGGTGAGATTTTGGTGACCGAGTCCATGTGCGATCGACATCCACAATCGATTGTGTGGCACCCCACCGCAGTCAATCGCGCGTCCGGTTTTGAATCCCGCTCCACCACCGACGAGCAAGAATGGAATGTCATCTAAGGTGTGCGAATTACCTTTGCCAAGTTCGTTGAGCCAAACGATCTGCGTGTTATCCAGCAGAGTCTCGCCCGGACGTCCCGGTTCGGGGATTTCCGACAGACGCTTGGCGAGGTACGCAAGTTCTCCGGCAAACCAGGCATTGATCCGACGGAGTTTTTGATGAGCCTGTTCGTCGCCATCGGGTTCATGAGATAACGAATGGTGACCTTCGTCGATGCCAAGCCAACGCATCCGGGCCTGGCCAACCGATCGCATGAACTGTAGCGTCGCGACACGTGAAAGGTCGTTGGCTAGGCCGTTAACCAGCAGGTCAATTTGCATTCGGCTGATATCAGGCGTGTTGTCGTTGACAAGCTCGATGTTTGGATCAATGTCCGGTTCGGGGTGAACCAGTTCTGACTCGGACACAGCCGCTGCAATTTGGGTTTCTAACTGACGGACGTTTTGCAAGTGCTGATCCAGTAGATGTCGATCTGACGCGCTTAACTGTTGCGATAGCTTGCTCAAGTCATCGCGAACGTGGTCGAGCACACTCGCAACAGTTTTTCGGTCCTGGGCACCGCCGTACATCTTCTGAAACATTTGCTCGGGATCATCGATCGGAGCGACCGGACGATCACTTCCGGCGTAGCACATCCGGGTCCACGGGTCGGCTCGGTCGGGAACGGCGACCCCGAATTCCAGCGATCCGAACCGTGTTCGCGTGCCTTCCCGGGCCTGGAAAAAATTGCGGACTTCTTGATCGATTGAAATGCCACTGGCCCAACCGGCCGGCGTATGACCACCGCCCTGAATGTTACCCGGATTCAGTTGTCGCGCGGTCAGTAGACATGACATCCCTCGCATGTGATTGTCACCGTCACCGCCGACTTGGTTATGGACGCCTTTAAGCAGCAAGGTTTGATCACGAAAGGGCTCAAGTGCCTTCAACATTGGTTTTAGCTGCAATCGGCGATTCACATCGTCGCCCCTCTGATCTCCGCGCTTCGCTTCATAGGAATCTGGCCAAAACTCGTCTGGTAGGGTCCCGTTCGGCGAGAACATGATGACCAAACGTTTTGGCGATGTCTCGTGTTGCGGGACCGTTCCTGTGGCTCCTAAGCTGCGCAGCCCCGTTAAAAAAGGGAGCGCTGCGGTTCCAATTCCCAGGTCGCGCAAAAAACGACGTCGGCATTCGACATTGCGATTCATCGGGCATTCTCGGTTAAAAGGGCGGCAGAGGGCGTCGTTGAGGTAACGGCGAGGACGGCCAGTCGGGCACAGAGTTTTTGGATATTAAAATTGTCTTTGGCGAAGCCGCTGCGAAGTTCCTGCAATCGTTCCTCGCCCGCTTGATGAGCACTACGCTGAAGAAGATGTTCGTACAGATGTGTGATGAACGCTAAATGAGCAGCGGGATGATCGACAGCGAACTTGGCGACATCGCGGGCATTCGTCAGGCGAAGCGTTTGCCCGTCGGTCGTGGTGTAGATACTTTCGCTATCGATCGGTTTCGCGTTATCGACTTCACGCCAGCGGCCAACGGCATCAAAGTGTTCAAGAGTGAATCCAAGTGGATTGATCACACGATGACACGCCATACAAGCGTTATCGCGAGTCAGCAACGTGACCTTTTCACGCATTGTCAGGTCTTTGGGAAAATCATCATTGTCGAATGCGATCGCGTTGGGAGGCGGGCTTAGGGCGCGACCCACAATGTTACGTGTCAAAAATACGCCGCGATGAATGGGTGAAGTATTGTTATGATACGCAAAAGCGCTCAGCAAATAGGGGTGCGTTAGAATGCCGGATCGTTCATTCGGATCAAAGTCAACCGGCTGAAACGCTGACGCGAATTCTCGTCGTCTTGCTTGACGCTTGATTTCTTGCCCATCGGCTGGCGGAGATAGATCGGCACTATCTGCGGCATAGATTCGTTTCAGTCGATCGTTAAGCATCAGGTGGGGTGCGAGTAACAGCTGGCGATAATCCGAGTCGCGGCTCCACACGACGCTATCGATGAACAGTTCAAGGGAACGACGCAAGTCGGCGATCACGTGATCGTCGAACTGCGGATACAACGCCGTGTCTTTCGACAGGTCACGTTCCTCGATTTCGAGCCAGCTCGCAAAGAAACGCTGCAGTTTCGCCTTCGCCCGCGGATCGCGGAGCATCCGGCTGGCGTAATCTTCGATCTGCTTCCGCGAATTAAGTTGGCCCGCTTTCGCGGCGGCGACAAGCTCCTGATCGGGAACACTATCCCACAAGGCAAATGACAACTTCGAAGCAATTTGCCAGGGCCTTCGTTGTGATCGCTGTTCGGCCGTCAATCCCTGCTCGGTCAACTCGATCAGATCCGGGTAGAGAAAATGTGGTGACATCAGCACCAACACGATGGCCTGACGGACTCCCGATTCGATATCTTCTGGATGATTGACCACCAAAGAGTTTAACTGATCCTTTTCAGAATCGATCAGAGGTCGTCGATAAGCGGTTTCGGCAAAAGTATGGACGAATGCGACAATGGCATCGCTTTGATCCGAATCGGTCGGCAAATTAGCCAGCAGCGGTAATCGTGAAACGATCTCGCTTGCCGCCTGGACGGCGCCCCGCATGACGGCGGATTGCCATTGTGGTGAAACCGAACTTCCACGCTCGAACCCCAAACTTCGATCGTCGGCTGGAAACGGAACGTCACAAACGAACGTTCGTGCTGACTCGGCAGTCGTCAGGTGGTTGTAATCGAGAACGGCCCACGTTCCGTGTGGCGGCTTCCATTCCAGTTTGACCGAGGCGCTATCTTCAAGGTACTTGAAAAACTCCAGCCGGATCGGATAGGTACGCCCTCCCAACAAAAACATCGTTGCTGACTTCTCTCGCAACTTTCCAGACCCGACCCAATCGTCAATGAAGGCTTGGTTGTCACCCGATGAGCGGTCGTCACGCAGTGATCCGGTATTCGGCCGGGGATCAAAATTCAGGTACAGGCGGGCACCGTTTTCGGTCGTCAATCGGAATCGGTACTCACCGGTGTAGGGGGCGATTAAGCTTCCTTGCCAAATGATCGCGAATTGGTCCGGGGTAAGACTGGGAACAGGCGGGTGATCTTCGAAATCGAATTCCAATCGGTTATCGCTTCGGTAATGAGCCAACCGCTGTGCCTTGTTCATTCCTTCGGACTGGAAGTACTCACCGCGTAGTCCGGGAACCGAACGATTGCGTGAGCGGCCACGTCCACGAGCGAACCGATCGTCAGATTCTGGTCGCGGCGTGAAATGGGCGATCACGTCTGCAACCGAATTTCGATATTGAGCAACCGTCAACCGTGCGAGCGTTGATTCGGTGTAGTTGTCATCAACGTCGGCGAACGAATTTTGAATGTAGTGTGCTAGTTGCAGTGCTTCGGCGCCGACGCAGGATTCGGGATCCTCTTCCGGCATCGTCTCCTCGATGACTTTAGCAAGATCCGCAATAGATTGATCGGTGCGTAGCGGTTTCGAATATCCGTCGCTGGTTCCTTGCCCCTGATCACCGTGACAACGCAAGCACTTCTGTCGGTAGATTTCAGAAACGTCGGAGCGTGTTTCCGCTGGGGTTGGGAAAGGTTCTGGTGGCGGAGGTTCATCCGGAGTAGGAACCGCGACACAAATGCTACCGAGCCCAGCGACAAGAATGACGACTGCCGGGATTTGTCGCGCAAAATCCATGATCGGTTTCCGGTGGGGGAGGAACGGGGGCGGGACGTTCATTGTATCCCATTCGTCACGCTCGCATCAACGAAGTTCCCGCTAGGCCAGCACAAAAGAGTGGTAGCGTTTTATCGGTTTTTGGATGCCATCAGCGAGGGTGAACCCTCGGGCCGGAGCGTCACAATCGCTGTGTTCGATTTGACAAAGAAATGGTCGAGTCGAAACGGTAATAACGTTCTAGGGTTCGACGATGCCGGGGTTCTGGATAGCACTGTAGATGTGTGCTCCGGCTGAATCGACAAAGCCAGCCCCTTGGGTTTTTCATAAGATGATCAACACTGACCAAACCTATCGTTTACTGACGCGAAGTGATTTCGACGGACTCGTTTGCGCTCTCCTGCTCAAAGAATTGGAGATCCTCGGCGAGATCAAATTTGTCCATCCCAAGGACATGCAAGACGGAGCGATCGAGGTGACTTCGAATGATATCCTGACGAATCTCCCTTATGTACCGGGTTGTCATCTCTGCTTCGACCACCATTCCAGCGAAGAGACACGCAACGAAGGCGTCTCGCCAGATAACTACGTGCTTTCGACGTCAGCCGATTCGGCCGCACGTGTCGTTTACGATTACTACGGTGGGGCCGAACGATTCCCGGCAATCAGTGAAGCGATGATGACGGCCGTCGACAAAGCCGATGCAGCGAAATTCACCGCAGATGAAATTAAAAATCCACAAGGATGGGCATTGTTGTCCTTCCTGATGGATGCCCGAACGGGGCTCGGCAGATTTCATGACTTTCGAGTTTCGAATTATCAGTTGATGATGAATTTGATCGACTGCTGCCGTGACATGGACATCGACGAGATCTTGTGTCTCCCCGACGTCCGCGAACGTGTCGAGCTATATCGCAAGCATCAGCAACACGCGGTCAATCAAATCAAACGCTGTTCTACGGTTCACGAAAACCTGGTCGTGCTTGATCTTCGTGACGAAGAGACGATTTACGCGACCAATCGCTTCACCGTTTACGCCCTCTATCCACAGTGCGATATCTCGATCCACGTGTTGTGGGGGAAGCAAAAACAAAACACCGTCTTTACGATCGGTAAATCAATTCTCGACCGATCCTGTTCAACTGATGTCGGCGAGCTTTGCTTGAAGTACGGCGGCGGCGGGCATGAAGCTGCGGGTACCTGCCAAGTCGAACACGAGGATGCCATCCGCGTGCAGCAAGAACTGATCGACCAGGTCAACGCGGACCATCACGCGATCAAGGGAACCCCTGCGGCCGTCTAGTGAATTGAGGCCACATCGACGAAACGCTGTTCGCCGGAATGCAGGGACGAAACAGTCTCCTCATTCCGGCGGCGCTTGATCCGTTGTAGATGATGCAAGTGATACGTTATTCGATGCGAATGATATGTCGCACCGGACGCACCGAGTCTCGCACAGCTTTTGCCAGCGGGGCCCGTTCTCTTTCAGTCTGCTCGACGGCGAGGTCCATATTCTCGCGACCGGGACGGCCATGAAAGATCTTTTTGATTTGTTTCGTCTCGAATTCCTGTTTGGCGGCGACGGCTTCGCTGACTTCGGCAAACGGCTCGCAAAACGGATTCAGAGTGAACTCCGCGGCCAGATTGATCCCGTCACGCAATTGGGCCGATGAATACGTTTTCGAGACATTTCCCCAGGTCACGGTCGCGATTCCTTTGACACCCAACACCTTCAGGGTCAATCGATTCAGCTGTTGATCGAAGGGGACAAAAGTCATTCCGGATCGCACCGAGTCATCTCGATCGACCGGACCGGGGGCACAAAAGCAATAGCGTTCACTGGTGACAGTGACCTTTCCGGCATTGAATGATTCGACTTGGTGACCGCCTTGCGCCGACGCTTGGTTACTTTCCAAATCAATCGTGATCGTTCCAAGGTTACCGTCCAACCCCAGTGCGCTGAGGTACGCGTAGGCCATGATCGCATGGCCGGCCCAGTCAGGGTGAATTCCGTCGCGTCCGACCAACTCATACGGCTTGGAACCATCGCCAGGATACAGTCCCGGAGCTTTGACTCGGGCTTGATACATCGGCCAGAACACATCGGCAAAGGCAACCCCTTCACGCTGGGCAACCTCAATCGCTATGTCTCGTAGGGCACAGAGGTGTTGATTGTGTTCTTCCAGCGTCCCCGAACGTGATCGTACCCACGTCGCAAGTTTCCCGCTGCAGCCAGGAGAGCCGACGACGACTTTGGCACCGGCATTTTTGAATTTGCGCACGATCGCGGTGTAATGATCGTCGTACCACTGCCCGTTGGTCACATCGAAAGGACGATAGCGGGCATCGTTCATGCCGTAGGACAGCGTCGCGATTGTCGGGGCAAAACGTAAACAATCATTGTCCATTCGGCGAAGGAAGCCATCGGTTTTTTCGCCACTCCAACCGTACTGCCTCACAGCAATTTCTAGTTCAGGTGTGCATGCTGTTAGATAAGTTTCGATCAGTCGCGAATACATCCGTTGCTCGGTGATCGAATCACCAACAATTGCCAACCGATCTCCCTTTCGCAGCATCAACTCGCCTGCCTCAGGAGCTTTGCGGGGATTCAGTTTTTCAAACGCTTTGCCTTCCGGTTTTGTTTCGTAATCATACGGTCCTAAAACCGGCAACGGCAACGTCGTGGAATCTTGTGCTGCCGATGCACCGGCGGAGGCGATTGCCAATAGGATCAAAATACAGACACGCATGATTAGATCGAATTCAATGAAGTAAGAAACGGTGCCGGTCGGCGGTGAACCTATTACGCTGTGACCTCACAGAGTCGTCCAAATAGAGCCGGCATTTGATCGGCCAGGACCGACGATTGGGATACGGACCGTCGGTAAAACTGCAGTTGCCCTCTGTTTTGACACGGACGGCGTGGCCCACGCCGTTCGGCTCGATTCGTATCCAGAAGTTGATTAAACAGAAGGAACGAAGAGCGAAGTTTAATCCAATGCAATGACCGAGATGAGTCGATCGGGGCAATGTCGATATAAAAAGGTCACCAAGGAATCCGGCAGACACCCCATTGCCCGTGGTTTTCATCCACCGCGACTTCGATCCAGTGTAAGGCATTGCCAAACTTGTCTTTGGTTTTATCTCGGACACGTTCGGCAATCACACGGGCGATTTCTTCAGCCGTCGTGTTGATCACCGGCAACATCACACAATCTTCGTTCGGGAACACCCAACGCCGGTCGCGAAAGGTCGCCGTGGTTTCTTTCTCGTCGCTCGTGATTTTGATCTCAGCGTGGTCGGTCGGCAAAATGACGTGGTGATCGAGCGATGTTGTTTGCTCAAGCACCGCATCACGGAGCGCAATGAAGTCGACGACGTAACGGTTTTCATCGAGTGGACCTTCCACGCTGGCCCGCACGCCGTAGTTATGTCCGTGTAATCGCTCGCAAATATCGCCGGCGAAGGTGATGAAGTGTGCGGCGGAAAATACAAATTGTTCTTTCGTAACATCAACGCGAAATGTCGGTTGATTCATGATTCACCCTCCACGGGTTGGAATTGCCACGTCGAAGCAAACAATACAACCCGGCGGCGATCATATCGGCGGTCGTACCGGGGTTCAGTGGCTTTGCGTAACTGGTTCGAAGGTAAGCATCAAAACGCATTCGAGCGTGTAGGTCATCGTGATCAAAGTCAGCCTTTCGACGAACTTCGATCGCAACCGAGCGACCAAATTTGCGTTCGATCAACGAGTCTTCGCGATCGGCGAGTAATCGCAGATGGGCGATTGAAATGCCGGTCAGGATGTCCTGTGATTGCTGAACTGCTTGATCGAGCATCGGCAGAACACAGGAAATCAAATCCTCGAAGCCGTTGGCGTAGTTGGCCGCAATCTGATCGCGATCAGCCGCCGCGGTCATCGCGTCGAGAAAGCTTGGGGGTGCCGAATCGGCAAGGTCCATTTCGTCGACTTTTCCCATTCCGCCGGGATGGGCCATGTTGATCGCCTCGTAGAGTTGATTCGCGTCGGCAGCATCAAGCGAGTGTAGCGTCTCGGTCACCCGTCCGATCAATTCGGCATCGTCATTCGAAAGCCCGCTTGTCTGGTCGACTTGAACCAGCGGTCCAAGCAGGAGCAGAATTCCCAGATTGACGTTGGTGCCAATCTGGTCAGCGACCTGGCGAGTTCCTTCGAGAACACTCGTGCTGAATCGATCCGGGTTGGCGCCGAAAACCTGTGAAGCGATCTCGGCCGCATCGACGAAATCCCGATAACGTAAGTCGGCGAACGATTGCCCGGGAAAGACGTTGCCGGCTTTCGGCGCCGTAGCTTCAAGCAGGCACGCCCAGCGAACCCCATCGTGAGGCGTTTGGCTAAGCTGGCGATATGTCTGAAGAACTTGGTTCACGACTGCGTCGACGCTTCAACATCGGCGACAAAACTTTCGATTGCCGCCAAAACCGCTTCCGGGGCGTCTTCGATGACATAGTGCCCGGCATCGTCAATTTCTAACGAACGCGCGTTCGGCCAAGCTTGTTGAAAACGACGCAAGCAATCCGGCCGAAAGCACCAGTCCTTCATTCCCCAAACTAACAAGGACGGAAGGTTGGCGAGCGATGGCAAACGCTGCTCCAGATCAAGGAGCGTCTGATACGTCGGCGCCGATTTCGACATCGGGATATCGCGGACGAAGGCGTCGATCGCCACCCGGTTGGCCCAAGAGTCATAGGGACGCAGCAACCCCGCGGCAACCTCGGGATCCAACCG
Organism: Roseiconus lacunae; assembly: GCF_008312935.1. Classification (NCBI taxonomy): domain Bacteria; kingdom Pseudomonadati; phylum Planctomycetota; class Planctomycetia; order Pirellulales; family Pirellulaceae; genus Roseiconus; species Roseiconus lacunae. Next base: position 262,193 of record NZ_VSZO01000007.1, on the reverse strand, counting down.
GTTCCGATTCATCGCCATCGTCACCGCTGCCTTGGCAAAAAGATTCAGGCCTCGAACTCCCAACGTCCCCAGCACTGGTAAGCGACAGGCTGCGATTCGCCACGGCACGTATGGAGGGGGAAACGCACCGGTGTTGAGAAGCGTGATCGCCGAGAAACGCTCGCGTGTTTTTAGCAACGCCCCTAGGCCGATCGCGCCTCCCCAGTCGTGCGCCAGCAGCATCACATTGCGTAGGTCGAGGTGCTCGACCAAGTCGGCGAGGTTCTGCTGGTGATTTTCCAGGCGATATGGGAACTGCGATCTTGGTGGTTTATCGCTATCGCCACAACCGAGATGGTCGATCGCGACGACTCGATGCGTAGAAGCGAAATGTTGAAAAACTCGGCGGTAGTAGTAACCCCAAGTCGGATTGCCGTGCACACACAAGATCGTCGGTCGACTAGACACTTCTGCGTCGGAATCGGTGCTTTCGGGATGCTGATCGCGATACGCAAGCGTGTAGCTTCCGACCTGAAACCGGGAAACGGGGACGTCGAATTGATGGGGCGATGGTTGCATAGGCCGTAGTGTTGCCGGTTTCTGTCCAATCGGGAAGTCGACAACACCTGACCATTTCGTACATTAGTCTTGTTGACGGAGAAAAAAGCCTTTCAAAGCCCACTTCAAACCCTTGAAACTCCCGCTTGCCAGCGTCCGAAAGCTGTTTCGCGAAGATTTTGCCGAAGACCAGCCGATTGTCGTCGATCGGGCCAATCTGCCGGCTGAGGCAAAACGGTGGCAAATGGTGATCGCTGCGATCGACGGTTGTCACGTGACCAAACACCCCGGTGATCGGGACTCCCGCTCACGGACGCTGTGTCGATTTACGATCCCCAATCCGGATAGCGACGACCAATACCTTCGTCGAGACGAGTTGAGGTTGGAATATGACTCTGAAAAGCGGTTGACATTGCACGCATACCGCTACCGCGAAAGCCAGCAAATCACCATGGTCAGCAGTGTCGACGAACTGAAAAACTTCGTTCGCCACGTGTTGGAACGGTACGCGCGAAGGTCGGCGGCCGAAAACAAACGTGAAAAAATCCGCGGGTTTAAATCGCGAGCGATCGTCGCTCAAGTCAAGAAACTCGCTAAAGAGGAACAATTTGACTTTGCCGCCACGACAGACACTCGCAAAGTCAAACTGTTCGTCAAGCTTGCCAATCATGAAATGATCGAGATCCAGGTGCCATTCAAACAGTTCGAACAAGTGCTGCCGAAACTTAAATCGACGATCCTGCATCTGCGAGAACTCTATGCCGAAGGGCTACGATTCAAAATGCAACCCGTCGGACGACTTCCCTGGACGTTGGACTGGATCGAGCACGAGTCGCTCTGACCGCTGATCAATTTGTCTGACACGCTTCTTTCCCGCTAACCGACCGCCGCCGTACAGATTCAAAGGAGACGACTTTGGCCGTCCGCGTAGATGCTCGTGAATTGATTGAACTGCTGGAACTGACGCCACCCGACCAGAACGTGATGCTGGTCGGACGCCACGGGATTGGGAAAAGCCAAATCATCGGTGCCCATTATGCCGCGCGTGGCATGCCTGTCGTCTCTTTTTTCCTTGGCCAAATGAGCGACCCCGGCGACTTGATCGGCTTACTTCACAAGGACGAACGGACCGGGCGCAGCGAGTTTCTGCCGCCCTACTGGTGGCCTTCGGACGATCAGCCGATCGCATTGTTTCTTGACGAGTTGAACCGAGCGCGGCCCGAAATTCTGCAAGCGGTAATGGAATTGGCGTTGAACAAGACCTTGGCCGGAAAACGATTGCCTATGGGAAGCGTGATTGTCTCGGCGGTGAACGAAGGCGACGAGTACCAACTTACCGACCTCGACCCGGCACTGGTGTCGCGGTTCAATCTATATGAATTCACGCCCACGATCGAGGATTGGCTGCTGTGGGCCGAACGTAACGATCTGGATCAACGTGTCATCCGTTTTGTTCAACAGCAACCTCACTTCCTCGACCGAGACGGAACGTCCGCCCCCGGTGATCCCAACGAGGTGTTATCCGGGCTTGTCAAAACCCCAGACCGACGCGCGTGGCATCGCGTCAGTGACCTGATTCAATCTCACGAACAAATCACCGACACGCTTTTGAAGCTGATTGCGGGGATTGTCGGATCCAATGCCGCGTCGGCCTTCCGCCGCAGCCTAGCGATCAGGTTGCCAGTCACGGCGGCCGACACACTTCTTGATCTCGCAAAGCATCGAAAGAAACTTAACGCACTGTCACTAGCGGAACTCCTGATGCTCAACGAGCAGATCTTACTTTGGATCAGTGGTGGTAAATGCCCAGCCGATCGTGAAGATCAGGCGCGCAACGGCCTGCTTGGTTACGTCAAGCTGGTTCGAAAACGAAAACTAGATGAGGTCGTCGCGCACCTCGTCGCAACGATTCAAAAACCTAAATTTGACGCCGTCATGGAGTTTGTATCGGAGTCGATTGAATTGACCGAAGTGCTGACCAGCTATATGGAAGGCATTCGAATTGAATAGCGAACGAGGGCGCGAACGATGTCTACGTCACCACGAAAAAAGCATACGTCACGCGAGCGAATCACCCACGTTGTCGAGGGGTGGTTTATATCTGAACCGTTGCTATTTGCCGCCTGGACACTGCACGACGTCGTGATCGAACCCAGGATAGAAACGATTCGCGTCCAACACGGGCGGATCGAATACAACCCTGCGTTCATTGATTCGTTGCGAAAACACGAGTTGCGGTCTGTGCTTACGTTCGAAGCCATGCGAATCCTGCTCGGGCACCCTTATGATCGCCGGCAACCGCGCACCGAACTGTCATACATGGCGAGCAACTTGTCGGTGCAGGAATGCCTGCGAAGTGATCTTCCCATCGACCGCGCCCGCCAAGTTTTCGGAGATGAACAATTCGACGATCAGTACTTTGAGTTTTACTACCAAGAACTTCTTCAGAGACAGCAATCTGACGAAGACAGTGACCCGGGCCAATCGGACGACGACGAATCGCAATCACAGTCCAAGTCCCCATCAACAAATTCGCAAGACGAACAGCAACACGAAACACCAGACGACGATTCGGTTGCCGATGATGCGTCCGCTGCGGCGGATGAGGACCATCGATCCGGCGAAACAGGCTCATCGGCACCCGAATCGTCCGAATCGGCGTCACAACGTACAAGTTCGGATAGCTTGCTGCAGGCCTACGCCGATCCGACGCGAGTTGGTCAGGAGAACGCCGACGGTTGGGAAAGCGACGATCTATTTCAAAATGAAGTGCAAACAACGATCCGTGAAGCCGCCGAGACGGATGGCTGGGGCACGATTGCTGGATCCGCGAAGGAAAAGATTCTTTCGACGTTAGAACCGATCGTTGACTATCGCGCTATCTTGAGAAGCTTTCGTCAGAGCGTGCTCTCGGTCAATCGACGTCTCACACGAATGAAACCAAGTCGTCGCTACGGTTTCACGCAGATGGGAAGTCGCTATGACTTCACGACCAAGTTGCTTTTCGCAGTCGATGTCTCCGGTTCGATGGGGGCCAAAGATCTGCGATTAGGCTTTTCAATCGTCGGGCGTTTTTTTCAGTATGGTGTCGAGTCGATCGACGTGCTCTGGTTCGACGAACAGATCCGGTCCGAACCGATGACCTTGCGTCGGGCAAGGAATCAATTCGAAGTAATTGGACGTGGTGGCACGAACTTTCAACCGTTGATGGACTACATCGACGACCACCGTGGCTATGATGGGCTGCTCGTTTTTACCGATGGGTATGCACCGGTTCCGACGAAACCAAAGAATTCGAAAACTCGCATTCTTTGGCTTTTCAAAGACGAATCGACCTACCAAGCGATGGATCCTTCGCTTCGGTCAATTGGCAAAGCCGCCTACGTTCGGCCGACGAAGTCGAAGCCGGCGGCGTCACGAAGCTGAGTTCGGTGTGGGACGGGATTCGCCAATCAAATGTCTTTCACGGACGCGTCGGTTGTAAAACGACAAATCGATCGCGAACTGGAAAAGTTTGCTTTTTTTGCGTCACACTCGTCGAGTTGGTGACAAGGTACGACCATGCAACGCGCTTCCGATACCGACGATTTGGCCGAACTGGTCACGAATCAGCATCAGCAGCTCCGTTCGTTTGTTCGAACGCTCGGAGTGGATGCGGATTGGGTCGATGACGTCGCCCAAGAGGTATTTTTGGTCGCGTGGCGTGAACGTAAGTCCTTTGACGCCGATCGTGACATCGGTAAATGGCTTCGTGGGATCGCAAGAAATTTGGTACGGAACGAATTACGGAAGCAGAGCCGTCAGAAGCGTCTACTGCATGAAGGTCTCTCCGAATTGTTGCTGAAGCATTCGGATGCCGAAGTGGCATCGGAGGAACATTTTTGCGCCCACGGGCCTGAACTCCGCGATTGTGTGGAACGCCTTGCCCCCAAAAGTCGTCGGTTGGTCGCCGGACGCTACGAAGATGGCTGGAACGCGAGTGATCTGGCCGATCATTTGGGGATGACATCCGCCGCTGTTCGTCAGGCATTGATGAGGATTCGTCAACAGTTGAAACATTGCATCGAACTTCGAATCGCGGAGGCATCGCAGATTGATGGCCGATTCACAACTTGACGAACTGATCGAGCGATTGCTCGATGATGAACTTTCGCCCGCCGAAGTAGACGAGCTGGTTGGGCTTTTGCGCGACCACCCGCACAAGATCGGAGATCTGCGATCGCATTTGGAAATCGCAGATCTGCTTTCCCAGTACGAAGACCCCTATCGTGATCTGGATCGGTTCAAAGCAGCACTGCAGACCCGGCAGGATGCTGCGGCTGATCGAGATGGTTTCGTCAATCGAGTCGTCGCATCGGCGAAGAATGCTTCTGCTTCCGATGACCGTTTACTTTGCGACACAAACGAAGCTCAAATTGGAATGCCACAAGCTTCGGGCGCGCGTAATTCCGTAGCTCGAGTACCGGCACTCGTCGCTTGGACCGGTTGGTTTGCAGCTGCCACAGCGATCCTATTGCTTGCCGGCGTTTTGTTGCACGAAGAAACCACAACCGTTGAAATCAGTGAGCGTCCAAACTTCGTCTCACCAACTGAGGCTGACGATCCCGATGATTTGGGCGTTGCGGTGTTGACGCAGGCCTCTCAACTGGTAGGCAAAGAAGTTGCCGACTTGATCCCCGGCCAAACGATCCCGCCGGGTACGATCGCATGGGAATCCGGGCTCATCCAACTAGAGTTTTACGGTGGTGCCACCGTGGTTGCGCAAGGTCCGGCAAAGCTCGAGATCCTCGATGCGTCTCGAGTCGTCTGTCATTCAGGTCGATTGCGCGCTAACGTTCCCGAACCGGCGCGCGGTTTTGCGGTGCTTGCCCCGACGTTGGAACTGGTCGACTTAGGAACCGAATTTGGTGTCGACGTATCCGCGAATGGCCAAACAGAAGTTCATGTTTTTGACGGAACCGTGGAAATCTATGAACCGCAATCAAATCGCAATCTTTCGACGCGGCGCGAATTAAACGCCGGTGATGCGGTAGCGGTCGGACAAGGCGGCGAACGTTTGCCGATCGATGTTCGAAACCAAGACTTTGTGACACCGGGACGATTGCATGAATTGACGAATGCTCGAAATCGCGAGCAGCAACGTGACTGGCAAGAATTTCGGGATTCGTTGCGAAGCGACCCACGAGTCGTCGCATATTTTCCTTTCGATCGCTCGCCGACCGAGGATCGAACGTTGGACGGTTATGGTTCCGATGGCAGCCGATTGGTTGGAGCGATCGTCGGTTGCGAGTGGTCAGAAGGCAGATGGCCTGACAAAGCCGCATTGCAGTTTAAACGTCCTGGGGACCGTGTCCGGATACAACTTCCGGGCGAGTACGATTCGCTGACTTATTCGACATGGCTACGTGTCGACGGATTGGATCGCCGATTCAATTCGCTGTTGTTGACCGATGGATTTCCCGTCAACGCTCCACACTGGCAGATCCGCCAAGACGGGCGGCTGATTCTCGGAGTGTCACATTCGCCCAAAGCGTCACGCGATTATATGACCGAGCCCGTGTTTGACGTTTTTCGCTTGGGCCAATGGGTCCATCTCGCGACTGTCTACGATGCGAGCGAACGCCGAATTGATCACTACGTCAATGGCGAACTTCACGCCCGGACGTCACTCCACGAGAAAGCCGAAGGAAAACTTCGCATCGGGGACGCAACGATTGGTAACTGGTATCGGGGTTCGAATCGCTTTCATCCGACCAAGGTTCGAAACTTGAACGGTTGCATGGACGAGCTCATTGTTTTCGGTGACGTTCTTGGTGAAGCGGAAATACAAAAAATCTACGATGTCGGCAAACCTTGAACGCTGCAGATTGGTAGGTCCCGGACAGTCGTGTATGCTGCAAAATGGAACGTCATCGTGAGAGACTATTACAACTACGAGTTATGCCAATAGATCAGTTGGCGTTAACCTGGAATCCGCGCTAAGCAGGTACACACGAGTCTTTGGGTTTGAACATCTAGATAACCCCCTCCCGCTTGCGGGAGAGTGAAATGACTTAAAGCCGAATCATTCGTGCTCAACTGCTTACAAACTCGAAACCGGCGTTTCCGGATCATAGTTTTAGATCATTTCTTAGACGTAACAGAATCTATTCGAATTCAATGGACCATATCGAACTTTTCGTTTGACTGATTCGAGTCGAACGACTTTTCCTACCCACCGTTTTTCTCCCACCTCTGATTGAGATTGCCAATGCGTTTATTGATCCCTCCGTCCTTGAAACGATTCGTCCGTAGGCGGGTGGCCGCTGGGACCATTTTGATGGCGATTCTGATGGCCATCGCACCAAGTAAGTCATACTCCGATGTCCCGTTTGAATTCCAGCAAGACGATGTTGTCGCAATCTTCGGCAATGGCTTAGCTGACCGAATGCAGCATGACCCTTGGGTCGAAACGATTCTGCAATCCAAGCTGAAGGACAAAAACGTTCGATTCCGGAACATGAGTTTTTCCGGTGACATGGTCAATCAGCGGCCAAGAAACAAAGGCTTTACGAACGACACCGAATATCTGCAGCATGTCGCACCCGACGTTGTCTGGTTGATGTACGGCTACAACGAATCACACGCCGGCCCCGGGGGCGCGGATGCCTATGAAGGTGAGTTGGTCAAGCTAGTCGAGAAGTATCGTGAGCTGCGAAAACAAGCCGGCGTTGAAGCTCGGTTTGTTCTCTTCAGCCCGATTGCTTACGAATACACCGGCAATCCGCATCTACCTGATGGTCGCGAATTGAACTCCAACTTGCGGGCGTTCACCGCTGCCACCGAAGCGGCGGCAGAGACTGTCGATGCGACATTTGTGAATCTCTTCACGCCGACGCTTCAGTTGTACGAAACCACCGAAGATCCTCTGACGCTCAACGGCATTCACCTCAATGCGAAAGGCTACCGAAAACTTGCCGACGTAATCGCGAATCGACTGATCGGAGAATCCGTTGGTGATGATGCCAAACTCACGCAGATTTACGAAGCCGTCGAGGATAAGAACTGGCATTGGCACAATCGCTATCGCGCCACCGATGGCAACGACATCTGGGGATCGCGGTCGACACTGAGCTTTGTCGATGGCCAAACGAACGCGGATGTGTTGGTGCATGAGTTAAAAATGCTAGACCAAATGACCGCCAACCGGGATCCGGTAATTTGGGCGGCAGCGAACGGCAGATCCATCAAAGCGGATGACAGTAACGTTCCCAAACCGGTCACGGTGAAGACGAATGTCGGTGGCGGAAGCCGAAGTTCAAGTAAAGAGAAGGAAGGAAGCACGGATTACCTAAGCCCCGAAGAGAGTCTGGCAAAAATCAATGTGCCCGATGGCTTCGAGCTAAACGTCTTTGCTTCTGAGAAGATGTTTCCCGATTTGGCAAACCCCGTTCAATTACAAGTTGATACGAAAGGGCGTTTATGGGCCGCCAGTTGGAATTCTTATCCCAAGTGGGAACCCGGCGATGAATTGAAAGACAGCTTGATGATCTTTGAAGATACCGATCGTGATGGCGTCGCCGACAAGCGAAAGATCTTCGCCCATGTCCACAATCCACTCGGATTCGAATTTTGGGGCGGAGGCGTCTTGGTCACCTCGGGACCCGATCTACTGTTCCTGAAGGACACCGACGGGGATGACAAGGCCGACGTGCGTTACCCGATCTTGCAAGGTCTGGGAACGTCTGACACACACCATGCGGCGAACAATCTGATTTACGGTCCCGACGGTGGGATCTATTGGCAAAGCGGCGTGTTTTTGGTGCACAACCATGAGACTCCCTGGAAGTCGAATCTGAATACCGGTGTATCGGGAATGTATCGATTCGACCCTCGTACGTTTGCGATCAGCCCGATTGCCGCAAACAGTCCGAACCCTCACGGCAGTAGCTTCGATCGCTGGGGATATCTGTATGCGAACGACGGTACCGGAGGAAAGTCCTATCAAGTCCGTCCGAAAGACGACGGCTTTCAAATGCACTCGCTAGTTGTCAAGGAATTTCGCCCCGTTCCCGCGAACGAAATCCTATCGTCAGCCCACTTTCCGGAGGACATGCAACAGGACTTTTTGATCTTGAATGTGATTGGGTTCCTAGGCATCAAACAGTATGATTTGGATCGCGGTGACGGTGGCAATCGTCCCTACGGTCACGTCTGGGGGACGCCGGTCCGCGAGTTACTTAACGGCGAGGATCGGAATTTTCGTCCTAGCGATGCGATCGTCGGCGAAGACGGCGCGCTTTATGTGGCCGACTGGCACAACATGATTATCGGTCACATGCAACACAACATCCGTGACCCAAGTCGCGACCACAAGCATGGGCGAATTCTGCGTTTGACGGTCAAAGGGAGACCTTTGCAAGAACCTGTCGCGATCGACGGTCAACCCATTGAAGCGTTACTGGAAAACCTCAAGCACCCGGTCGACGGCGTACGGCATCGGACGCGTGTCGAACTGAGCGAGCGTGATTCGGCCGAAGTCCTTGCCAAGGCGCAAGCGTGGGCAAAAGATTTCAATCCTGACATCGAAGATGAAGCTCATCATCTATTGGAGGCACTTTGGCTGCACCAGCAACACGACGCAGTCAACGAAGAATTGTTGGCAAAACTGCTTTCCTCCGATGTCCCCCATGCGGTCGTCGCTGCGAAAACAGTGCAACACTTTTGGAATAACTTTGATGCGAAACGAGCCGTGAAATTCGCGGGCTCACCTGAATTGCATATCGTCAACTATCGCCCGCCTCGTCACCTGGATCGAAAGTACCATGATTCCTATAAACGTGGTGGTTTGATCTTCCAGCGTGAATCACATTGTGCGACGTGCCACCTGACCAATGGTCAGGGCAACGGCTCGGTTTACCCGACGCTGGTCGGCAGTCCATGGGTCACGGGAAGCGAAGAACGGCTGATCAAGCTTGCGTTGCACGGCATGTGGGGCAAGATGCAGGTCGGTGGAAAAATTTACGATCCTTCGCGAGGCGTTCCGCCGATGACGGCATTTCGTGATTTGTTGAAAGACAATGAAATGGCGGACGTGCTGACGTTCGTTCGAAACACCTGGGGCAACCAAGCGTCGCCGATCGATGCCGAACTGGTCACTAAGGTTCGGGCCGAAACGTCTGATCGCACGACCTTCTGGAAGCCAGAGGAGTTGGAAGCGATCCATCCCCTGGAAAAGGCTCTGATGATGAAAGAGGACCTGGAAACTCCTGAAGTCATCAATAACTTGGCACTCGAAAAAGACCTGCTGGGCCAGCCCGCAGACGCTTTGGTTGCCGCGGCGATGGAACGCGGTAAGGTCAATCGAGGCAAACGAGTGTTCTACCAGTCAGCCGCCGCATGTTTCGCTTGTCACGACCCACCTGGCAATGCGCCGCGAATGGGGCCCGACTTGACAAAGCTCACCAAGGCGATGAAGCCTGTCGACTGGGTCGACGCGGTGCTGCACCCATCCAAGCAGATCGACAAGGAATTCGCTCAGATCAACGTGTTGACTGACGAAGGCAAAGTGATATCGGGAATTCGTATTTCCGAAGATGACACCGGAATTGTTTTGCGAAACGTTGCTCAGCCAAAGCCAATTACCATCGCTGATGAATCGATCGAAGAGGTCAAAGAATCAAAGAATTCGATGATGCCAGATGGATTGGTACGAATGCTGAAAGATCGGCAAGAGTTTGACGATTTGCTTCGTTACCTGATTAGTTTGAAGTGATCGCCAGGTCCGCTACGAATGCGTTTTCCAAAACGTGATTCTATCGGGAGACGCGAACTGCGATTTCGCCGAGACGGATTCACTGATTTAAGAGCCTGATGATTTTCTATTGTTGCCCTTCACTCCGTGACGGTAGCGTTCTTTTCTGCGGGTATTGCGAAGTGGAAGGCGACTTTGTGAGAGATCAAATCTGAAAATCAACAGGTCATTAACGCATTCTCGGAAGCGGTAGACGCTGTCGACGATCAATTGTCGACAACTGAAGACGTTGACCTCGCCTGTTCCAGCGGTAGCGGAACGGGCGAGGTTTTTTAATGCGCGACCAGAATCGCCTGCCCAGAAGTCGAAGACGTAGACGGTCGACGAAACGCCATGATGGGATGTCGATCGGGTATGGTAACGCAAATAGTTAACCGATCACACTTCCTATGACGCCCCCCATGCTACCTGAAGAGATTGCTCGACGACTTCATGCCGGGAAACCGGTTTTCGGAACACTTGTCGTATCAACCTCGCCGCGATGGCCGGAAATGATTCGACAATGTGGTCTGGATTTCGTCTTCATTGACACCGAACACGTTGCAATTGATCGACACCAACTCAGTTGGATGTGTCAAACCTATGCCGCCATGGGGCTTTCGCCGATCGTTCGCATCCCGTCGGCGGATTCGACTTGGGCGACAATGGTGCTCGACGGTGGTGCATCAGGCGTGATCGCTCCATACGTAGAGACATCGCAGCAAGTGCGTCAACTCCGTGGTGCGGTGAAAATGAGACCGATCAAAGGTGCAACGTTATCGCGAATGCTGGACGGCCAATCAGAATCCGATAGCCTGGACCAGTATCTAGCCAACGTGTCACGTCAAAAGCTATTAATCGTCAATATCGAAAGTGTTCCGGCGATCGAAGCGCTGAACGAGATTTTGGCGGAACCCGGTCTGGATGCCGTGCTGATCGGCCCTCACGACTTAAGTTGTTCGCTGGGCATTCCCGAACAGTACGATCATCCGGAGTTTTTGACCGCTTGTGAGACGATATTCAGAAAAGCGCGCGCCCACAACGTCGGCGCGGGGATCCACTACTGGGGGAACGCTGAGGAACAAGCAGCGATGCTTGAACGTGGAGCGAATCTGCTAATTCATAGTGCAGACATCAAGTTGGTGCAAAAGCACTTGTCGGCCGAACTGCGGCAAATTCGTCACGCGATCGGCTTATCCGATTCATCGCCAGACCAATCGGATCTGGCGATCTGAATCGTTAAGAGGTGAGCGTGATGCTTCGGCCGATGCTTTAGTCGAGCAAGTGGACGAGCAAACCACTTCGCAGCTTGGGCTCGAACCAGGTGCTCTTGGGCGGCATCACTTCACCAGCGTCTGATACGGCCATTAGCTGGGCAATCGACGTCGGGAACATGGAGACTGCGAAGGCCCATTCGCCCGACTGAACTTTCTTCTCCAGCTCACCGGTACCGCGGATGCCGCCGACGAAATCAATCCGTGGATCGGTGCGGACATCTTCGATACCGAAGATCGGTCGGATCACACGCTTTTCAAGCAACGCCACGTCAAGAGAATTGATCGCATCGTTGTGATCGATCGAACCAGCGGGCACAGTCAACTTGGACCAACTTCCATCCAGATAAATGCAAAAGCTTCCGGCCTGATCTGGGACAGGATCGTCGGTCGGTTCGAGCGTACCGACTTCGGCCAAGCGTTCACGAATCTGATCGGGCGTTTGGCCATTGAGATCTTTGATCACACGGTTGTATGCCAAAACATTTAGCTGCGATGCCGGGAAGAGAACGGTCAAGAACCAGTTGTATTCTTCCTCGCCGGTATGATCGGCATTTGCTTCCCGGCGGGCCTTCCCGGCACGCCAGGCGCTAGCGGCGCGGTGGTGACCGTCGGCGACATAAAATGCGGGAACTTCGCCAAGTGCTTTGCAATAAGACTCCGCGTCTTCGATTTTCCAGACGGTGTGCTGGACGCCGTCTTCGGCGGTAAAGTCGTACAGCGGTGCCTGTTTAATTGCATCTTCGACCGACTGATTGAGTTGCTCGTGGTCGCGATAAGTCAAAAACACTGGACCGGCGTGAGCAGCCAACGTCGTGACGTGCCGGGTTCGATCGTCTTCTTTTGCCGGACGAGTGAATTCGTGTTTGAGGATGCGATTATTTTCGTAGTCATCGATGTGGGCGCAGGCAACAACACCGATCTGACTATTCCCGTCCATGATTTGCCGATACAGGAAAATCGATTCGTCAGCGTCCTGCTGAAGTGTTCCGGCGTCCATGAACGCGCGGAAGTTCTTCGCCGCGGTTTCGTAGATCTCGTCGGCATACGGGTCGGTTTCCGGCGGCAAATCAATGTCGGGACGGACGACATGAAGAAACGAATCAGGGTTGCCTTCCGCCAACTGGGCGGCTTCGGCTCGATTCACCACGTCATAAGGGACGCTGGCAACCGCGGCGGCTTTGTCGGCGGGAGGACGAACGGCGCGGAAAGGTTTGACGCGAGGCATGACAAAATTTTTTTGGTTGGGAATGCACGTAGTCTTCGCTCTTCGGGGCACCGATGCGGCCGTTTCTGGGACACCGCATGGGGCTCGTCCGAGCGGAGAGTTTTATAAACGCCGGAACACTGTTTTGACAGCCCACGAATGATCAACGCGCGGCGACTGAACCGGCTAAACTGGTGGTTCGGATGCCGGTCCTCCGTTCCTGCCATCGATGCAATATTCCATCCTTAGTTTTGAATTCCCCATGAAGAAAACTCTTTCCACCGTTGCAATTTTGCTGACCACCGCCGTCCCAACGCTGGCCGGAGAAAAACTGCTCGAAGATCACTTCGAGCGGAACGAACAAGACGAATCCCGCGAGCAACTTGGCAACGATTGGTCCACGAACAGCAAAGCACGGGCGGCGGGGAACAAGCAAGTCGATTTGGCCGATGGAGCCATGCACATCTATCGGCACAAGGTCGCCGATCACGGTGTCTCTGTCGTCCATGACCTGTCTTTCAAAGACGTGACGATCACGATGCGTTTCAAAATCGGTTCCGGCGACGAGTTGGGGATTAACATCGCGGACATGAACGAGAAGTCAGTTCACGCTGGTCATCTGTGCGTCGCAAAAATTCGGCCAAACAAAGTCATGTTGGCCGACCTAAAGACGGGACGAATGAAGAAGGAAATTCGTGAGCGATCGAAGGCGAAACAGCTGAGCGCTGACGATCGCAAGCTGATTAAATCCAAAGAGAAGTCAATCGATGTCAATTTGTCAAAAAACACCTGGCACGATCTGAAAGTTCAGATCAAAGGTGAGACGCTGACGGTTTCAATCGATGGCCAGACGATCGGCGACTTTCAGTCGCCTGGGATCGGACATCCTACGAAATCACGATTGCGTTTGGCCGTCGCCAAGGAAGCTTGGGTGGACGATGTGATCGTGATCCGCGAAGACTGAGCGTTCCATTTCCTGATGGCCGGGTTTGCACTTTGTTTTGATCTCGTTGTTCTAGATTTACCATGATCCGATTTGTTCTAACATTCGTGTTCACTGTCGCTTCCACCGTAGGCGTAAGCTCGCAGGCAAATGATCGTCCCAACATCGTCGTCATCGTTTGCGATGACCTGGGGTTTTCGGATCTTGGGTGTTACGGCGGCGAGATCGAAACGCCCAACCTTGACCGATTGGCAAGTAACGGACTGCGTTTCACGGATTTTCACAACAATGCCAAGTGCAGCGAAACGCGTGCATCATTGCTGACCGGATTGTGGCATCAACAGTCAAAGAATTTAAAACTCCCCGGCAATGTAACGCTCGCAGAGGTTCTGCGAGATTCAGGTTACTCGACCATGATGAGCGGGAAGTGGCATCTTGCCGGGCATCCACTCGATCGTGGCTTTGATCGCTACTTTGGTTTTTTGAGCGGTGCCGCGAATTTTTTCACCGGCCAAGATTGGGAGAGCGGACGAAACCTGATGCGGCTCGATCGGGAAGTTTTCGAAGTCCCCGGTGATTTCTATACCACGGATGCGTTCACGGACTACGCGATCAAGTTTATCGATCAGGCTCGTACGAAAAACCGGCCATACTTTCTATATCTTGCCCACAACGCACCACACTTTCCGCTGCATGCGTTGCCGGACGACATTGCCAAATACAGAGGACGTTACGACGTGGGGTGGGACGAGATTCGCGAGCGGCGGTTCAGACGACAACAAAAATTGGGCATCGTTGACCAGACATGGAGTCTTTCCGAACGGGACCCCAAGTTGGAGCCGTTCTCGACGCTGACGCAATCACAGAAGGAGTTCCTCACCCCAATGATGGAAGTCTATGCGGCAATGGTCGATCGACTCGATCAGAACGTCGGTCGCCTTGTCAGCGATCTTCAGGAACACGGCGATCTAGACAACACGGTCATCTTGTTCTTCTCCGACAACGGTGCTTGTCCGTACAATCGAATGAAGACGCCGAACATTGGTCCCGGTCCCGCCGAAAGTAACTATGCCTACGATGCTCGCTGGGCAAATATGTGCAACACACCGATGCGGTTGTACAAGCAGTACGCCCATGAAGGTGGTTCGCTGACACCGCTGATTGCGCATTGGCCTGCGGCAATCAAACAACCTGGCGGCTTGACGAATTCGACACACCACATCGTGGACTTGATGCCAACGGTGATCGAGCTGGCAAAGGGTCAATATCCGAGCGAACGTGAGGGTCAGCCGATCAATCCCAGCGAAGGCATTTCATTGGTTCCAACGATTCGGGGCCAAGCGAGCGAATCAAGACCGCCAATCTTTTGGGAGTTCGCATCCAACCACGCAATTCGGGAAGGAAACTGGAAACTGGTTGCCGAGCGATCCCGCGATTGGGAGTTATACGACCTGTCACTAGATCGGACGGAAACCAACGACGTTAGCGACCGATATCCCGATGTCGTTCGTCGCCTTAGCCAGTCGTATAACGCGTGGGCGAAACGTGTGAACGCCAAAACGCATCCGGCGGCAAAGAAAACCAAACCCAGCAAGCAATCGCAGCTATTCGATTTATCGAAGCACTAAAAGTAGAGCTCTGAGAAAGGACTGGCAGGGCGGGGTCTGCGAAGCCGTTCGGTCGGTAATTGACGCCGCTTCGTTTTTCGTTTTACCGCACGAATCCACAAAACATGAAAAACCGCTACAGGCGGAAAATTCTGATGCCGATGTTTGACTACCAAGGGGGAGTCTGCGTCGCTTGGTCGCGTCACTGCGCGCCTCCGTGAAACCGCGAGTGAAACGTCGTTCGCTCGCAAAAATTGGATGGATGAGGTGATGAGGACTTCAGGGATGAAAACCTTCGCGCGATCAATGGTCTTGGCGTCGATCGGCCTGCTTTCAGCGGCAACAGCCGCTCGGGAATCGGCCGCCCAACGGCCCGTCGTTCCCGGAACGGGGAGCGAAATTGTTGGCGTCGCAGATGACTTCGAAGATCCGTCGTGGAGCTATATTCCGCGCGATCCGAAGAGCACCGAAGACATCGACGAAAATCAACGCGGGCCGATGGGACGCAGTACCAACGGGCGTTGGTATGAGGGTGTCAAGCGAGGCCATCCCGATGTCGTGCAGCGCGTCGAGACGCCAAAGGGTGGGATCCCCGGCAGCAAAGGCGCCTTGCTGATGCGAAGCAAGTTCACCGGAATTCCCGGTCGCCCTAGCGGGACGATGCACCAAGATGACTTTGTCGCCAACGTGCAGTACCGCCTTAAGCGACGACTGGATATCTCAGAAGTTCCCTCGGTGACCACACGAGTTTTCCTGCCGCCTGTCGAATCATGGGAAAACCGCAGCGGGCCGCACTTTGGATTCCGGTTGGCGTTGGAAACCACGGCGATGGTCGACAAAGAAGTCGGTGTCGGTATCTTCAAGCGAACCGTCGAAGAGATGGGCAACGAAGTCTATTGGCCCGGAATGTTTGTTGAATTCGAAAGCAAGCACCAGTCACGGAAAGATCATGACTACGCGTATTGGCGAGTACGAGGGAACAGTCGAGGTGGTGACTTCCGTGGGCCACAGATCACGACGACTGGATGGTGGACGCTGGGGATGAGTGTGACGCCCGACGGGATGGTGCACTACTACGCATCGCCCGGTGTGGACGATTTGACCGAAGACGACTACATCACCAGTCAGTTCCCCTACAGCTACCGGGCCGAGCGATTCCGCACGTTTTTCTACAACGTTTGCAGTGCCGACGATGGACAGCGTTGGAGTACGACGTTCGTCGTCGACGATCCCAAGGTCTTCGTCCTACGTCCGAAAGGCCAACAACGTCGCGTCGCAACCCGGCCATAACGCCGGTCCGATGAGTTGCGACTGTCAAAATCGGAATGATTGACCGACCAAGGTCTGCTGACGGGTCGGATCCCCGTTCGTGAATGGGGGCGAATGGACTATCCTTAAGGGCGTTGTTGAGAGGTCCTTCGCGGCGATAAGCTATGACTACGTCGGCCGCCGCAGAAGTCTGACGCCCTTCTATATCGCTACTCCCGTGTCACTGTCGGCTACCAAAACTCCTGTCTTTGATCACTCTTGGCCAGCCGCGCCGAGCGAGTCTGGCAAGGCGACTACGGCGGCGTTGAAGCCGTTTGATTTGGTTGGAAGCGACGAAAAGCGAGTTTGGGAGTCACTGCGAGCGCGTTACGATCGATTTAGAAGCCCATTCTTTTCCGTTGCCTTCTCGGAAGCGGTTCACGCCGTTCGTCAGGATGTCGAGGTCGCGGTCGTCTACCAAAATGAACGTCCGATCGCGTTTTTGCCGCTGCACCGGCAGGGCCAGTCGTGCTTTCCTGTTGGCCGCTTCTTCAACGACGCACACAATATCGTTTGTGATCCCGGGCTCAACATTCCGTGGCACTGGTTGCTGCGTCAGATCGGCTGCAATGCCTATCACTTTCATGCTCTCGTTGGCCAACCACTCGATGAGATGCCTCCGCATTGCTGCCATCGCAAAGTCCGCTCGTTTCGCTGCGAAATCGGTGACAACCCAGTGCAGTATCTCCGTGACCTAGGTCGGGCGCATAAAACCATCGGGCGTCAGGGACAAAAAACTCGAAAGATGGCTCGTGAGGTCGGTACGGTACAATTTGAGTTTGATTGTCGAGATGTCGAGCGACTTCGGCAAGCGATTCGCTGGAAACGGAATCAGTACCAGCGGACTCATATCCTAGATCTATTCTCAACACCTTGGACCATGGAGTTGGTGGAACGGCTATTTGGGAACATCGATCGCGATCAAACCCCTCGCGGCATTCTCTCAACGCTCAACGCCGGAGGACGCACCGTTGCGGCACACTTTGGGATGCTCGACGGCGATCTGCTTCACTACTGGTTTCCGGCCTACGATCCCGCGTTCGCAAGATATTCTCCGGGAACCGGGTTGTTTGTCTCGATCCTCGAAGCTGCCGAAGCACAGGGCTTGCGCTGCATCGACATGGGTTACGGCGAGCAACCGTATAAGCGAAAGCAAACTGACGAAACCGATGAAGTCGGCCAGGGTTGTATCTCACCGTCATTCACGTATCGTTTGCTCCGATGTGGCCAAGCGCACTTAATCGATGGCGTGAAAGCGCTTCCGCTCAAGTCTTCGCTTAAACGTGTCGGGCGATCGATCTGGCCCAGTGCCGGTCGTTCGAAGCTAACTTAACAAACCTAATGAACGGTATTTCTTCGGTGAAGCAATCGATGGACAATCAACATCCCAGGCATCGCTTGTTGAGCCGCCGATTGATGCTGGGATCGATCGCGACATCGGCGATGGGAATCAGTGGTTGTCCGTTATCGATGCCGCAAACCTTGCCCGGTGATGCGAGCGATGACGAGCAAACGGTATCGGTCGGCTCAGACGATCGCGAACTCGCGACCTTGGTTCGCGACACGTTGGATTACGAGAAAAATTCACGCGGGCTGTCGGTCTCAATTAACGGCGCCTGGCAAATCTTTCATGGTATTTTGGCATACGGAAGCGAGTTCCTAATCGACACTCCAAGCGGTCTTCAAAGTGCCGTCGAGTACTTTAAAGCCGGTGGGGTTTGTGATGGGTTTCGGCCGCGCCTCGGCGATCGCTTTGACGATGGCGAGTATGGCTTCAAAGTTGACATGCAGGCGAGTACTAAAGTTGGTCAAGGTCACCGGGACCAATGGCTGGCAGTCGTTGCGCAAGCGGGGCAACAGCGGAACGATCAATGGAAAATCGACGAGACAACGCTAACGATCGAAAATTGGCTGCGGCAAGCCGAGTTCGATGTTCCGTTGAATTACGAAGCTGAATTTAGTTGGACCTTGATTCCACTTTCGTTCTATCGGCCATCAGATTACCGCTGGACCGCCCGTGATGGCGAGACCTACAGCACCGAATTGTTGGTCGAATCGGAAGTCCTCCGTGACTTGGCGGCAAGCGTATGCGGTGGGACGCACCGGTTGATCGGCATCGCCTATGCGCTTCGCAATCGTGTCACTGAGGGTAGCGCGGTGACCGGGATCTGGTCACAGGCGAAAGATCATTTGGCCGCCGCGATCGAAATGGCGCGTGTCAATCAGAATCCCGATGGAACTTATTCGACCGCCTATTTACATCGTACCGGATGGTGCAGTGACCTTGGCGAATCTCTGGGGACCACCGGGCACGTCTTAGAAACGATTGCGGTTGCCGGGGACGACGAGACGCTGCGTGCCGACTGGGTGCGACGCAGTGTTGTCAAGCTTTGTGAAATCCTAGAGCTTTGTCGCGGGGTCGACTTGGAGTGTGGCGTGCTTTACCACGCCCTACATGGTCTACTTGAGTATCAGCGCAGGATCGCATCCGCTTAATGAACAGGATCGCATCCGTTGAGTGAAACCGACGGGTAAGACGTCTATTCATAGATCGGGTAAAACGTGTTGAAGGCTTTTTCGCCAAATGATCCGGGGTCGTTGAAACGATGATTCTGATTCAGCCCCGAAATTGTCTTCATCTGCTCCTCGCTGAGTTCGAAATCAAACAAGCTAAGGTTTTCGATCAGACGCTGCTTCTTTGTCGTTTTGGGGACGATCGAGGTGCCCCGTTGGACGGCCCAACGCATGACCACTTGAGCCGGGGTTCGGCCGACAGCTTCCGCGATAGATTTGGTCTCGGCGCGGTCGATGACGCTTTCGCTTTCTTCCGCCATCCCAATGGAAAAATATGACTGGGCTCCGAGCGATGAGAAACCGGTGACATGAATGTCCTGCTCGGCACAGAATCGAAGGAGCTTTTCTTGAGTGAGGTAAGGATGCAGTTCGACCTGCAGCACAGACGGTTTCTCTGGTGATGACGCAATCAGATCACGAATCAGCGAGACGCCAAAGTTGCAGACCCCGAGGTTACGAACCAAACCAGCTTTCTTCAGTTCAACCATCGCCTGCCATGTCTCGATGATCGGAACCAAATCTTCCTTCATCGCAGGTTCATCGGCATCGGGATCGAAGAACCAACCGGGCGGGTAGCGTTTCTCTGGGGCCACGTAGGCCAAAGAGATTGGGAAGTGAATGTGATAAAGATCAAGGTAGTCCAGGCCAAGGTCTTGAAGCGACTTTTCCAATGCGGGACGAACGTGTTCGGGGCGATGGAAGGTGTTCCAAAGCTTACTGGTCACCCACAAGTCTTCGCGTGTGACGAGTCCCGCGCTGATTGCGTTACTGATGCCTTCGCCAGCTTGTATCTCATTTCCGTAGTCGCACGCCGAATCGATATGTCGATAGCCAACGTCGATAGCGTCGCGGACGACGCTGGCCGTCTGATCGACATCAATTTTCCAAATTCCCAAACCGACCGCCGGGATCTTGTCCCCACTGCAAAGCTGAAAAACGTCGCTCATTAATTGCTTCCTCATGACGAATGGACTGTTCGGCGGCTATCTTCCCAAACCTAAGACGCTGTGACCAGCCGTTGATGATCGATGGGCCAAGTTGACCGCAGTCGATCGAAAACATCAAAACGCAGAAGCGGGAGATAGGCGACGCCCCGTGGGGTTTGCAGATCTAAACGGGAAGTCATACGTATTCGCTGAAATTTTGCCCCACCGTCAGAGCTGGACGAAGTCACGAAGGTTAAAAAAGACAACTGCCACCGAGCATGGAATTTCGCTAGGCTGGAGGTTCGTTCCGAAAAGCGAACCAAATTTTTCAGCCAACCCCGCCGCCGTCGGGCCTGCGTCGCCAAGCCCCGCGCGAACCGGGGCTCGTAGCTAATATCGTTGGCTCGTCGGCATACTTCGGTTTTCGGATCGGTTCTGAATGCGTTTTCGATGTTTTGGCGAGCACTTTTCTGATGGATCGAAATGAATCGATAGCACGCTCGTTGCTGATGGGATTGAGCAACGACGGTTTGGAGAATGTGCTTTCCGCGTTTCAACCACGCACTTTTGAAGCCGGCACGACGATCGTGCAAGCTGGTGACAGCGGTGACGAGCTATTTCTGATCACCGCCGGCCGCGTGCGAGTTTGGTCGGGCGACGGCCCCGCCGTTGCCGAACGCACGCTCAGTATGATGGGGCCCGGAGAGCACTTCGGCGAAGCGTCGGTGATCTCTGGATCCCCTCGAAGCGCCACCGTGTCGGCGATCACTTATGTAGAAGCGATGGTGCTTTCTGGAGATGACTATCGCAGGTTGGTGAAATCCTATCCAGAGTTGCTGGAAAACGTCACGCGGTCGTTGACCAGTCGATTGTCGCAAATGAATGCCGCTCGCCAAAGCGACGTTCGCCCGAAACGTGGCCTGCATTCACTTGGCGTGATCATTCAGGACACCGAAGGTTGGCGTTTGGCCGAAGCTTTGGTCGCGACATTACGGGCGAGCCAACAAGTGGTTCAGCCGATCTTGCTCTGTGATCATCCCGATCAACGGCCAACCGATCTGGATCGTGACGCGATCAGCGTCCAACCAGACGACTTAGGTTACACGATCGCCGAACGGATCGACCAATCACTCTCAGTCACAATGGCGATGGGCAGCAACGCCGCCAAAGCAGTCGTGCAGGAATGCAACCGAGTGGTATTTGCTGTTTCTGCGTCGACTGGCTTGTCGCCTAACTTGAAAGCACTTCATGAAGCGATTCCGCCACATCGACGTCCGATCGTCGCGTTGATGTTCGACGGCAATGCATCTGAGCGACCAAAAATGAATCAACCGGCAACGGCGGTGCGGTGTCGTTACTCTGGTCAAGGGCTGGCGTCGCGTTTTGATCCATCCGGTGCCGTCCGATTACATCGCTCGTTGATGGGACGCCGAATCGGTCTAGCACTCGGTGGCGGCGGTGCAAGAGGGATCGCACACATTGGCGTCCTGGAGGTCCTGCGACGCGAAGGGATCGTCTTTGACTCGATCGCCGGAACCAGCGCCGGTGCGATCGTCACCGCGGCAGTCGGCGTTGGGTTTCAGCCGAGCGAAGTCGGGGATTTCTTTCGGAAAGAGATGGTGCCCCCCGGGTTCCTCGCGAAACGTTCTTCCACCAGACGTATGTTTTTACTGCATAGCTTTCGGGGCGGCCGGTTCGAAGTCAAACTGCGGCGGTACATGCACCAACTTACTTTCGAGCATTCTGATCTGCCACTTTCGATCACCACACTCGATTTGATCAGTGGCGAGCAACAAATTCGACGGGAAGGAGACTTGGTCAACGCGGTTCTGCAAAGCATCAACCATCCCGTGTTCGGAAGTCCAATTATCCGAGAGGGGCAGATGCTCGTTGACGGCGGCGTCTTAATGAATGTCCCCGCCTCTGTTTTGCGCAGCGAGGGCTGTGACCAAGTCATCTCGATCGATGTCGGGTCAACGATCACGACCGACTATGGAAAGGATAAACGCGGAAATCTCCGGAAACCAAGCTACTTTTCAACGCTATTGCGGGCAATGGACATCAGTCGGCGTCATTGTAGCGCCCTGCATCGCGAGGAAAGTGACCTGATCATTATTCCCCAGACCAGTGACTTCCGGATCGAAGACTTTCACGCGGTCGATCAACTGATCGATGCCGGACGCGAAGCGGGGGAAAAGGCCGTTGAAAACGTTAAGCGAGCAATCAGCTGAAGCGTCGAATCACTTGATCGCCACCGTATAACCGAGAAAGCTATGAATCTAGCAAGCCAACCAGGCCCACCTTCAGCCGACGCGATTTTGGTCGACCAGATTCGCGCCGGTGATTCGACGGCATGGCAATCACTGATCGATCGGTACGAAGGACGTCTGCTCGCGTATACTCGAAGCCGGATTCGTGATGCCGCAGCTGCCGAAGATATCGTCCAAGAAGCCTTCGTGGGTTTCCTGGTCAGCTTGCCGAATTATGACGGTGATCGTCCACTGGAAAGCTATCTGTTCTCAATCTGTGCGTACAAGCTAACGGATCATTTACGTCGCGAAGGTCGTCGGCCGACGATTCAGTTGCAAGGTCAGAAAAGCACCAGTGGCCCTATTGATCTGCCCGGTGGCGGCAGAGTTGCCAGTAGCATCGCCCGTAGCGTCGAAAGAAAGCATTTGGAATCCAATGCGATTGCCGATGCGATCGAGGAACAGATTCAACGTTGGAAAGAATCCGGCAATTGGGTGAAACTCCAAGCGATGGAACTGATCGTCGTTCTTGGCTGGGGCAACAAACGTGTTGCCGAACATTTAGAACTGACTGAGCAGCAGATCGCCAACTACAAAAGCGACTTTTTGATTCGCTTAAAAGCAATCATCAAGCGAAAAGATCTCGACGATAGCGTCTTCCCAGAGTTGGCCGATGAGGGCATGGCATCCTAAGCGTTTGAACATGAATGTTTCCGCTTAAGTCGTTTCACTCTAGCACTGGGAGGGTGTTATCCAGATTATTAAACACCAAGTCTCGCGTTTACCTGCTTAGTGCGGCGTTCCAATCGAACCAACGTGTTGGATGGCAACCAACTTTGGCCGAACTCCGGCAAATCAAACGGGCGGAATTGAATTCGTCATTACCGAAGTGGGGGTTCGAAGCGATGGCATCACCGTTGGATTACGACACCAATTTATCCAAACCCTGCGATACGCTTTCTCTATTTCATTGACGAAGCGGGCTTCGTTGCCGATCGTCGATTTGACTTTCTCCCGCAGTGTATGCCGCGTTTCGGCGAGCTGTTCAATATCCGCCGCTAAAGCAATCGTTTTGTCGCGATACTCTTGTTTAGATTTCGCGATCCACTCCGGATGTCCGAGATGATGGACGATCCCCGCCGTCCCCCGCGACGGCCGACTGCTTCCGTAAATCGCGATCATTGGAATGCCCATCCACAACGCTTCCATGGTTGTCGTCCCGCCGGCCCACGGCGTCACATCGAGGGCCAGGTCGATTTCCCTGTAGATCTCGAGATAGGAGTCGCCTTTGAATTGATTTCTGATTTCAATCCGAGCCGGATCGATCCCTTGTTGCTCAAGAGCCGATCGTAACTCGGAGGCCGAACGCTCGGTAAATCGGGTATGGAAAGCGAGCAAACGCGCCTCCGGACATGCCTGAAGGGCGGTCGCCCAGTAGTCATGCGTGGACGCCGAAATTTTAAACGGACGGTGTAGCGAGCCGAACGTCACCTGTCGCCGTGTCTTCGCCGGAAGTTCCGAAACCTTTGGTGCCGTAGGCGGGGCCTGAAATGAGAA
Source organism: Roseiconus lacunae (assembly GCF_008312935.1). Classification (NCBI taxonomy): domain Bacteria; kingdom Pseudomonadati; phylum Planctomycetota; class Planctomycetia; order Pirellulales; family Pirellulaceae; genus Roseiconus; species Roseiconus lacunae. The sequence goes on along the minus strand of NZ_VSZO01000007.1, from coordinate 238,239 downwards.
CGAGCCGCCTGGGATTCGGATCAGTGTTTCGCTATGTCGATCGGATTCATCGATCGGATTCTGAACCTCGCATGTAAACGAATAGTCGATGGTGTCGAGACCTGTCGTGTTGGGATAGCCCAGCCAAGAGATTTGGACGGGCGCTGGCTTCTGTGACCAAGCGGTCAAACGATTTCCAACGGTATGACCAGATAAGTCGACAAGGATATCGATTTTGTCTTCGATCACTTGGGCAACGATTTGATCATCGGAGTAGCCAAATGTGACTCGCCAATGATCCGACTGATTCTTTAGTCGGCGCGTCCAATCGTCTTCGATCGCACCCTCGTAGTAGCAGAACGTTTCAAACCATTCGGCGTCACGTAATCGCAGTAGCGGTTCAAAGAAACCCGCGACCGCGTGCTCTCGAAAATCCGCCGACGCGTAGCCAATTCGAAGGGGGCGGATCGCTGTGCGCTGATTGCGGTGCGTTGAAATCACACGCTTACTTCCATGCAGATTCCCCCACTGTAAATGCGCCTGATAGACTTCCTCCGGCGAAACATCCGGTGTACCTGTAAGTAGGTAGAGCAGGCATCCATGGGCGCCACTAAGCGTCGGATCAAGTTCGATCGCACGGCGAAAACATTCGAGTGCCTCTCCGCGTTGTTCCAGGTCAAGCAGCACCGCCCCAAGTGATGCGTGGATACGGGCGTCATTGGGAGCACGCTGAAGTGCCCTACGCAGGATCACGTTCGCTTCGACAAAGTCTCCTAAATCGTGGAGCGTTGAACCGAGATAATGCAGCGCAAGCTCACTGGAGGGGAATTCACCGCATAGGTTCGTCAACAATTCTTTTGCTCGCTCTAGTCTTCCGAGACTTGCGATCGTTCGCGCGTGTGTGAGCCGAGAGTTGAGATCCTGTGGACGTGAATCGATAACTGGCTGCAGATATTCCAAAGCGTCTTCGTACCGGCGCTGTCGCCGTAAACACTCGCCGAGGTTTCCCATCACATCCAGGTGGTTTCCGTCCTGCTGGAGTAAGCTGCGATAAAGTCGCTCGGCGTCGTGCAACTGGTTTAGTTTGACCAAACAGTTCCCCAAGTTCATGGAGGCCTGTGCGAAATCGGGCTGCAATTTTAAGGTGATGTCAAACTCTGTTCTTGCGTCCGGATACTGCTCCGTTTCCAAATAGAACACGCCCAGGTTGTTGTGTAATTCGGCATTGTTCGGATCCTTGGATATAGCAATCCGAAGCACATCGATCGCCTCACTCGTTTTTCCCGTCCCGTGATAAACAATCGCAAGGTGGGGCAAGAGTTCGTCGGGCTTGGCAGAGAAGGACCGTGCTTTTTCAAGACACGCGACTGCGTCATCATGTGCGCCGCCACTGTAGAGCGTCATCCCAAGCCAATGCCAAGCTTCACTGTGAGTCGGATCTTGACTGATGATCTGACAGTAGATTTGTTTTGCGCCGTCAAGTTTTCCTTTTCGTTGTAGATCGAGCGCGAGCGTCATTTGTCGATCGGTGGCATCGCTACCAGATTCATTGCCAGTACTGGAAAGCGATTTTCCTGCCGTTGGACGCGTCCGACGTTTTCGTTTGTGCAGGGGCTTACGTGAAGTCATCGCTGTGTGTTTTCCTGTCGAATCAAAGGTTCTGCAGCTTGAACAGGCCAGCCGTTTGTCAACCTTGGGGGCATCGCGCCAATCGAAAACTCGGACGGGTCCGAGTAGCCCGGTGGGCGATTGCCCCGGTGACTTCAATACAATTCTAGGCAACATTATGCGGGAAATTTCGAAGCCAAACCGGAACGCTGCACTAGTTTCATCGGCTGAGTTGGCGAAGATTGCCACGTTGAACACGCAACGTGAGCGTTGTCTTGCATCCACGGCGGATTGACTCACTTACTTGGTGTGACGTTTTAGACCGTCTTTTCCCGTGTGGGTCGCCACGATAGCTAGCAACGGGACCCGGCAGAGGGTTTTCCGCCCTGTCGTTGCGACGGTGATACCAGTACACCAGTCAAATTCGAGGACCGGGTAACCTGACTGATCGTCGACGGCATTTTCGCCCACCGCAAAGTGCCAGATCGATAGATCATTTAGACTATTGCCGCGTTCATTGCACCGATTCAAAGCCCTTGCCTTTGAACCGATTTGTCGACAACGGCAGACGTCTAAAAGGTAGGCTTGTCCATTTCCTTGCGGAACCTAAGAGAGTTTCACCATGAGATCGATTGCGTTATTCAGTTTCACCGTGGCGGTACTGTGCGGTTCCGCGATTGCGGCGGACGACTCAACACAGACTGCCGAGCGTCTTGACGTGATGGTGCCGGTGCAACTGCACTACCTCATTTCACTTCCGGAGGGATACAGCGACTCCGGGGATCCAATGCCACTACTGTTATTCTTGCACGGTGCTGGTGAACGGGGCAGTAAGCTAGAGCAAGTGAAGAAGCATGGTCCGCCAAAGCTGATCGAAGCCGGTCAGAAACTCCCATTCATCGTCGTATCTCCGCAGTGCGGCAGCGGGAAGATCTGGCAACCGCATCAACTCACGGCACTCCTCGACGATGTGGTCAAAAAATACAACGTGGACGAGAACCGAATTTACGTGACGGGACTGAGTATGGGCGGCTTTGGGACGTGGGCTTTGGCGGCCTACACACCTGAGCGTTTTGCCGCTGTCGCCCCCATCTGTGGCGGCAGCGAGGCGTTTCGCGCAAAAGCACTAAAGGGTCTACCGATTTGGGTTTTCCACGGAGCAAAGGACAGCGTGGTTCCTTTGTCGCGATCGGAAACCATGGTCGAGGCCCTCAGGAAGGTCGGAAACGAACCGAAGTTCACCGTCTATCCGGAGGCCCCCCATGACTCGTGGACAAAAACGTACAACAATCCGGAATTGTACGAGTGGTTTCTGTCACATAAAAAACGCTAGTCTTAGGCCGTGAACGGCCTGTCTTTAGGCAACCGAGACGATCGTTAAATCGCGCCGACGTTCCAGATGTCGTCGGCGTATTGCTGGATCGTGCGATCGCTGGAGAACCAACCACTGTTAGCTGTATTGAGGATGCTCATACGATCCCACTGTTCGGGGTTCATGTAGATCCCAGCTACTTGGGCTTGGGAATCGATGAAGCTTCGCAAGTCCGCGATGCTCAGCCACTGATCTCCCGGGTTCCGCAACCCGCCGATCAATTCACCGAAGATACCGGGTTCGTTTTCATTGAACCGCCCGCCTTCGAGCAACTCCATGATTCGGCGGATATCGTCATCTGAATTGATGATTGCGTTTGGATCGTAGTGCTTTCGAGTTTCGGCGACCTCTTTCGCATCGAGTCCAAAGAGGAAGAAGTTTTCTTCACCGGCTTTTTCCCGGATTTCGATATTGGCCCCGTCGAGCGTTCCGATTGTGAGCGCGCCGTTCATCATGAATTTCATGTTCCCCGTTCCGGACGCTTCTTTACCGGCGGTACTGATTTGTTCGCTCAGTTCCGTACCCGGGCAAATCACTTCCATGGCAGAGACGCGGTAGTTCGGGAAGAACACCATTCGCAACAGATCAGCCGCCTTAGGTTCGGCGTTGACACGTGCGGCAACGTTATTGGCCAGCTTGATGATCAGCTTCGCGATGTGGTATCCCGGTGCGGCTTTACCGCCAATCAAAACACAACGCGGTACCATGCCTTCGGTATCGCCACGCATGATTCGGTCATACAAGTGAATGACGTGCAAGATATTGAGCAGTTGGCGTTTGTACTCGTGAATCCGTTTGACTTGGACATCGAACATCATCGACGCATCGAATTGCACGCCCGTGTTTTGAGCGATGTATTTGGTCAATCGTTCTTTGTTGGCTTGTTTGACTGCTCGCCATTTCTTACGAAACGCAGCGTCTTCGGAATACGGTGCCAGATCTTTGATTTTCTCAAGATCTGATTCCCACGAAGAACCGATTGTCTCGGTCAGTAGATCACGCAATCCAGGATTACAATGGGAAAGCCAACGTCGCTGGGTTACACCATTGGTCTTGTTGTTAAGTTTCCCGGGCCAAATACGATCGAAGTCGGAGAACAAACCGCTTTTCAGCAGATCGGTGTGCAACTGGGCCACCCCGTTTACCGAAAAGCTGCCTACGATCGACAGGTAGGCCATTCGAATGTGCGGGTTGTTGCCACCTTCGATGATAGAAACCCGGTTCAGGAGTTCTTTGTCGCCAGGGTACTTCGCTTCGACAAAGGCCAAGAACCGTTCGTTGATCTCGTAAATGATTTCCAAAATCCGCGGTAACAAATTCCCAAACAGTCCAACCGACCAACGCTCCAAGGCCTCCGGTAGCAACGTGTGGTTGGTGTACGCCATACATTCCGTCGTGATTGCCCAGGCGTCGTCCCACTCCAGCCCATGCTCGTCCATCAGCAACCGCATCAATTCCGGAACGGCGCAAGCGGGGTGCGTATCGTTGAGCTGGAAGCAGTTCTTTTTGCCGAAGTCGGTGAAGTCCTCGCCATTTCGCTTCACCCAGTCAGCGATAACGTCTTGCAAGCTGGCCGAAACAAGAAAGTACTGCTGTTTCAGTCGCAGTTCCTTTCCGTTTTCGCTCGCATCGTTGGGATACAACACCATCGAAATTTGCTCGGCGTTGTTTTTCTCGGCAACTGACTCGGTGTAGCTGCCCGCGTTAAACTCGCTTAGGTTGAACTCGTCAGTTGCCGTCGCCTTCCACAAACGCAGCGTATTTACGGTCCCGTTGCGATAACCTGGGATTGGCATGTCATAAGGCACCGCCAAAACGCATTGTGATTCGACCCACTCGTGATGAAGCTTGCCATCGGCATCGCTGGTGCGTTCGGTCCGCCCGTAGAGGTGAATTTTTCGAGTGTCCTCGTGACGTTCAATTTCCCAAGGATTGCCGTTGCGCAGCCAGTGATCGGGGCCTTCAATTTGTCGGCCATTATCGACCGTTTGATTGAACATCCCATATTCGTACCGAATCCCGTACCCGGAGACCGGCAATTTCAAATTGGCACAACTATCCAGAAAGCATGCCGCAAGACGTCCCAAGCCGCCATTGCCAAGTCCGGCGTCGGGCTCCTGATCGATGACTTCTTCAAGCTCAACGCCGAACCGATGAAGCGCCTTTCGCATCGGTTCTTCCAGATCCAGATTCAACAGCGCGTTGTTTAGTGAACGCCCGAGCAAGAACTCAAGCGAAAGATAATGGACCCGACGTGTATCGGATTGATCGATCCGTTCACGGGTGCTGATCCAGTCCTCCGTGATTCGATCTCGCGCCGCAAGTGCCGCAGCTCGGTAACAGTAGTCGCTGTCCGATTCAGCTTCGTTTTTTCCAAGCGAAAACAGCAGGTGACGACGGAACTCACGAGAGAGCGTGTCCAAAATCACCACGCCGTTGCCATTGCTATGATCGGACATAGGACTTTCTTCGAGGGTCTTTTGCATCGTCTTTCTTAACTCGATCGATATTCAATTTGGAATGGAACCGCAATCAGTGATAGAGTGCTCGCGACGTGGAAACAACCGTCCAAGTTTTGACATGATGTAGCGGAAGAATGACCGCCCACAAATTGCACAAACGGCCAATCATCCTGAACAAAAGTACGGCTGCTGCGGTCGGTTTTACCGTGAGTCGCATCGACGCGACTGTCCACCTCAATTCGAGATCTCTGTCTGAGTGATCGGACGTGAAACCGGCTGAAGCAAGAAAAATCGACCGGATTAAGATTTCCCCATCACTCAAAAGCCATCCAACACGACCACAACAACGTAATCGGCACACCCGTCAAAACTGACAAGTATTTTCAGGCATCAAAAGTGGTTCGTCTAGGCTAGGATCGCCCCCCGGCAGCCAATCATCGGCTATTAGCGCGGCGTCCGCAAAGTTAAGACGCGTTAACCGATCTCGTAGCGATCGTCGTCCGACGGAGGAAAAATCTTGACCGCATGGGTTTCGTCCCCATGATTTTTGCTCGCTCCGGACGTGGACGTCGGCGTCCCAGTCGTTGTTTCGGCTTCGACTGCCTCTTCGACCCGCAGTTTAGCCAGCCCGATTTGTACAACCATTCCGGACTTCAACGTCGCCTTGTCGACTTGCTGGCCGTCGACAAAGATTCCATTCTTCGACCCGAGATCGCGGATGACGAGCTCGCCGCCGGCACCAATCACGAATTCGCAGTGGCGACGGCTGATCGAGCCATCTTCCAAGTGAATGTTGGTCAACATTCCCCGCCCCACTGTCACAGGCGTTTGCAGTACCCAGCTACGTTTATCTTTTCCGCTCTCGCGGTCAACGAGCGTAAACTTAAACTTCATCGCAGACTCCGAGGTCAAGCATGGTAAGAGGTAATAGCGATGAGAGGGCAACCAGCCAAGAAAGCGGCTGCACAGACGAGGATTTCACTTTAGCCATTGTCTATCCGCGCGTCCACTGGTGACCCTCTTGCTGACGCCGACCGACTGAAGTCACCACCGTCACGGTCACACCTTGGTTTGTTGATGTGAAAGGTTTGTTGATGTGAAACGCTTTGCATGACGTCACCAAGGCCGGCGACCGAGTCAAGTCCTGTGATTCGTGACCACGTTCGGTACTTCCGCAAGCGAGAGCTGAACTCCGCAATTTCAAAACGCTTTGATAAGCTGCCGCCGTCTACGCTACCGCCATAGACCTGGATTTGAATCAGGCCGAGATGTTAGGCCCAGAGCAAGGCGGCAGTATCGCGACCGAAAAGAACTCCTTCAGGAACCTGACGAATTTGTTCACCTTTTCTTTGGACGAATAGCCCGATACGCCCAGCGAGTACGCTTTGACAACGTCACTGCGATGCTCCGACGAAGTCAGTACAAATACAACTAGGTGACGCAACATCGAATCACGTCGCATCTCGGCAAGGAATTCCAAGCCGTTCATACCGGGCATGTTCAAATCAAGCACCACGACCAGGTTCGTCGCCGGATCTTGTTTAAGAATCGAACGTAGCGTGTGAAGTGCTTCGCGGCCTTCGCTTGCCCGAACGACTTCGGTTTCGGCGAGCGATTCCTTGCGGATACCGCGTTGGAAACATTCCACATCGAGGTCGTCATCTTCAACTAGGACGATGATTTTTTTCATGTTTGCGAACACTCCAGTGATTGTCGATCGATCACGGGAAGCTGTAACAACGAAGCGGTTCTCGGACCGGATACGGAGCTAATTCGTTTGGGCCAGTCGACCAGAAATGTTGAACCTGTTCCAACGGAGGATTCCAGTTTGATCGTCCCACCTAGACGTTCGACCTGTTTTTTGACAATCGCAAGCCCCATCCCACTGCCTTCAATGTTCCCCGGTGATACCCGTTGGTACATCTTGAAGATCCGATCAAAGTGCGTTTGTTCGATTCCTTTACCGTTATCGATAACATTGACTCGTGCGAAGTCTCCTGATTCTTCGAGGCGAATTTCGACGCGTCCCTCGGTCCCCTTATCATTATACTTGATCGCGTTGACGACAAGGTTCAGTAACACCTGCCGCAACGGAGGAACGGGCGTCTCGATCTCAAAATCGCCACCTGAAACACTGATCGTCACTTCCGCTGTGTCTTCGAGCATCTCGAGCACTGACGATACAAACCCACGAAGGTGAATCGTTTCAACCTGCTGTTCATTCTTGCCAATTCGCGAATACTCTAACAGATCAGTCAGGAGCGATTCCATCTTAACGACACGTGATGCCATTAATTCTAAGTGCTCTTTCGTCTCCTCGGGGATTTCTTCACCGAGGTCTTCCCTTACCCAGGTGGCGAGGTTTTTGATTCCTCGCAATGGAGCTTTTAAGTCATGCGAAGCGACATAAGCGAAGTTATCTAGTTCGCTGTTAATCTCTTCGAGTGACGTCGCTTTCTCGTCCAAGTCGTGGGAGAGTCGCTGAGCGGTCGCGAGCAGCTCCTTTGTTTCACGATTCTTTTCGCTGAAGACCTGGGCGGCTTCCGACATCCGGCCAATTTCGTCGTGGCGGGAAAGCCCTGGAATTTCGATCAACGTTTGACCTTTGGCGAGCTTACGAAACGCCGTGGTCAAATCCGAAATTGGATTGACGATCGAGCAATACAGCCGGCGAGATACCGTCACCGCCAAAATCAACGCAAGTAGACAGCCGAGAAGCGTGAACCAATAGGTCTGTCTGAATGCTTCGTCACGTCGATCCCGGTTCGACTGCAAGTCATCAGCAACCCGCTGATGAATCAGTTTTGAATAGTAGCTAAATTCGGAGATCTGACCTGCCATGACGACGTTTTCGTAGAACATGAATCCGAGCGTTGCCTGCATCGATCGCAATCCAAGCCGCCGAAATTCGGTTGCCAAACCATTCAATTCGCCTCTTGCCATCCCCGTCGCCTCCGTTTCATCGGGGCCGGCAGAGTTAAACATGGAGACAAGCGTGTTGACCGATCCGACAAACTCTCGTTTCAGGCGACTCCGTGGTCGAATCAAATACCGGTGTAAGTATGATTCAGATTGATACAGACTGGCGAAGGCTGCGGCGGAATCAAACCCGTCATCACGATCAGCATCAGAGCGTTTTGCGTAGCGATCGATCGTATCACGCAGTGTATCGATCTTTTCTGGCAGTACTTCATGAACGAGCTGTTCACGTATCTTTCGTTCGACGCTGGCACGTTCGAGCTGTTTCGCAAACTCCGCAACGTGCTCGCTCATCTGATCAAGCAACTCGCGGACGTCTTCTCGTATCGTCCCTTGGCGAAGTCGTTCGGTACTTTGGGAAATCGTGACCGCAAGTTTTTCGGCGGCTTTCTTTTTCGACGTCGCGCCGGTGTGCAAGTAGTTCTCGGCTGCCAACTTTAGCTGATGAACGTTCTTATCAATCTCTTGGACCGCTTCGGCGACTTTGCCAATTTCTTCGTGAGCGGCAAAAAGTTTGGTCAAGCGATACTGACCATAAAATCCGACCGTACAACAAACCAGACAGAGCAACAGTTGAACGCCCGCGCTCAAGAAAATACGTGACCTGAGCGTCAGCCATTTCGCGAAGCAGAGTCGGCAGGGGAGTTTGCCGCAATCCGGGCAGTTTGATACGGAACGATTCATAGCACGAGATTTGTTCCAACTAAAATTCGGACGGGACTACTTGAGACGGACGTTGTTCTCGGATTTTGCGACTCAACCGTGGACAACGACGTGCGGCCATTGCTAAGACGAAAGGAACTCGTTCCAACGAAGTAAACTGTATTCGTAAGAGTCCATCACAGTGTTCCAAACCGCGACGTTGGAGAATCGGGCTTCGTAATCGCCACCGTTTCGTACGTGGCCGGCGCGGACGACAACTTCGCCGCTCGTGCCTAACAAGTCACGGGCGGCCGGTAGACCACCGTACCAATAATCCCATTCCTCTGGGCTCATGAATTGCCGTGCTCTTGACGGGTTCGAAATATAGTAGCCCTGTCTGGCGATAAATGCGCCAGGCCACCCGGACAACCACCAATTCATGAATCGATAGGCCGCTTCGCGACTTTCATCAGAGATCGCCGAGGACATACACATCACGCCGTGCCAGGCGCGGTAGCCTTCCTTAGGAGCCGCGTAAACACAATTCGTTCCTGATTGGCGCAGCGAGTACACGGCCGGCGAGAACATGCTTTCGATGACCGCTTCCTTGCGTTGCATCAGTCGCACCGAATCGGGCACGCTGTTCCAGATTCCTCGAAAATGGCCGCCAGTTTTTAGATCGATCATTCGGTCAAATAAGCGGTCGAGATCCTTCTCCGACAACTCTCCAATGTCATCGAACGTTAAGTCACCATTCGCTTGAGCGGCCAACGCGAGGTCGAACAATCCGATCGCCGGCGCGTTGACAATCGCGACGCGACCTCGCCAGCGTGGATCGAGTAGCCAAGCCCAGCTCTGCTGACGGTCTTGGTAGCGAACAATGTCGGCGTCATATCCAAATGAATCGACATTATGAACGTAGGGAAGAAAGCTGATTTGCGACGACTCTTGTTCTGACACCGATCCGTCCGGCTGAACGTACAGTAAACGATGGGGTGCATCGCCGCGACCGATTTTTGCATCTGGAATGAGCCGACCGCTTTTGGTCAACTGATTGACTTCGCCCCAGTGCTTAATCCGATCAATATCGATCGGGGTGATTGAGCCGGCCTGCCAAAGGACACGAAGGCTATTGGACCATTGTTCATAGAGATCAAAGCTTTCCGGCTGAGTCGATGCCTTATGCAGCACTTCTGCACTACCACCGGGCGTGAATTCGATCTCTAGCCCAAGATCCTGCTCGGCTTTGAGACGGATCTTTTCTTGTAAGGTGACGTGGGTGCCAAGGACACGTAGCTTAAGCTTGCGATTCCGGTGCACCGAGGGCGCACCAACTTCAACCGCCGATGAAACCGTCCCGCGGTTGCCTGCATGGAGCAGCGCTGCCGTTCCCGACACTTTTAGGAATCGGCGCCGGCCGAGTTTGGGTGGTCGAGAGTTGATGTTGATTGATGAGGTCATCGATAATTCTGGGGGTTGCGTTTAAACCGCCGCGCCGGTGACCATCTGAGCCGCCAGAGCCAGATCCGATCCTTCATAAGGTTTCTTCAGAAAATAAGACGCGCCGGCATCCAAGGCTCGATCTTGGTCTTGCAAGCTTGCCGAAACCATGATGACTGGAAAGTCGTGCCGCGGATCATTGGCAAGTCGTTCGAGAACCTCCAGTCCATCAAGGATTGGCATTCGGACGTCGAGTACCATCAGATCTGGCTGGTAACTCGTCACTGCTTCAAGACCTTTCGAGCCATCGTGGGCGACGCGTGTGTCGAAGCCGATCGCCTCCAGACGCATTGCGACACCCCGAGCGATCGAATCATCATCGTCGACGATTAACGCTTTCAACTTAGACATAGGAATACTCCCGGTCGGTGATCTGCTCGGCGACTTTGTCGATCAAGACCTCGTTCTTTTGATCTAGGTGATACATTCCCAGATTTTCGAGTGGCAATTCTGGCAATGGGCTGGACAATCGATTTCGATTCAATCGGGCACGCTGTTCTTCGATACGGAACCCCATCTCGCTTAGCTGAATTTGATCAACCGCGGCTAGGATCAGATAGGACCGGCGGTCGATCTGAAGCAGCAAATCGTTCTGCCGCAGCGTACAGAGGAAGAACTTTCGGACATCGTCACCGATGGCATCTTGATCAATTGGTATCGTCGATTTCAGCAACGCGACGGTCTGCGGGCAATTCGCGTTACGAGACGAATGATCGATGAAGCGTTTAGCAACTTCGAGGTGATCGCAGGTTGGCAACGTAAACGTGAACTCGCTTCCGCTACCGTCTTGGCTGTCCACACTCAATCGTCCAAGATTGATCGCAACCAATTCCGAAACAATGTTCAGCCCGAGGCCAAATCCCTTGCCGGCATTGTCGACATTGGATTGCAGTTGGCTGAACCTCTGGAATATCAATTCCTTCTGTTCGTCTGGAATTCCTGGTCCATCATCGATGACGGTGAACGCTACATCGTGTGGTGTTTGGAATTGAACTTTGACTTCGACATGATGTGAGGCGAACTTCAAAGCGTTAACACCGAGATTGATCAAGGTGCGGGTTGCCTTTCCGGCATCACAAAATACATCTGGCAGATCGTCGGCGACGGAGATCTCCAATTCGATCTCGCGAATAGCCGCTTTCTGCTGTAATGCCGAACTGACGTTTTCGATGATCGATTCGACCGAGCACTTTTCGCGACAGGCCGTCAACAGACCAGACTCCAATTTGCTAATGTCCAACATGTCGTCGACCATGTTGTTCAAGTCGCTCGCCCGATCATCGATGGTTCGCAACAAGCGCAATTGCTTATCCGGTACCGGACCGACCATACCCTCTGCCATGATCGATGCGTATTCCTTAATCACCGTTAACGGAGTCCGGAATTCGTGCGACACGTTATCAACGAATTGTTGTGCCGTTTCGCATGCTTTGCGTAATCGACGATTTTGAATACGAAGCGCCTCTTCGCTTTTCACGAGTGAGGCCATCAATTCGGCATTTCGCTGACTGAGGTGATTGCGTTGAACCGAGTACTGAATCGATCGTCGAATCAGCTCTGGCGTGATCTGGTTCTTGTTTAAGTAATCCTGCGCACCTTCCATTAACGCATCCATGGACGTTTTGTCAGACTCCAATCCGGTCAGTACGATGATCGGCACTCCCGACGCGGCATGTAGCACTCGCACGAGCGAACTGATACCGATGGAATCGGGTAGTGAGAGGTCACACAAGATGACGTCAAATTCGAACTCCGACAGTTCTCGTTCGGCATCGAGAAGGCAGGTGCTCGAGCGAATACTCCATTCGGGCAAAGCCAGTGAAAGCATTCGAATGACATTTCGACGATCGACTTCATCATCCTCGATCAGTAAGACCCGTGACATGTTAAAGCCCCTCCGTTTGGTCGTCGCAATGGTTCGAATACAGTTTAGCAAACTTGCGTTTTGTTTTCGTCTGAAGCGTTACAAACCGAGACAATTGTTCGACCAGTTGTTCGCTTGTGACTGGTTTTTGTAAAAAGGCGTTCGCACCGCGGGCAAGAGCTTGAGAGCGAACTTTCGGATCACGCATCCCAGACACGACGATGACCGGCGTGTCTGAAAGCGTCGCGTTGGACCGAATTAGATCCAGCAGAAAACCGCCGTCGCCGTTTGGCATTGCCAGATCGGTAACGATCACATCGGGGCGAAATGTCATTGCGTTCCAAAATCCTTGTTGGCCAAAGTAGCCGACTTGTGTTTCCACGTCGTATTGGTTCAATCGATGTTCAACCGCAAAGCATAAATCCGCATCGTCGTCGACAATCAAAATGCGAGGCATCTCGCCTAGATTAACAACTGGTCGACGTGTTTGACGTGGCTCTGTTTCCATACCTGGAACCCGCGCCTTCGGGCGACGTGTAGTTTCTGACGATGCTGTTGTCTGTGTCAATGCGCGGAGGGCGCCGTCGGCTACTTCACCGGCCAACTCGGTCACATCACTCATTCGGACTCTCCAGTCTGCATGACCTGTGGGGAAGGAGCAGCAAACCGTTTCCTGTTTACCAATGACTCGGGGGGGCTGGTAAACAACGGTGTGGCGTCATGCGTTCCACAATTCCACTGCCATAGTTGATCTACGCCCCAGATCCATGAACACATCCGCACACCACTGGAATTAGGGAAATACCCAGCTGAGAAGTACGACATTGTATGAAAAACGTTCAACGACCAGACGAAATACTCGACAGTACAAAACTGACCGCTGCGACCCGAACGCGATTCTGGCGAGGCGGCGACAGACAGGTGTGCTCTATAGGCCCACGCTTGGGATCACCTCACGAGGAGATTCAAAGGCTGAGGCTGATCAGCAGATGAGTCAAAGGCGCATTTAGCGGGCCCGATTTTCACAATCGAGTTCGGTACTATCCCGTTGGGCTCATGCGTTTTGGATGGGTTCTACAGTAGAAAGCCTCTCGTTTGCGTCCTGGCCTTGAGGTACGATCGTCGCCTCACGGCGCGAAGCTTGGTCGATCACCAGGTCGATCGAGGTGGAAGCTAAATCGCGTTTGAACGATCAACGAAAAGGACTTTAGCAACGATGAAGATTGTCATCATTGGCGGTGTAGCAGGCGGGGCGTCAGCGGCGGCGCGGGCACGGCGATTAGACGAACACGCAGAGATCGTCGTGCTCGAACGTGGCGAACATCCCTCGTTCGCAAATTGTGGAATGCCCTACTACGTCGGCGGAGAAATCTTGTCGCGCGACAAGTTACTGGTCGCACCGATCGAGATGTTGCGTTCGCGACATCGACTTGATGTTCGCGTCAACGCCGAGGTTTCGAAAATCGATCGCGAGACCAAAGCGGTCCATGTGCATGATCGAAACAGCGGATCGGGCTACGTCGAACACTATGACAAACTGATTATCGCAACGGGCGCCGCTCCATTTCGTCCCCCAATTCCTGGCATCGACCACAAGCTTATTCTGGGGCTGCGTGATTTGAATGATGCCGATCGCATGCACCAATTGGCGACGTCGGGGGCACGACACGCCGTGATTGTCGGAGCTGGCTTTATCGGAATCGAAGTCGCCGAAAATCTCCGCAAGCGCGGAATTGATGTGACCATTGTCGAACTGGCTTCGCAAATCCTGCCGCCCTGGGATGCGGAAATGATCACGCCGATCGATCAAGAACTTCGCGGTCAGGGAATTCAGATTCGCCTGAATGAATCGGCAACCGAATTTCGTGACCGAGATGATGGCCTGGCGATCCAACTGAAGTCTGGAGAGACGCTTGACGCAGATTTCGTTGTGCTCAGCGTTGGCGTACGACCAGAAAACGGACTCGCCATTGACGCGGGACTGGAATGTGGTCCGCGCGGCGGCATCAATGTCGATGAGCACATGCAAACCAACGACCCAGACATATATGCGGTCGGAGACGTGGTCCAGGTCGAAGACTTTGTATCCGGCGCGATGGTGCAAGTTCCCCTAGCGGGGCCCGCAAATCGCCAGGGGCGGATCGCCGCTGATCATATCTTTGGTCGACAAACAGCCTACCGCGGCACCCAAGGCACCGCGATTGTTGGTGCGTTCGGCAAAGCCGCAGCCATGACCGGGCAAAGCGAGAAGCAACTCAAAGCGGCCAGTGTCGATTTCGAGAAAGTCTACATTCATCCGTCCGACCACGCGGGCTACTACCCGGGTGCCAGCCCAATGACGTTGAAGCTTCTGTTTCATCCCGAATCCGGTGCGATCTTAGGCGCACAAGGTGTCGGCAGCAACGGCGTCGATAAACGCATCGACGTGATTGCCACCGCGATCCAAGGCAACATGTCGGTCGAAGAACTCGAAGAGTCAGAACTGTGCTACGCGCCGCAATTCGGACATGCGAAAGACCCGGTTAACATGTTGGGTTTCGTGGCATCGGGAGTGCTGCGTGGTGACCACCCGATCACCCAAGTCGATCGTATCCCGGCCGAAGTTCAAACCAGCTCCGATATGTTTTTACTCGACGTACGCAGCGAAGCTGAGTTCGAAAACGGGGCAATCCCAGGTGCCATCAACATTCCGATCGAGACCTTGCGTGATCGATTGGGGGAAGTTCCCCAAGACAAGACCATCGTTACCTACTGTCAAGTTGGAATGCGAGGTTACTTGGCAACCCGTGTGCTGATGCAGAACGGATTCGACGTCCGAAACATCAGCGGTGGCTATAAAGCTTGGCTACTGTTTCATCCGCAACCGTAGCGAAGCACTGTCTGTCGGTGCGAGTCAGCCATTGATCATTCAAGCATGGCGAACCAGTCGACGGCGTTCGCGTTGTTTTTAAAAGCCAAGCTGTAGCAAACGCGAACGCGTTCAACGCGATTTCGAACCGAAACAAAAGCATCGGTGATCATGGCAACATCGGCAAATCGCTCAGCGGTTGGGCGATCAGACCACGTTTGCCGTAGGTCGAAGTTCCGAAACCGCCCTGGTAGCGTGGGTGCAGAATTTTGCCGGGGAATTCCACGCGCTGGAAAAATTCAGGATCCGGCTTCTCGGTTTCACGTACACGGCTTTGAATCGATTCGTCCTTTTTAACCCACATGAATGACGGGGCACCACCACTGGATGTGCCCGTCGACCACAATCTGGTGTCCCCATCCATCACGACGACATTTGAATAATACGGAGCGACGGTGACCGACTGGCTTTGTCCGCCGCCGATTTGTTCATACGTCACGGTCTGCTGTTTGGAGCGTCCCATCTCGGCCTTGATGACGATCGTCGCCGAAGGCTGCACGATCCAACCACAGGCTCGGGCGGCGGCCTCCAAACCTGACCGGGCCGCCGCGTTGTACGAACCGCAATTCGTTTCGATCATCACATTGGAACCCGCTTCTAGAGTCCAAAGCTTGTCTCGGTCAACGCGAGCGATCGTGTCTCGCACCCCATCACCGGGCAGTTCAACCGCGCCAATCACGAAGGCTTGGAAATCTCGCTCGCGAAGTTGGACTCCGTAACAGAATCGCCCCGACGCGACTTTCGTGACCTCACGAAACCCACTGCCACGAACGACTTCGGCGAAGGCCGGTGTGTAGTTCCAGATCGGTAGTTCACGATCAAGATCGAACAATGTCTTTCCGTCAACAAGCAAACTGGTTTCATCGACCCAAGCCAGCTTTTGCCCGAACGGTGACCCAACCGAACTAGCGTTGTAACGCGAGGGCTCCGATGACGAACCGAGTTGCCAAATGGCGAGCTGATTATTGGTCAACACGGCCAGGTTCTCACCCCGCGCGTCAAATGCGACGGCCGATGTCCGGCCGCCTTCGATCGGCAGCGTCGCCAAGGTCATACCATCGGCGGCATTGATCAAACGCACCGCTTTGTCCTCCGGTAGCGCCAAGTAGCGTTTCCCCGGACTGATGACCGGAGGTGCATCGAAAAAGGATTCTTGCTTTACTTCATAGACAGCCGTTTTGGCTTCGATGTCCCAAACGACGTATTGCGAGTCACCCCAGCGGTGGATCACCAAGTTCGGGCCGACAAATTCGGCGAACGGGTTTCCGCTCCACGAATCTTTGTGGCTGACCCAACGAACGATCGGCTTCGCTTTATCGGTTTTTGGGCTGGCCGACCAAACACAAAGCGTCGACTTCGAATCGTCGCTCGACCCGACCGTCAAGACCTTTTGGGAGGCGGGGTCGACCGCGACCAAAATCTCACCGTGAGGAATCGATTGGACTTTGCGAACTTTGCCATCGGCAATGGTCGCCCAAACCAAGCGGCCAGGGAAATCATCTTTGCCGTGCCCGCTTCCCGAGCCGGTTGCGGCCGCCATCCAGCCGGCCGATGATCCGATCGGATAGACCGAAAGTAAATTGTCCCAAAAATCGAGTTTCGGAAACACCGCTCCGCCGGAAGGGACGGCGACCTCGACGGTCGGTGGGTCCGCCGAGACGCCCCCTAGGTTCGTTTCTGTCTGCCATCCCGCTGACATACTCAGTGTCCCGGTGCGGAAAACTTCGACCGGCGGCGGCGGGGTGATTTTCAGTGGAGCGTTGCCAAGAATCTTTTCCAGGCGACGCTGGTCAACTTCGGAAAGCTTGTCGATCGGAACGGTGATTTCGGCGTTGGTGTCCAAACGGTAAAGCGTGACGGTGTTTGCGTCACGATCGTTGTCCAGCACGGCCGCCTTGACCGAAAACTGGCCCGACTTGTCTTTCCAGTTATAAACCGGCGAAATCACCTTGGCTTGCCAGGGGTAACGCGTCTCATGAAGCGGAAACGTGCGACGCTGTGTTGACGCACCAAATTCAAAATCCGCCATCACTTCATTGCGTGAGACGTCGACGACTTGCCCCGGGCGCCAATCCCCCAAAAACAAGACCTCGATTTGCTCACCCGCGGCCGGCTTGAGCTTGATTCCAGGCGGCATGCCCCCAGACGATTGTCCGCGTGCGGAAGATGCAAGCAGCACGGATGCCATGAGCATGAGCGTACTAAAAATTCGTCGAGGAAACTGAATCGACAACTCTCCAAACATGATCGACTCTCGATGAGATGTGATTGAGAAGAATAAGAACAGGTCAACAATTGTACCCGCTACACCATCCCAATTCCGAGTCCACGTGATAAAACAAGGGGATGAATAAACCAACCGAAACGGACCACGGAAAAGCGACGGTGGATCCAGAGATTGATCGCGACACCCTGGCCTCCGAATATTTCTCTCTTCTTCCCTATGATCCCTATCCAGTTCAGGAAGAAGCAATGCTGGCGTATTTCGCCGGTGATCCAGGGTTAGGAGACCAAGGAGTGCTTATCTGCGCTCCGACGGGAACCGGCAAAACGATGATCGCCGAATCGGCAGTCTACGAAGCGCTGCGCACCGGAAAGCGGATGTATTACACGACACCGCTGATCGCGCTAACGGACCAAAAACTGGATGAGCTTCGCGCAAGCGCGGTCCGTTGGGGCTTTCCTGCCGATAGTGTCGGCTTGGTTACGGGGAACCGCCGGGTCAACGCTGACGCGCCGGTGCTCGTGGTCGTCGCAGAAATTTTGCTCAATCGATTGCTGAATACGGACGCATTCGATTTCGCCGACGTGACCTCGGTGGTCATGGATGAATTTCACTCGTTTAATGATCCGGAACGTGGAATCGTTTGGGAATTAACGCTGGCGTTGCTTCCGCCACATGTTCGAACGATGCTACTCAGTGCGACTGTCGGAAACGCATACGAATTCACCTCGTGGCTTTCTCGGGCGCACGATCGGCGATTGCAGTTGGTGACCGGTGACGAACGCAAGGTACCGCTGCAATACGAATGGATCGACGATGAGATCCTAAACGACTTTGCCGAACGAATCTCCGGCGGCGACGAAGACGAACGACGAACACCCTCGTTGGTTTTCTGCTTCAGCCGCGCTCAATGTTGGACGGTTGCCGAGATGCTCAAAGGTAAACGCCTAATCGACAAGGCTCGCCAGAGCGAACTCGCCGACTACCTAAACGCCGCCGATCTCTCGACCGGGGCGGGGCCTAAACTAAAACAGATCTTGATGCGTGGGGTCGGAGTCCACCATGCCGGAGTGATGCCTCGCTATCGACGGATGGTCGAAGAGCTTTTTGAACGCAAGCTGCTGGCGATGTGTGTCTGCACGGAGACCTTGGCGGCCGGAATTAATCTGCCCGCTCGCAGTGTCGTGTTGCCCAATTTGATGAAAGGGCCCAAAGATAAAAAACGGCTCGTTGACACCGCTTCGGCCCAGCAAATCTTCGGTCGAGCGGGACGGCCGCAATACGATGATCGCGGTTACGTTTACGCGTTCGCTCATGAAGATGACGTCAAACTTAATAAATGGCGAGAAAAGTTTGATTCGATCCCAGAAGACACCAAAGATCCAGGGCTGCTGAAGGCTAAGAAACAGCTTAAGAAGAAAATGCCCAAACGCCGCGCCGGCGAAACCTATTGGACCGAGCAACAGTTCATTAGCTTACGAGAAGCGAAGTCGGCGAACCTTTCCAGTCGTGGCCATTTACCTTGGCGGCTTCTGGCATACATGCTCGGAAAGTCACCCTCAGTCCAGCCGCTCCGTGACCTCGTCGGACGTCGATTGATGGTCCCCAAAAAGGTCGACGAGGCGCAGCGTGAACTCAATCAAATGCTCGTCACCCTTTGGCAGGCAGGCTACATCGATCCGAATCCGTTGCCCGAACCAATGGAGAAATCGTCCGCAACCAAGGAAAGCGGCGATTCGAAGTTACCCGCGTCTGCGAAGACGGGTAAATCGAAAGCGATCGATCCGCCTGGCTCCGAGCCGCCGGCGACAGGCGGACTCTTTGGTGAAATCTTGGACCAGATGAAAAGTGACGATGAGACACGGGAATCATCCGAGCCTGAAGTTGTTTCCAAAGACGACGTCACACCGGAGCTTGATTCAACGGCGACGAGGCCAAAACGCTATGACTTAGAGAACTACCATCCCGTCGAAGCCGTGCCAACCGAGAAGCTTGACCGGTTGGTCCACCTGCGTAGTATCAACCCGATCTACGGCGTCTATATGGCTGACCTAATCGCAAAGGCGGACGACCAAGAGAGGATCGCAACTCTGGAAAGCGTGCTTGAAGTCCCGGGGACCGTCGCACGCTTCACACGAGTCCCGAAACTTGAGGACATGCCCCCCGGAAAACTCGCGACCGAGTATTTGGATGCTGAACTGTTGACACGCGGCATCGTCACCCCCGAAGAACTCGGTGCATCGCAAGGGGACGAGGAAGAAGAAATTCAAGATCGGGGATTTGGGCGGGTGATGTTCGAAGAGCCAAAGGTCTGGCCTCTCACGATTGGTGAAAAAGTCCACCGGCTCTTTCAAAACGACTTTCCGCGTATTGACAGTGTTCGTATCCGGCCGGTCTGGATCGTCGGAGAACTGCTGCAGTATGACCTCGATTTTGACAAGTACATCACGACCAAGAAGTTGCAGAAGGAAGAAGGAATCCTGCTGCGTCATTGCTTGCGGATGATCTTGTTTCTCGATGAAATGGCGAACGTTCCACCCGACGGAACCACCGTCGAAAGCTGGGAAGACTGGATGGACGACCTTGCCGAGAAACTAACCGACGCGTGTCGCAAAGCAGATCCCCAAACGACAGACGAGGTCTTGTCCGAAGAAGCCGGCGAAGACGATTTGGTCGCCAGCGGCCGACGTGACGCGCGTGATTGACCGCTCCATCAGTAAGCCCGGGCTATGCATCAACTGATGGGTGCGAATACGGTTTGCGGTACGGACGCTTCAGCTTCTCATTGGCTTCGCTGTCATTGCGAACCGTGTGGGTTGCTGGATCGAACTCCAGCGTTCGGCCGTCAAGATCCATCGAGACATTTGCTAAAACACATGCGGCGCTGGAAATGTGACCTTGTTCGATATCGGCAACGGGGCGCGAGCGCTGGTCGATCGCGGTCAGAAAGTCCTTCATGTGATCACGGATCGCCGAGGCAACGTGCAGTTCCAAACGCCAATCTTTTTCGTCGCCTTTGTCAGTGGGATATTGATCGAGTTCGATCACGGCGCTTCCGGTCAACGTTTGCCCGCCATTTCGAGGCGTGAACTCGTATTTGTTGACGCTTAATTTAAGCGTTCCCTTGTCACCATAGATGATTCCCGCCCACGGCCACTCTGGATCGGGGGCGTGTCCCCAGGTGCGGTGAATCCAGTTGACGTCCAGTTCGTCAAATTCAAAGCGGGCCGTTTGCGTATCACTGATGTTGGCTTTGGAATCATGGTCAACATAGATGCCACCGTTGCTGCTAATGCGTTTCGGCCAACCGAGTCCCAATTGCCAACGCACCATGTCAAGCATGTGAACGCACATATCGCCGACGATCCCGTTGCCGTATTCCATGAATGCCCGCCAACCGCGCGGGTGGACAAGTTCGTTGTATGGCCGCATGGGGGCCGGTCCGGTCCAAGCGTCATAGTCCAACTGCTTTGGAGGTGCCGTGTCGGGCGGATTCTTTCGCGTTCGCATGTGGTAATAACAACAGATCTCTGCGTAGGCAACGTCGCCCAACAGTCCGGCATCGACGACCTTGTTTTTTGCTTCAACCAAGTGCGGCGTACTGCGTCGCTGTGTTCCAACCTGGACGACGCGCCCGGTTTTTCTGGCCGCATCCAGCATCGCTTTACTTTCTAACACATCGCACGCCGTTGGCTTTTGCACGTACACGTCGGCGCCCGAGTTAACCGCGGCAATCATCGGCAACGCGTGCCAATGGTCCGGCGTCGCCACCAAGACAATATCCAGTTGATTCGCCTTTAACATTTCAGTGTACGACGCATAGACCTTCGGTCGTTTTTTTGACACCTGTCGCGACTGAATCAGATCGGCACACTCGCCGAGCAATTGCGAATCGACATCACACAGCGAGACAACTTCGATCGGTTCGACATTCATCAACTGCAACAGATCGCACTTGCCATACCAGCCGCACCCAATTAGGCCGACACGTCGGGGACGTCGTTCGTTGTCGGCACTCGCGCCGCTTGTCAGAGCGGTCACGGTCGTGGCTGCGGCGGTACCGGTCAAAAAATTACGACGATCCATAACGGGCGCACCTGCACTAGAGGGGGAAGCGGGGTCATGTTGAGATTCAGTCAATCATTTAAGTTCTGAATACCTGATTATCTCGCCTCGTACAGGGCATCGCAAGCGTTTCAAAAATTGTGGTGCTGTAAACGTGCTTCAGTCGATCGAGCTGCGGGCTTGAGTGGCAACGTGATCCACCGGCGGCGTCGCTGCGATCTGCTGTGGTCCCATCGGCTAAAAAGTACTCGTTCCAGATGCTACACTGCAGATTGTGCGAGGCGGATTAGATCTCGTACCGCTTGGAAACGACGAACTTAATTTTACGATCAATGCACACTATGTTCGCGGCCGATATGGCATCCACCGCTCGCAGGTCTTCGCGATCGCCGTTTAAATTTGATTCGCTGCTCCGTCTTAAAATCTTGGTGTTGGCGCTAGGCATCGCGGTGGGAGAGACCTCTGTTGTCGCCTTCGGTGACGACAAGACGCGTCAATCTATGCCTCCTGATCAGCCGGTATCCTTCAATCAGGACGTGCGTCCAATTCTGTCGAACCACTGTTTTCTCTGCCACGGACCAGACGAAAACGATCGTCGTGCGGGACTCCGTCTTGATGTCGCCGAAGACATCGATTTCGACGCCATTGTTGAACGGATCACAACCGACGATCCCGATCTAATGATGCCTCCGCCGTCGCTCAAAAAGCCACTCAACGACTCCCAGGTCGCCGTGCTGAAGCGATGGATCGACGAAGGAGCGGAGTACGAGGAACACTGGTCTTTTTTGCCGATCGCATCCCCCGAAGTGCCAACGAATGCGGGACCTATTAACGATTCACCTTCACAAGTTCGCAACGCGATCGATCGCTTTGTATTGGCGGAACTACAATCGAGGCCACTGAAGGTTACGCCGGAAGCGGACAAGCGAACTCTGATTCGTCGCTTGTCACTAGATCTCACGGGACTCCCGCCGACTCGTCAGCAAATCGACGACTTTATTCACGACGGTGACAGCCATGCGTATGAGAAGCTGGTCGATCGATTGCTCGAATCACAGCACTACGGCGAACACATGGCACGGTATTGGCTGGACCTAGTTCGCTTTGCAGATACCAATGGGTTGCATCACGATCACTATCGCGAGATGACACCTTATCGCGATTGGGTCATTCGCGCGTTCAATGAGAATTTGCCTTTCGACGATTTTGCCACGGCACAGATTGCCGGCGATCTTCTTCCCGACCCGACAACCGATCAATTGATCGCGTCAGGGTTCAATCGATTGCACCTAATTATTGATCGCGGAACCGCGCTACCCGAAGAAAGTTTTACGCGGAATGTGGTCGATCGGGTCTCTGCGGTCGGAACCGCCTTTCTCGGTCTGACTTTGGAATGCGCGGTATGTCACGATCACAAGTATGACCCGGTGTCGCAGAAAGATTTTTATCAGTTCTATGCCTTCTTCAATAACTTCGACGGTGCTCCCGAAACCGGGGGACGACGCGGCTTGGATTTCAAACGTGGATTGCAACCACCTTATCTAGAGCTACCCAACGAATCCCAGAAACAACAGTTGGGCAAGCTTAACGCTGAAATAGCATCACTGGAAAAACAACTTGCGGCCTCGGCAAAAAGGCTTACCAGTTCGCCAGACGATTCTGAGCTGCAGCAAAATCACGACGACCTTGAGAAGCAACTAGGGGTCGTCCGGCAGCGGTATGAAGCGGTTGTCATGAACGTCCCGGCAACGCTGATCATGAAGGAACGCAGTGAAATCCGTCCGGCACATGTTTTAGTCCGCGGGAACTACGATCAGCCCGGCGAGCTTGTACAACGCAACACGCCTTCGTTCTTGCCCCCTATGGCATCGGCTGGGCAAACGCCGACGCGACTGGACCTTGCCCGCTGGATGGTTGCCCCGGAGCATCCGCTAACCGCGCGGGTCACGGTCAATCGTTTTTGGCAACAACTCTTTGGAGTCGGGCTGGTGAAGACCAGCGAGGACTTTGGCGCGCAAGGCGAACCGCCTAGTCATCCGGAACTGCTCGACTACCTAGCGTCACAGTTCATTCATTCCGGTTGGGACGTGAAACAGTTGATGCGATTGATGGTGACTTCACAGACCTATCGACGAAGTGCGGTGGCGCCGTCGAGTGATTTTCGCGACGACCCTGCCAACCGTTTTTTGGCCCGTGGTTCACGCTATCGATACGACGGCGAAGTGATTCGCGATCAACTGCTGTTTTCGACCGGCCTTTTGAACCTTGACCTTTATGGCAAGAGCGTCAAACCACCTCAACCCGACGGGCTGTGGAAGATCGTCGCGATGCCAAATTCGTATCCGAAGACCTTTGTCGCTGACGAAGGCGATGCAATTTATCGCCGAAGTGTCTATACGTTTTGGAAACGCGCATTACCGCCACCTCAGATGACAATTTTTGACGCGCCGACTCGTGAGGCGTGTATCGCCAGGCGAGAACGGACGAACACCCCACTGCAAGCGCTCGTGCTGATGAACGAACAGCAATACTTTGCGGCCGCGATGCATCTTGCCAAACAGCTCATCGAAAACCCGTCGCTCGCAACGCATGATCGTTTGACGGTGGCGTACGAACGAATCACATCGAAATTGCCCCGTTCGGGCGTCGATACGCGTTTGGCGGAAGCACACGCGGACTTCTTGAAACGCTTTGAAGATGAACCAGAACGGGCCGCCGAAATGCTTCAAGCGTGTTTCGATGCCGTTATTGTCGAAACTATTTCGTCGAGCCAACAAGCTGAGATTGCGGCACTTGGAATGACCATTCATGCAATTTTGAATCTTGATCAAACCCGAACACGCGAATAGTTCTTCGATTGCCGTATCTCCGATAAGACAACCATGACACAACCAATTCCCTCACGTCGTAGCTTCATCGAGCAGTTCGGAATGGGAGCCGGTGCCTCCGCTGTTGCATCGATTCTGCAGAACATTGGCTATGCCGAACAAACATCGACGCAGCCTCCCGCGAAAGCGAAGCAAGTCATCTTCTTATTCATGGCGGGGGCCCCCAGTCAACTTGATCTGTTTGACTACAAACCGGATCTGCAAAAGCTGTTCTCGCAACCACTCCCACCGAGTGTCAGCAACGGGCAACGTGTCACAGCGATGACAAAAGGCAAGTCACAGTTAATCGCGCCTTCGATGTTTAAGTTCGCTCCAAAAGGCGAAAACGGCATCTATATGAGCGAACTTTTGCCCCATTTGTCAAAGCAGGTGGATGATCTTTGTTTGATCAAAACACTCCACACCGATGCGATCAATCACGATCCGGCAAAAACGTTGATCTGCACAGGGTCGCAAATTCCTGGAAAAGCGAGCATGGGATCATGGCTCAGCTATGGCCTTGGGCGGATGAACGAGAATCTACCGGATTTTGTCGTGCTAAACTCCGCGTTTTGGACCGGTGGCACCGGAAATGTCCAGGCTCTCTACAGTCGCCTATGGGGTTCGGGGTTTCTTCCTTCGAAACATCAAGGCGTTTCATTCCAACCCTCCGGCGATCCGGTCTTGTTTTTGTCGAACCCGCCCGGGGTAACGCGTCAGACCCGGCGCAGCATGCTCGGACTTGTCAGCGACCTGAATCGAAACCATCATGATCTGATCGGCGATCCGGAGATCCAGACGACGATCGCCCAACAGGAAATGGCGTTCCGGATGCAAAGTTCGGTTCCCGAACTAACCGATCTTGGCGACGAAACCGAAGCGACTTTAAACCTTTATGGCTCGGAAGTGCAGAAGAGTGGTTCTTTCGCGCGCAACTGCTTACTCGCGCGACGGATGATTGAACGTGGGGTTCGATTTGTGCAATTGTTTCATCGTGGTTGGGATCATCACGTCGGATTGCCAAAGAAACTACGCGGCCAAGCGTATGACGTCGACCAACCTTGCGCCGGCCTAATCCGAGATCTGAAACAGCGAGGCTTACTGGACGAGACGTTGATTGTCTTTGCCGGCGAATTTGGAAGAACGACTTTCTGCCAGGGAAAGTTGACCCCCAATAACTATGGTCGTGATCATCATCCCCGGTGTTTCACCGGATGGGTTGCCGGCGGTGGGATTCGCGGCGGAATGGAATTCGGCCAAACGGACGAATTCAGCTACAACATTGCCGAGAAGCCCGTTCATGTTCGTGATCTCAATGCCACAATCCTGCACCAACTCGGCATCGATCACGAATCACTAACGTTTCCTTTCCGAGGTCTTGATCAGCGTTTAACCGGTGTCGAAGAAGCACACGTCGTAAAAGAGATTCTCGCCTAGATCGCCCATGGATTAATCGACACCACACCATCAGCCACCAACGCTTGTACCGGGTTTTATCGTCGGTTGAATTTCTAGCCGATTGAGGAAGTGACTCTAGAGCTTGAATAAAGCTGGCTTTGCAGGCAAGGTCCGGTACCTGTGGAATAATACGTGGCGACCGCCCGGTTCGAGCCGGTCGTCAAGACGATCACTCAAGAGGAAGTTCAGAACTCGATGTCCATGATTACGCCGCGGGGCCCCGCGTTAAGAATCTGACTTCTGCCAATTTCGGCTCGTTCTTCCCAGGAGTCATGGATGTGACCGCAGACTACTAGCTTTGGCTGTTTTTCCGAAACGCAATCCCGGATCGCCTGGCTGCCGCGAACACGCTGCGAGGAATCTTGGTCAACAGTATCGATCGGTGGCGAATGTACCACCAGCACCCCTGCCGAAGGACAATCTTGTAACAAGTCTCCAGCTTGTTCCTCGTCAAAGTCGTACGACCAAGCCCCGAAAGGTGTCACTGGAATTCCGCCTCCAACCCCCCAAAACGAAACACCGTCGATTTCACAGCCCGATCCATGCAACACGGATGCAGATTCCCAGATCTGGGCCGCGTCCCGAAGCTCGCCGTATGTCTCGCCGTTGCCCGGAACCAAGATCGCCGGCTTGGTGATATCTTGCAACACAGAAAGCGTGTCGCTCAATCCGGCGTGCCGATTCGCAAAGTCGCCGGCGCCGATAATGACATCGACTTGGTCAGATAGCCGGACCAAACGCTCAGCGGCATCCACGCTGCGGTGCAAATCACTAAAACAAAGAAACCTCATTTTTGTCTCTCACCTTAGATCACTTCAAGGATTTCAGTGAAGTTGTTCGGGCGTTGTGTGTATCGGAAATACATCGGCCCCCATTCCACCGATCAGCAACAAGACGCCGATTGCCTTCGGTACACAAACGTAGCTAAAAAGTACCATACCGCATGCTGCTAATACTTCGTCAATATTTGAAATGAGGTTTAGCCGATTGGCGTCAACCACGGATCCAATGCAATGACCGGGCCCAAAGCTCGTCGACAGACAAGCCGCCTCCAAACATTTTATCGAGATGGAGCGTCAATTACTTGGCAAGCTTACCGGCTAGTTTTCGATCGCGACCAAGTATTCCTGCCGCCCCCCATTTTCGTTCACCCCGGTGCGTAAATACAGCCGATTACCGACTGCAACGGGCGACGCGAAGATTGAATCG
Organism: Roseiconus lacunae; assembly: GCF_008312935.1. Lineage (NCBI taxonomy): Bacteria > Pseudomonadati > Planctomycetota > Planctomycetia > Pirellulales > Pirellulaceae > Roseiconus > Roseiconus lacunae. Next base: position 211,102 of record NZ_VSZO01000007.1, on the reverse strand, counting down.
CCCGTCTTGATATCGGCGACCAAATCGAAGCGTCCCGGTTGGGCTTTGACTAGAAATACCTGGCCCCTCTCGGTCGCAATGACCAAGTGACCGTCGGCAAGCAGCGGTGAGGCGCTGATTCCGCCGCCGAATAAGCGGCGCTTCCACATTTCCTTGCCGTCTTGAGTGCGCCAACAGTAGGCGACACCGCTATCGGCGACCGCGAAGACGTAATTGTTCACCGCCAGCAGCGACTGTTCATAGCACATCACTCGATTGCTCCAGAGCATCTGGTGACGTCCACCACCGGCAACGCACCAGGTGCCCGCCTCAGGATTGCCGCCGCTGACCATGACACGTTGATCGTCCCAAACGACGGTCCCACAAATCGCTTCGGTCGTCGTCGGAACGCTCCAGAGCTGTCGACCGGACTGCGGGTCGTAGCTGTTGAACTGCCCCGCCCCGCCGATCAACATCTGCTGCTGTCCCGCGATTTCGGTGATCGCCACGGAGGCAAAATTTAGGTTTTCAGGTCGCGGTATCTTCCAAACCTGCTTCCCCGTGGCACGATCGAGCGCATAGATGCCACTGTCTGGTCCGTCATATTCGGCGGCGATGATAATCAGGTCCTCGAACAGAACCGGACTGGCACCATACCCGAACTGGAATGCGGACGGGGTAAAGCTGCACACCCGATGCCGCCAAATTTGTCGACCGTCTGGGAAAATCGCCGTCACCACTATGGAATCGTCGGTGTGAAAGGAGGCGAATAGGTGTTCTCCGTCAAACGCCATCGTCGGCGATGCATAAGAATTGTTCGGATGGATTCGCGCCGGCAACGTATTGCGGTGCATCACGAATTGGTCGACCAAGTGCCCAGTAACCCCGTCGATTTTCAGGACCGACTGTGTGCCCTCATCCGCGTTGGCCGTCGTCAAGAACAGGCCGGCCGGAGTAACGATGGGCGTTGAGTGCCCTCGTCCGGGGATCTTGGTTTTCCAAGCGATGTTCTCTTTCGTGTCAAAATTCCATTGTCGCGGCAGCGTGACCGAATCATCGGCATGGTTATCCATCGCTGCGCCTCGCCATTGGGGCCATAGACCGCTATCGTCAGCCCGACCGGTGAGCACCGTTCCCCCTGAACAAACGATGGCGATGACAACCAGAGCGAAACGTTGCGTGATCGGCGCAGTTGGGTTTGACGCAAAAATGCTCACGTTGACCTTCGATGAAAAGAGGGGAGGCAAAATGGTACCGAAAGTATGACCGAACCAGCGTCGTTTTTCGAGTCCGTCCGAACTGGGTAAAAACGACGTGCCTTAGCGATCGATTCGTTGAACGATACCCGCAGAGGGGCCAAGCGTAGGTGCGTACGCGAGTCACCGATCACATGTTACATTGTTGACCAGATGTCCCTCTTTCACTCACAAGGCAAAGTTCGAAATGCGCGCAGGAATCGTTGGCGTTGGTTTCATGGGTTGGATCCACTACCTCGCTTATCAGAAGAGCCAACAAGCGGAGTTGGTCGCGTTTTGTAGCCGCGACGAAGGCAAACGCTCCGGCGACTGGCGCGGCATCCAAGGCAACTTCGGGCCTCCCGGGGAACAAATCGATGTTTCTGGCATGAACGTCTATGATTCACTCGACGCGATGTTGCTAGATGACTCTATTGACTTGATCGACATTTGTTTGCCGCCTGCACTGCATGCGGAAGCGATCGAGAAATCGATTGCGGCCGGGAAAAAAGTTCTCTGTGAGAAACCCTTGTCGCTCAGTGCTGAAGATGCGCTCCGATTGGCAAGTCTTGGCGAGCCAGGCGATGTCATGGTTGCGCATGTGTTGCCCTTCATGCCCGAGTTCGGTCTGCTGGTCGACGCCAATGCCGATGGCCGGTACGGCAAGCCAATCGCCGGACGCTTCAAACGGACGATTTCACCTCCGGACTGGATTCCGGATTTTTACCAACTTGATTCTGTCGGCGGACCGCTGATCGACCTACACGTACACGACGCTCATCTGATTCGTGTACTGTTTGGGATGCCTGAGTCGGTTGAGACTGCCTGTCTGCGTCGGGACGGGGTCGCCAAACTTTACGAAACGGTATTTCGTTTTCCTGAAGGCTATCCAGTTTCCGCCGGTGGTGGCGTGATCGATACGCCCGCGCGTGGATTCACACATGGTTATGAAGTTTCGTTTGAAAGGGCAACGATTCAATTTGAGTTTGCCGCGTATGCCGACGGAACCAACGCTACGATACCACTCGTGATCCTTCATCAAGACGGGACGGTCGAACGTCCGGAATTCGGTGGCAGCGATCAAATTGACAGTTTTGTAAATGAAATTGATGCTGCGGCCAAAGCAATTGCTACCGGAGAAGTGTCGCCACTGCTGGACGGAAAGCTAGCCGCCGATGCCATTCAAATCTGCGAATGGCAAAACGCCTAGTCACCCCGGACGCATCGCCAAAGGCATCAGGCTGCCGGTGAAACAGCCTGAGCACAGTAGGCTACTGAACCAGTATTGCGCCTAGTGCATAGTCCCATTTGAAAGTACGGGTTAGAGTCATCAGCCGACGGGCGTTGGTCCCGGTTGATGCACCGAAACCGTATCGGTTACGCTGCAACAAATCCGCTTGGCTTGATAGCTCGTGTCGCGATGAACGTGTTCATAAAACGTGAAAGTGGATCCGAATCGGAATCATCGTAGCGATCCTCATAGAACCCAGTCAGCATGAAACCTGCTTCAAGTTGGCCGCCGATCTGATCATCGAGGGTGTGACCAAACTCCAATGGCGATCCGGACCGAATCAAAGCTTCGACATGGGCTTCGTCTTGGTGATCAAGATCGGAGTACGGAAGCGAGTAACGGACCTCAAGATTTCCGTTCTCTTTCCTTTCGTCATCGAAGAGGTAGCGAACTGGATTCGTGAAACCAGCCAGCAAGATGCCGCCTTTTCGCAGTACCCGATAACATTCTTTCCATACGGGTAGAATGTTCGGCGTGAAAACGTTCGAGCAAGGATGAAAGACAAGGTCGAATGATTCTGATCTAAAGCACGAAAGGTCGGCCATATTGCCTTGGACTAGCTTAATTTCCAAACCTTCTCGTTCAGCGACCAATTGATCCTGTCCCAACTGATTCGGAGAGTTGTCGAGTACGGTCACGTCTGCCCCGGCGGCTGCCAGGACGGGAGCTTGTTGACCTCCAGCCGACGCCAAGCAAAGGGTGCTCGTGCCGTCGAGCGGAGGAAACCATTTCGTGGGAACAGGAATGGTGGGGGTCAATACAATACTAAATTCACCATTCTTCGCCCGTGCGATCACATCAGAATCAACCGGCTGAGTCCACCGGTTACCGTCCTGAACCGCCTTGTCCCATGATTCTCGATTGTAATTTAGAACGTCGTTAATACGCATTGCTTGCTCCGAATTGTCAATTTACCAACGGTTCGCATCGATGCTCATCCCCGCAATCCGCAGGTGTTTCGCTCGATTGTTGATTGCGTGTTCTCGGTAGTGAGAGCGGCTAAACACCAGTGCTTAATCAAAGAAGACTGCCAACCAAAGAGTGGGCTTGGTCGATGATGTCCGTTCGACGCGATGTTTTTGGTGTGCCTTGATCAAACAATGATCGCCTTGCCCCAAGTGCAGTTGATCGCCGTTTGCAAAAATGAGCTGTGCTTCGCCGCTTAGAACGACGACCCATTCATGCTGGTCTTGGTCATACCATTCACCCGCCGGGGTGCTCTGTCCTGTCGACACGATTCGTTCTATCCGAACGTTTGATTCATCGACGATCACGTCGATAAGTTCAGCAGGCAAAGAGTCGGGAATGTTTTGGAAAATATTTCCAGTCGAAAGATCGCTCATCAAAATTTCAGTTCCTTAAAGCCAACAAACTTGACGCGCCGCTCCAAATGCATCGCCACGGCGAGACACAACCGCATCTCGCTAGCCATCGCCATTGTGCCTCACTTGTCGACTATATCACCAAGGCATCAATCCAGTACGAATCAAGTATTAGCGGAACTGCGTTCGTCAAGATGTCATCGCTATCACCGGATGCCCGCCTCGGGGACATCGCGAATAGTACCGAAAGGTAATGCCAGTCCGAGAGCAACACTGTGTTTTCGACAGACTGTTTGTTCAACAAAACCGCTCCGTCCCTGAATCGCTTCGGAGGACCGCGGGTTGCCTCGGGAGTAACCGATGATTTAAGCCGTAACGAGCCCCCGAATTAATAGGGTGGCCACGGTCACTCCTCTTCGTCCCATGCATTGATTTTTTCGCGGAATGCTTCGACTCTCGCTTGCGCCGGTGCGGTGTCGAAATAGTCTTCGAACCGTACCACCAAACCGCCTTCGATTCGAAACAGCAACGATAACCAAGTCAGCTCACTTGTGTCGCTTCCCTTGATTCTGCCAAATTCAGTACCGTAGGCGACGACTTCGTTGGCGTTGGTATAGTATTTCAATGTCAGAGCGTTTTTATCGGGCCGCTCGAGCAAACCGAAGAAGCGGTCCAAAAATTGTTGGAGTCCCTCCGGCCCTGAGTAATTGCCCGCAAATGGGATCCGCGTCTGATCGCCAGCGATGAACACTTGCAGATCATCGCTGATCAAGTGACGTACCTCGGAGATCATATTCTGCTCGTGCCAGCGATAGGCTTCGACAAATTGCCGAGCGATCGTCTCTGGGTCGCTGCATAGCTGGGATGCACAGACTGATTCTGCCCCGTTGCGACGTAGCGTGTCAGCAATTGCAACTAGGCTTGAGTACCGGACTCCCTTTCCCTGTTCCGTTTTCCCGATCAGTCGGATGGAATACCCGGTCGCCTTGGCGAGTTGAGCTTGTGTCAATCCACAGGACTTCCGCACCTGTGCGATATGAGCCCCATTGGGGACAACGATGTCAGAATCATTCATACTTCGTCGACGGTGTGAATCTAATTGGAGCCGCAAGCGAAAACTGGTGGACGGCAATTTGAGTGGCGTGCAATGTTCAGTCCGCTGATAAGTTCGCTGCCGAATGTACGACACGCTTCGTCGTCTGGGACGATTTTAGAAAGGAAAGCCGCACGGACTGTTCTCTCAGTTCGCTTAGTCGGCACGCAATCGGCATTTTGACGGATTATTGACCCGCCGCAACACCATCAAGCTTGGATCGACTGTCAGATTCGTTATCGTGCGTTCATGGTCCTTTGAATCACACACTTTTGTGAGATGTTTAATTCATGTCCCTGCCTCGCCATGTGCTCAGACCATGGTCACGCTTGAGGTAGTCTCCAGTGCTCTTGTGCGGTCTCGAAGAGCACGGTCGCAAAGAGTGCAATTTGAAATCACTTAATCGAACCATCGAATAACATGACTACGGAGGCATTCAACTTAGGCGCACAGTTGCCAATAACACTGGAATTAACGCACGCTCCCGAAACGTTGCATCAAAGCGTGCGCGGCGTGATTGAAGGCGATGAAAAACTGATCCGTAGCGTCACCGAGAAGATTCGATTTGGAAAGCCCCCACTGCCGCGATCTTGTGTCGAAGGCGTTGATATGCCACTTGTCCTGATAGCTTGAAAGAATTTTGTGGGGCTGGCGTTCTGACTTAACGTTCGTACGTTCTCATTCTCCCGCGGTTTCCGTTATGCTCGATAAGGCAATGGTGATCATCGCAGTGAGATTCATGTTAACGCCAACGCATGAGATGTTGGATTCATTACTCGAAATTGGATGACAGACAGCAACAATGATTCGTTTCTATTTCTCTCTCATCTTATTCACGCTGATTCATTCAGTATCTGGCCTCGCCGACGAAATTGTGTTCAAAAGTGGCCAGACCATGAACGCGACGGTCGTCAAATACTCCAACGGAACTGTTACGATTCAAAAGTCCGATGGATCAGAAATCAATGGCCCTATCAGTCGGGTTGAAAGTATTCGCTTCGGCGATTCGAAAGCATCCGGCTCAGATCACGGCGACGATACGCCGAGAGCCGTAAAGCGAGACATCTTAGCCGCCATCGCGAACTACAAGGGGCAGATCGATCAATCTAAACGCCCCGGGGCGATCGTTGCGATGTATCTCGATACGGAGGATCGTGGCGGAAAGACCGAAAGAAATCGGGTTGAGTACCGTTGCTATCGCGGCGGCGGGTATTCGGGAATCAGAAGCGCGCCTCTACGACAGGCCTGGACCACATTCGAATTCATTTCCAGCCCTGAAAGAGAAGGACCTCGTCGGATTCAGCTCGACCCCGGTCCGCCGTATAAGACTAAGCAAATCGACGTCAACGTCAAATCGGGCGAGGTCACCAACCTTGGTCGTATCGTGTTCGAGAAGGTCCAAGCGGACGGTACCGCCAGTATTTTTGGGATCGTGAAAGGGGCAGACGGAAAAGCAATGCCGAACGTATCAGTCACAGCAGGAAGTCAACGGACCATCACCGACAGCAACGGCAAATATCAGCTAGACGGATTCGGACTAGAAAACGTCTCACTCAAAGCCAGCCAACCAGGTTTCTACGGAGGCGATGGCAAGGTTTCGATTCGAGACATGAGCCGACGTGAGATCGAGCAGGACCTGATTCTTTTCCGGCCGATGCGGATCAAGTTTCGTTATGTGATCAGCGACAAGAAAAGCACTTCGTTCGAAGGGAACAATGTCCAAGAAGGCAGTTTTGTCGTGACCGCCGACTCAGTTTTTAAGCAGCTCAGTGAAGAATACTTTTCTTCTCCATCGTTCCGGGAATTTGCCAAGGACGTGGGTTTGCGATTTTCGCACTATTCAGGTCGGTTAGCGATCGACAACTTTATGGCGCCGATCTACTACCAAGTTGCCGACTCCAACATCCCATTTGAATCGATCCAAGGCGTTGGTAATTTCAGTTCTCAACATGGCCCGGCACTGGAGCAAGGTGTAACGATCCTCATCCGCGGCTTCCGCGATAATAGCCGATCGGGAGTTTCCGATTACTGCGTTAAGCTGCTGGTCGAAGAAATGACTCCGATTCACTGACATCGTATGTTTGCAGCACTAACCAGAAAGTTTGACACCCAGTCGCAATAACTCGAGCGCTGCTTCCGCCGCTTCCTCGCCCTTGTTGCCGACTGTACCGCCACTGCGCTGCAGGGCTTGATCGAGTGTATTGCAAGTGAGCAGCCCAAACCCAATTGGCTTTCGGGTCGTCAGCCCAAGTTGCATGATCGCATCACTAACCGAACGATTGATGTGCTCGTCATGAGTCGTTTCGCCTTTAATAACACAACCGAGGACGATCGCGGAGATCACATCGGTATTCTCCAAAGCGTTCGCACAGACAAGCGGAAGTTCCCACGCACCGGGAACGCGAACGACGCTGACGACATCGCTTCCGTAGCCTGCTTCTTCGAGCGTTTTCAGGCTACCTTGGACCAGCGAATCGCAGATGCTTTCGTTATAGCGACTTGCGACGATGACAATCTTACCGGTGGGGAGTTGACCTTCGATTCCGGTCACTTCAGTCGACATCCTTCACACTCATCAAAAATTCGGCATTGTTTTGAGTTTTTGTCAATCGCTTGACGAGGTCTGCCATCGCATCACTCGGTGACACTTCGATCATCGCACGACGCAGCGACGAGATCCGTTGGTACTCGTCTTTATCGAGAAGCATTTCTTCGCGTCGCGTTCCGCTACGACTGATATCGATTGCCGGCCAAATCCGACGCTCGACAAGACCACGATCGAGGACGATTTCAAGGTTTCCGGTCCCTTTAAACTCTTCAAAGATGACATCATCCATCTTGCTGCCGGTATCGACAAGTGCCGTCGCCAGAATCGTCAGTGATCCACCTTCTTCGGTTTTACGAGCGGAGCCGAAGATCGCCTTGGGCTTTTGCATCGCGCCGGCATCCAGACCGCCGGAGAGCAGTTTTCCGGTTGATTCGCCGTCACTATTGTGGGCTCTCGCAAGCCGGGTGATTGAGTCGAGAAAGACGATGACGTCGGTCCCCGATTCGACCATTCGTTTCGCCTTTTCGATCACCATCTGAGCGACTTGGATGTGCCGCTGGGCGGGTTCATCAAAGGTGCTGCTAATCACTTCGCACTGTGGGCCGCGTATTTCGCGTTCCATGTCGGTGACTTCTTCCGGTCGTTCGTCGATTAGCAGGATAAAGACGTACGCTTCGGGATAATTGTGCAAAACCGCTCGAGCCATGTTTTGCATCAGTATCGTTTTTCCGGCCCGTGGAGGACTGACAATCAATCCTCGTTGCCCGAACCCGATCGGGGTCAGCATGTCCACGATTCGCGTGGAAAGTTCATCGTCGGCATGTTCCATCATGATCCGTCGATCGGGATGCAACGGGGTTAACTCTTCAAACGGAATCGTCGAACCGCGTTGCGAGGGATCGCGACGATTGATTGCTTCAATCCGCAGTAGCGCGAAGTAGCGTTCATTTTCTTTCGGCGGTCGGATTTGTCCGGCGACGTGACTTCCGGTTTGCAATCCGAATCGTCGAATCTGGCTGGGCGAAACATAAATGTCATCGGGACAGGAAACATAGTGATGCTTACTGCTTCGCAAAAAACCGAACCCATCGGGCAAAATTTCCAGCGTGCCTTCGCCATACATCAAACCGCCTGCTTTCATGCGGTTTTTCAAAATGCCGAAAATCAATTCTTGTTTAGGAATCTCCGCCGGGTCCTCGATTCCTTCGGCGGTGGCGAGGGCCACGATGTCCTCTTCGCCCATCGCCTGCAGTTCGGCGAGCGACGTTTGGGGACCGCCTTCACCGGAGGGAATGCCGACACGCTTGCCGACCTTCGTCGCTTCACTGACGATCTCTTCTGGCAGTGAAAGCGGATCCCGCTCGGCGTCGAGTTCACGAATCCGTTGATCGACAACTTTGTCGGGGTGACGTTGCACTTGGCGACCGCGTTTGCCCGGATATCCTCGGGAATTACTATGGCGTTTGTGCATGCGGTCATCGCCGCGGTGGTTTTCGCCCGAAGGCCCTTTCGATTGCATGATTCTGGGGGCGCCCATGGGACGCTAGGGAAGAGAAGGAGCGGGGATTGTCAGCTTTCGCTGGGTGGGATGAAGGGAAAAGGTCTCCCGGAAAATCAGGAGTCGACTCATACGATTTCAACGCGAGCTTAGCGAATGTGATCCGCGCCGAATAAAACTGATCCGATGGTTTTTGTCGATTCCAGACTTCCGTGGCCGAAAAATTGAAAAGGTTTACGTGACTGGGCACTGAGGCATCTATCGAAAAACTGCGAACTGATTCGCCAGCGTTGGCCTGCGTCATTGCCCCAGCAAAACTGAAGCCGCATCCGGCGCCGTCAGATCGCCAGCGAACGTTCAGCGGTTTTCGAATAGGTGTTAATAGTCTAGTCGATCGCTACCCACACAGTCGCCGGACGTCGACCTTTACGCCGAATGATTTCCTACGCATGTCAGATTGAATTGGGTCATCCCGTCCCCTTTTCGATCGCATCCGTGCGTCAATCATCTAGCGGATTAGTGATCGCTCTAGTCCGAAAGACAGTGTTTCTTATGCCCTTCGCCGGCAGGGTCGGGGCGCAGTTTTCCGGACCACTGATTCATTTTAGCGAGCTTCAGCCATTGTCGATGGAGATTTTCGTGCAAAGCCTCTAAGGTCGAATCATTCCACATAACATGATCACTGAGCCGACATTTCGTCTCTATTGCGAGTTGACACTTTTCGCGACGTTCAAGTTCACTGCGGTCCCAACGCCGGTTTTCGATCCGATCTAACCGATTCTCTAGACTCGCATGAACGCACCAGATTGCGTCACAAGCCAGGTCCCAGCGGGATTCAAAGAGTAACGGAACGTCCAATAAAGCAACCGGCTTTCCCGTTTCCGCAGACTGCTCGATCCGTTCAAGAATGCGTTGACGCGTCGGAGGATGAACGATCGATTCGAGATAGCGAAGGTTGTTGCGTTTTTGTTCATCTTCGCCAAACACCAGATCGGCGATTTTGGCGCGATCAACCTCGCGCGTCGATTCGGGGGCGGTCGCCGGCAGCAAGATTGCCTCGCCAAAACGTTCTACCAATTGAGCGAGAACGTCGACATCAGCCAAACAATCTCGGGCGATCAAATCAGCATTGATCCATTCGGCGCCCAGCCCGGCCAAATATTTCGCCGCGGTCGACTTTCCGCCAGCGGGTGATCCGACGATTCCAAGAATAATCATGGCGCCAAAGCGGACTTAGGGAACGCAAACAACCAAACTACTTTTGATACAGCCACGCAGCACAGGCCGGGCATTCGATCAAAAAGCCAAGGCGGATACGATCGATCATCTGTGTCGTTAGAATCTGATTGCATCCACCGCACGAGTCATCTTCGATCGGCGCGAGCGCTTCGTCTCGCCGTGACGCGGTCAGCCGCGTGTACTCTGCCTTGACCGATGCTGGAATTTGCTTTTCGGATGCGACGAGTTCATCTCGCACGTGATCGAGGTCGTTCTGGACAACTTTCAATCGTGATTCGACTTGTTCGGTTCGCTCTTGCTGCTCTTTGATTTTTTCTTCGAGTTCTTTTTCCGCTTCCGTGACGGCTTCATTGAGAACGTCGATTCGTTCGAGACCTTCGAAGATTTCGTCGCTCTGCACACTGTTGGCCTGTTGATCGGCGGCGATTTGCTCTTTCAACAGGTTGAACTCCTTGTTGCTCGAAGCGGTATTGAGCTTCGCTTTCAAGTCTTCGATGTGATCCTCTCGCGATTTGAGTTGCAGTTGTTTCTCATCACAGATCATCGTCGCTGACTTGACATCGTCGCGGGCTTTTTGAACCTGCGTCTTGCATTGATCGACAATTGCTTCACCCGCTTTGATTTGCCTTGGTCCACGTGCAAGCTGCGACTCAAGATCGTTGACTTGAAGGTGAAGGGAGTGAAGTCGTCGCAGGAGTGCACCGTCAAACTTGGTGTTCTTGTCTACAGCCATGAAGAGATAGCGGTTCTGGGGGTTTAGGCAAACTGCCTCGAGGCGTTCGCGTGATGAACCACGTCATGATACAGCGATGATCCTCCGATCAGAAACCCGGGGGAAAGTCATCGTTTTCGGAACGCAAGATCGGGGTTTGTCGAAGGTGGTTTGCCAGTGGAATCCGCCGCACCGTCCCTTTGGGGCTAAAGAACTGCTCGCGTTCGGACTGACTGAGGCGGAAGTACCGGATCTCTGAGGGGCGTTCCCAATTCGCCAAGGGAGCGATCGCACCACTCACCCGATCCGTGATCTGTTGAAGGCTCTCCTCAGCAATCGCGGTCGTTTCAATCCACAACCTCAACTTGCGCCCGGATTCGTCGAGCATCAGCAGGCAACTGCGGATCGCCGGGATCGCTGCGACTCGTTTTTCGATCATCAGAGGATCAATCGTGTAACCGCTCGTGAGCGTCAGTCGGTCGTCAGCTCGCCCGAGAATCTGCAACTGTTCTGTTCGCGGACATTTCCGAACGACGTCACCTGTATTGAGCCATCCTTCGGGATCGATTCGCTGCTCAGTTGCTATCGCGTCATCCAGGTAACCGCTCATCAAACAAGGACCACGGACAAATAGCCGATCATGTGAGTCGATTCGATGTTGCCAACTTTGAACAATTTTTCCGGCGTGACCCGGTATCGAATCCTCACGTGTTTGGCTGCTGATGACCGGTCCCGATTCGGTCAGCCCGTAACCTTGGATGACACTCACCCCACGATCCGTCCAGCGACGGAACTGTTCACCGTCCATCGCCGCCCCGCCGCAACCGAGCATCTGCAATGATTCACATCCCGTGGTATCATCCAAGATCCGCTCCGAAAGACTGGGCACAACGTTAACCACTGTTGGTTGGAAACGTTCCGCCATATCACGCCACCCATCGTAGCCGCGCGCGATCGCTAGCGTGCTACCGGCAAGTAGCCAAGTTCCTAGGTCACAAGTTCTCGCATATGCGTGACCGATCGACAAAACTGTTAGCCTTCGGTCGCTACTCGTTTGCCGAGCCGCCGATAGTTTCGCATACGCGTTGCAGCATAATGCGCGGTGCGAAAGCACCACACCTTTCGGAGATTCGGTCGTTCCACTGGTCCACAGGACCAACGCCGGATCATCCGGTGACGGCGTTGGCCATTGACAGTGAAATTCTTGTAACCGGTTGGCTCGCTCAATCGTTTCCTGTTTTTGAACTTGATTCAACCAAACGCCACCAACCTGTGCACGGCATTGCCGCACGTAATTTTCGCCCGCGGCGCTATCGATAGGGACTTCCACTAAGCCGGCGCGGGCACATGCCAATGCGATGACTACATCAGATACACGGTTCGTCACCTCGTGAACGATTCGCCGATTCATCCAGCCGGCTGTGTCCTTTAGAAGCCACGCCGTTTGGGTGACCAACCGGTCAAGTCGCTTCCAAGAGAGTCCGTCCGGATGGTCGCACCATTCAAGACGGTCGCAGAACAGGTCACGAGTGCAGAACAGAGCAAGACGCGAGGTATGATTCGTCGCGTTAAAATGCAAGGCGTCATCAAGACGGACGACACGCTGCGTTGGCGACATTGTGTATCATCGAGGGGGGACAGAGAAACGGGTGTACTGAGAAATATCAGAACAATGATCGTCACGGCAATGCTCGGTGAACTCGCCAACCGAGAACCGCACCAAAAAACGATGTGGCAATCTGCGAAACAGCGGTGATCTGAACAGCCCTGTATTGTGCAGGAACAGCGGGAACGCTGGCATCCTTCAATGGCGTCCCACAATGTAGTCTTCCGAACAAAACCTTCAAACAGCAGGGGCGGTACTTTGACCGGCAGATCAGCGTTTGACTTTTCCCAGCTCGCTGGCCCCCTCTTTCGAATGAGGTTGGTGATCGCCTCCGTCCTCGCCTTGGGGGTGATCCAGCTACCGAAATCGGTCGCCGAGGAGCTATCCGCCTACCAAGACAATTTGAACATCATCGAAGAGTTGATTAGCAGTTCTTGTCTGGATTGTCACACCGGTGCGGACGCCGAGCGTGAATTCCGGCTCGATGATGTCATCGAAGATTGGAAGGATTCAGTCCGATCGGGGCAGACGGGGCTCGAACGTGATGCCGCAATACGTTTGGAGCAGGCCCTACGGCGTTTCTCAAGTCATCAAATGCCACCGCCCGAATTTGGACGCATCGATGAAGCCGAGTTTGTCACGGCGAAGCTCGCTTGGGAATCGCTGTTAGCGGATCGCGCGAAACAGAATCCATTTGCGGGTCAGTCGGCCCAGATCCGTCGCATGACGCGAACCGAGTATCGGAATGCGATCAGGGACTTGTTTGACTTGAAGGTCGATGTCACGCAAGTTTTGCCGCCGGATTCGTCAAGTGGCGGCTTTGACAATATCACGGTCGACGACCTTTCACCGTTGTTGCTTGAACGATACCTGACCGCAGCTACGAAAATCAGTCGCCTTGTCGTTGGTGCTAGTATCGACCAGCCGTTGGGCCTAACCGTTCGCGTCCCCGCTGACCTGACGCAACAAAACCATGTTCCCGGATTGCCACTGGGAACAAGAGGTGGTGTGGTGTTTGACCATCACTTCCCGCGTACCGGGAGTTACGAAGTCAGTGTGCGGCTGATGCGTGATCGTGATGAAAACATCGAAGGTATCTACGAGCCTCATCAAATGGATGTGCTATTGGATCGTGAGCAAATTAAACGGTTCGAGTTGAAGCCGCCGAAGGGACGACAAGGGCACTCTGAATACGATAAGCACCTGCGGTTTCGTATCGATGTCCAACGGGGCAGTCACCAAATCGGCGTGACCTTCGTTGAAAATGGTACGTCGTTGCAAGAGATTAAGCGACAGCCTTTTGACGCCAGTTATAACCGCCACCGGCATCCACGTCGCACCCCCGCGGTCGCCGAAGTGAACGTGATCGGGCCGTTTCAAATTCAAGCGTCCGGCAGCGACATCGTGCGTTGCGGTCAATTGTCTTGGGAACGCGTCCCAAATGATCCGGTCGATGAAGCTCGGCAAGTACTGACGCGGTGCTTGCGTATTGCCTATCGACGCCCCATCGACGAAGTCGACCTACGCATCCCGATGAAGCACTTCGACGTTGCGTATCAAGAAGGCGCTAGATTCGCGTTCGAACAAGGATTGGAAGCCGCGTTGACGTCCGTGCTTTCGAATCCGCATTTTCTTTTGAAGACCATCGCGCAACCGGAAACAGTTCACGGCGGAACAGTTTATCCGATCACTTCGAACGAACTCGCCAGCCGGTTATCGTTCTTTCTGTGTAGCAGTCTTCCCGACGAGACGTTGTTAAGAACCGCCGAACAAGATCGGCTTGTTTCAGATGCCGAACTCGAACGTCAGACAAGGCGATTGCTCGCGAGCGACCGCGCCGAATCGTTGGTTGAAAATTTTGCCGATCAATGGCTGTACCTGCGCAACTTGCCAACGATCACGCCCGATTTACGGCGATTCCCAAATTTTGATCACAACCTTCGCGAAGCATTTGCCAGCGAAACGAAATTGTTGTTTGCCGATGTGATCGAACGAGACGCGAGTGTGCTCGAATTATTGGATCCCCCGCACGCGTTTTTGAACGAAAGGTTGGCGTCGCATTACGGAATCCCCGGAATTGTTGGAGACCATTTCCGCCGTGTCACGCTATCGCCCCAATGGCATCGAGGCGGATTGCTGCGCCAAGGGAGCGTGCTGATGGCGACGTCATACGCAACGCGAACATCCCCGACCATTCGTGGTGCATGGGTCTTGGAAAATATTTTAGGGACGCCACCGCCACCGCCACCGCCAAATGTCCCGACGATTCAGGAGAAATCGGGACATGTAGAACTCAGTTTTCGCCAGATGTTGGCAAAACACCGGAATGATGCCGCCTGCGCAAGTTGCCATGACCTGATCGACCCGGTCGGTTTTGCGCTCGATCGGTTTGACGCGGTAGGGCGGTGGAGCCAAATGCGAGAGGGACAAACGATCGACGCGGAAGGTCGATTGCCCGATGGCACCATTGTCGATGGCGTTGAGGCACTCGAACAGGGTATAATTAAACAGCCAGAGCTTTTCGTGACCGCCTTGACTGAAAAACTCATGACGTATGCGCTTGGTCGACCGCTGACTGAACTCGATGGCCCTGAAATCCGCAAGATCGTCCAGCGGGCAGCGGAAAACGGATACCGCTTCTCCGATCTGGTCTGTGGAATTACCAAGAGCGTTCCGTTTCGATACCGAACGGCGGACTAAAGAACCGACGTCGCTTGTTGTGGGTGCACTCGCTGTCGCCTTCAACTAGCCGTTGTCAATAAGTTCACACGCCGCACACGAACCGAACTCCTCCCCGAGGTTGAATCATGCCACCAGTCTCCAAACGGCCATTGTCACGACGGACGATTTTGCGTGGCAGTGGCGTCGCAATGTCGTTGCCAGTCCTCGATGCAATGCTGCCTTCGGTGAGTGCGTCAACGGTTTCAAGGGAACCGAATATTCGTCGAATCGGGTATTACTACGTCCCGATGGGATACCATCCAGACGCATGGACCCCGAAGGGCTCCGGCGGGCCGCTCGCAAAATTGACTCCCAGTTTGCAACCGTTGGAATCGGTAAAGGAACAGTTATTGGTGATGACTGGGTTCGATCTGCAAAACGCATACCCAGGTTCACACGCGACAAGCAATTCCGCGTTTCTGAGTGCCGCTCGAGCGAAACTAACCGAAAGCACTGACTATTATTTGGGGACGACCGTCGATCAAATCGCGGCGCTCAAGATCGGCCAGGATTCGCCGATGGCTTCGCTGGAATTGGCGATGGATTCGGTCAATACGGTCGGCCAGTGTGATAACGGCTACGCTTGCGTTTATCAAAACAATCTGTCCTGGTCATCGCCAACAACCCCCTTACCTGCCGAGTCGCATCCGCGATTAGTTTTCGAGATGCTGTTCGGCGATGGCGGAACGCCCGCCGAGCGACTTGCACAGCTGCATCGACGAGCGAGTTTGTTGGATTCGATCACAAGCGAAATGAAACGCTTGACCCAACAATTGGGAGCGAATGATCGCAACCGAGTCGACGACTACTTGACCAGTATTCGCGAGGTTGAGCGGAGAATTAAAAACGCCGAAGACTCGGCCCAAGACAACCCGCTGCCAGATCTCGATCGTCCCGTCGGAGTACCGGCCGCTTACGCCGATCATGCACGTCTGATGTTCGAGCTTCAAATTCTGGCGTTTCGCGGCGAAGTGACGCGAATTTCTACATTCCAACTCGCCCGCGAAGCGAGCACTCGAACCTACCCCGAAATCGGTGTTCCCGATCCTCACCACCCCACAACACACCACGGAAACAACCCGGACAAGCTAGCGAAAGTCGCCAAGATTAATCGCTTCCATGTATCTCTATTCGCCGAGTTCTTGGAGAAGCTCGCTAAGATTCCTGAAGGCGATGGCACGATGCTGGATCATTCGCTGTTCCTTTATGGCAGCGGCATGGGAGACCCTGACGCGCACGACCACGCAAATCTGCCGATTCTAGTCGCGGGCGGCCAAGCCGACGGACTTCGCGGAGGGCGTCACATCCAGTATGACAATCCGACGCCGCTTTCGAATCTTCACCTGACCCTCCTCAATCATGCGGGCGTTCCGCTGGAAACGTTTGCCGACAGCACGGGGCAACTGAAAGATCTATTCGAACCGGTCACGCTCTAATCATTTGTCCAGATCACCGATCGGGGAATGGCCGATGACGATCGTTTCACCTGAACACGTGGCACTTTAACCTCTGAAATCAGAAGTTGCCGGCTAGCGTTCGCCACGGTCTCGGTGCAATCAATGGGGCTAACGCACGACGGCTGATGGGCCGCCCGAGACCTTCGGTTCCAGACGGAGCACTCAGAATAGCGGTAGCGTGAGTCCGGTCACCCGATCAGGTGTCGATCAAGTCATCGGGAGAAAGAATTGGAGTCGCATTTTCCTCAACTTCTTGTTTCTCTCGCCAAGGTTTCTTCGCCTTGTATTGGTCGAGTTCTTCTTGCAGTTGATCGATTTGTTCATGCCCCTGCTCTTTGCCTGTCTCGACCGCTTTGGTGCTCCACTGCACCGCATTCTCAAAGTCGCCGTTTTCGGCGTATGCGGCGGCAAGAGTGCTGAGGATGTGAGGCAGCGATTCGTCGGTCAAATCGACTGCTCGTTTCGCCATTTCGACTGCCTTCTTACCGTCTCGAATGCTCTCTTCCGGGCTGGTGGCTAAAACCCAGGCCAAGTTATTTAGGATGCCTGGTAGTTCACGAGCGGATTCGTCTTCGCCGATGATTCCGATTGCCGTTTCATAATCCTCGATCGCTTTTTCATGCATCCCAGTGTTGAGATAAGCATCGGCGCGAGTCCGAAGGGCGCCGATGTTTTTCGGATCACGATCGAGAATTGTCGTCATCAGTTCGGCGGCTTGGCGCGGACGATCGTCGGAGATGTACAGCCCGGCGAGTTGCAATTGCCACCCCATATTATCGGGGTTGCGTTCGATCAGCGTTTTTAGCTCGTTGATCGCGTCGCTCATTCGGCCCTCTTCCATGGCGATCATGCAGCGGACCGCGATTGCCTGTTCGATCAGTGCGACACGTGGATCGATTCGTTCGGCGGCTCGTAAGTCGTCCTTTGCGCCTTGTACATTTTTGTTTCCGATCGCTATTTCGGCACGCTGAAGGAGCGAAATGGGATCACGTGGTTGGATCGCTAATGCTTTATTCAAATCCGCGAGCGCTTCTTCCTCCTTGTTTTCCATTCGGTACAAGATGGCTCGCATTCGATAAAGCCCTTCGGTCGGGTTGGCTTCCAGGGCTTGCGTGAGCAACTTCAGTGCGTCATCCAACCGTTCAAGTTCGGCGAGTTTCTGAACAACTGGTTCGACCAAGCGATTGTTCGGGTCCTGCTGCATCACCCGCTCCATGTCTTCGATCGCCCCGGCGACGTCTTCTTCCTGCAGCTTTAGTGCCGCCCGAGCTTGGAGCGCTTCGAGGTTCTTGGGATCGTCTTTGATCGCCGAGTTCAAGTCTTCCAGCCGTTTCTCTTCGTCACCGGCTCCCCACGCAAGTGCACGCAGCACATAAGCTGCACTTCGTTCGGTGGGGCGATCTTTAAGAATCTCGATCGCTCGAGTGGCCGATTCAGTAACGGCTTGGCGGTCACCGCCGGGAAGCAGGTTCAGTTGTGCGATGAGCAGATGTGCGTCGACAAGTTCTGGCTCGTTGGCCAACGCTTCTTCAAGCGTTCGCAAAGCTTCGTCGCGAATTGGGACAATCCGCGGCCGGGGAGCCGAACGCATCGCGGCAACAATTTGCTGGGCCTTTTTGAACAACACAGAGCCCAACATCTTTTTGGCAAATGCGGCGTTCTCGCCCGTCAGTCCCTTTTTCATCGCTGATTGCAGCAACAATTCCACACGCCGCAGCTCGGCCGGTTGCTTCGCATCGATCCCCAGAATCGCTGCCTCGTCCAAATCTTCCTGCCCGGCATCGGTGCCGTCGACTTCGTTTGAAGCTTGGTCGTCGGACGTAGCGGCATCGGCTACTGGCGTGGCCTGATCGTCCGGGGAAGCGTCTTGAGCGGCAACAGGAATCGCGGTGAAGGCCAAAATTGCAAGGCCGGTCACCATGGGAAGAGTCGCCAGGGACTGAATCGTCCCATGGATTTCTTTTAGCAGTCGAAACATCGTCGCAAGTCTCGTTCAGGGATTTCAAGCGTAACCCCTGTATTATGACGTGCTCGTCAATTGGTGCGTAGACCGGAAGGCCTTGTCATGGCCCGCTAGCGAAAAAAACTCGGCTGACAGAGCCACCCGCTACGTTGTGGTGCCCCGCCGAAGCCCGCCGATTGGAGTTGGTCGATCATCCCTTTGACCTGTGGCAAGATATTCGAACAAGACGATCGGTTGGTCAAATTAGCCGGATGATTGAAAGCGACTATGAAACCGGTGCCGCCTCTTCGGCGACTTCCTCGTCACGCTCATACCGTTCAAGTCTCCGCTCAAGTTCTGTGCAGCGGTCCTTCAATGCAAGATGAGCGTCATAAAAGCGATTGAAGTCGTCCGCCGTCTCCTGCCAGAAATCCCCCGGTCGGAAACGCAGTTGAGTCGCCGAGCCCCCATCGGCAAGCTCACTCATGATTGCCCGCAAACGCAGCATCGGACCGGCGAATCGGTGACTGAGTTTCACAACATCCCAAATGTACACCGGCATTAGCACAAACATGAGTGCTAGTAAGGGACCTTGGGCCGCGTATGATCGCGCGATCGCTTGAGTCAATGAAACACCATCGGGCGTGAACGCCAACTGCACGAAAACGCCAATGACCATCAGCGTTAAGATCGCGAGGCACCAATGCACCAACATCCGACGGATAATCGCGAACTGAACAGGACGATCGACAAGAAACCTTCTTCGATTGGACATCACGAAAAATCTGTTGGAGAGATACGAAGTGCTGACCGGTGACTGCTGTTAAATCCGCTGTTTGTACTCGGCCCACCGGGATTGTTTCACGGCGGAAATTTGACAGCTCTGATTGTGTCGAGTCGAACTCTAAAGCCGACCATGGAGAGCTAACCAGTAACGCTAGCTCGCAAACAGTGCCCCCGACGTAGGGGACCGCCCGCTTTTGCTTTTCTTGACTCCCTGAGCTGCGTGCAGCAACCCGCAAAGTCATGCCAGACAGCACGACCCTGCCCGCCCTCGCGGTGATAGGGGCTTTTCATTCCTCACGGGTTCGACCGAAGACACCCAAGGTGCCGATTTTTCCGATCAGCCGCATGCTTCAACCGGCCAAGAAAATCGCCCAATCAAGATGACCTATGGACGCCCGCTCGAATATCAAACGGACTGCCCCGGCGAAAAAACACGAGCCATCGCGTTCAAACGCCGTGGCTTCTAGCGTTAGGTCACGTTTCCTAAGGCGAGCCCTGCTGCTGGGACTTGCGACATGCGTTGGAGGTGCCGCCTCGGCAGACGGACCTGGAAAACTGCAGCACATCGGTCGGATTCTCGGTGTCGGTTGGGGAGATGGCTACCACACTTGCCCCAATTGTGATCGCCACTCTTCACACGGAAATTGTGACCCGTGCAATCAGATCTATCCCCCAGGCACCGCACTTCCAAAGAGGAATCTTGTTGCTCCCGCTTGCGACGGAGACTCATGTGATGCCCCCATGGGATCGCATTACGGTGGAGTCCCGGGGAGCCGTTTGCACCACCGTAAGATGCCGTCGCCTTTGGTACCGAACCACCGACCTCAAAGCACGGTGACTGTCCCGGGACCATTGCCGGCGAATCCGATCACCGGCCATCCCGCGCAAGCACTGCCAAGCGATCCTGCGGTTCACGGATACCCGTCGCAATGGGACTCGCCCCCTCAGCGACTTGAGAACCACCAATTCGCCCCAATCGAGCAATTGCAAACGCCGGCGACGACACCGCCTCCGCTACTAGAAACTCCTTCGATGCCGCCAGAAAAGCCACTCGAAGCAATCCCCACTCCGCAGGCCGACACGCCGCGCCCCGATGCTGCTGCCGAGCTTGTACCGCGAAGATTGGGGCCTTCGGCCAAAGATCCCATCGAACTTATCCCAGGTGAGCAACTTGATGATGCCACGACGGATCTCATTGAGCCATCAACGACTGCCGAAGAACCGCTTCTTTCGCCGAGTGATATCGAGGCTGAGCCACTTCCACCAGGAAAGGACGTTAGCCGGCAGCCTCAGATACCCGGTGAAGCGGCCGAAGCGTTACCGGCGCCGGCCGGGAGCGTCGATCGCATAGACGAAGCTACCGAGTCGCTGCTTGATGAAGATCTCTTGCTCGATGACAAAGCATGGTTTGAAGGCAACCTTGAAGATGGCGAAGAAGATTTGTTGGTGCCAAGTGGACGCGATGGGGAAGAACTTATCGATCCCTTGCAGCAATCAGTCACGCTGCCGAAACCGGTGATCATGCCATCGATTCAAGTCAATCCCTATTTCGAAGCCGCCCAAAGAAGCCAGCTTCGTCAACAAACGCAACTTGCCAGACAGCCGAGGAAGGCAGATACAACTTCGAGCGTTCAACGATCACAACGTCCGACACGAATCGCACGACGCCCTACCGAACGTGATGCGTGGAATCCAATTCGTCAGCCCGATTGACGCGCTGCCGAAAAGCATGAATTCGATCGGCAGAATACATCTACAGTTTATCTCATCACTGATCGGGCGTTGGTGCCAGCTCTTCGACAGTGCCGGTGCCTTACGCCACTTCCTGAAAAGTGCGTCAATCGACATGCTGAGCGGTGCAATTGTCAGGCCGACGTGCTAGCCTTTGATGTCGGCAAAGCCACGTAGGTCATACGGGACTTGGACATAATCCAGAACGCGGCAGAGTCCTCGTAAGGCAACGCCAAATCCGTCGGGACCACTGAATCCGCCAAACTGACCGCCACCTTTGACGTGCGGTTCCAAATCCAGGAACACGCCATCGGCGCCTCGATCGGTCATCCGGCGATGCAGTTCTGGCAGGAAATCTTTGAGGTCACGAAGAATCGCCTCGTGGCCGCTATCGCCGCAGTCGGCGGGGACGAAGTTTGCCAAGCTCGCTTCGTCGACGTGCTTGATGCGACCGGTGGGCGACGGGTCGTGATAATCCTTGATGTGCAGCCAACCCATGCTGGGTTTCATCGCCAGGTATTGAGCGTAGGTTTCGTCGGCGGTGAAGCCTTGGGTGACGATGTTGGCACCATCAAAGATCGTCAACATTGCCGGGTGATTGACCTTTTCGGCGATCGTTTTAAGCAACTCACCAGTTTGGCCGACCAAATTCGCTTCGACTTCCAAACCGAAGGTCAGGCCACGTTTGTCGCAGGCTTCGGCGATCTGTCCGAGTTGATCAGAAACTTGGTCTAGATGCTCGTTCGGATCGGTTCCCTTCGGGTGATAGAACGCGAAGCCGCGGATCAATTTTGCGCTGAACGCCTCGGCACGATCACATGCAGTCTGGACATCTTCGGCCAAGTACTTTTCAAATGGAACGTACTTGTTTGACGTGCCGTCATCGACGTCTTGAAGTTTGACCTTTCCGATGGGCGAACCGATACTGCTGACCTTGAGTCCATAATCGGCTTGCATCTTTTTGACGTGTTCGATTTCACTATCGGACAGCATCATCACGTTTTTGATCCCTTCACCGGCATCGATGAAGCGGATCGAATAGTAGCGCAAACCGAGCGCCGCGAACGCAGAAAACTGTTGGACGGCTAGTTTTTCGTTGGCCGCTTCGTCGGCAAAACCACTTAGCAGGACAGGGATTTGGTCAGACATATCGGGCAGAACTAGGAGGCTTCGGGGGAAGGAAACTGAACGACGATATTGCTGTGCAAACCGCCACGGGGGGTCCACTGACTTTCGACGGTTGCACTTTTCGGCTGTACAACGGCCAGAAAGTCGTCCATGATCCGATTGGTCACGGCTTCGTAAAAGATCCCTTCATTTCGGAACGCTTGAAGGTACATTTTTAAGCTTTTCAGCTCCACACAAACTTCGCCCGGCACGTAGGTAAAAATAATCTTGCCGTAATCGGGCTGACCCGTCTTGGGACACACCGACGTGAACTCGGGGCAATGGTGGACGATGGTAAAATCACGCGATTGGCTGGGGTTTTCAAATACCTCCAGGATTTCGCGGAAATTCTTAGACTCACTCAACGGACAAGATCTCCTTTGGGAAAAACACAAGTGTCGCACGCCACGGCTAACTCGACCAGGGGACGCCTCGACGCCGGTTCGCCGAAATCGCCGACGCTTCCTTCCGTGAAGACGTCGGGAGCGGAGATGCGTCGACACTCGTCGGTTTTTCTGAGCGAATCGTTCGTGAGTCGACAAGGCGAAGGCAAACTGACGGGGATGAACAGTTTCTTTATTCGCACGAGCGGCTGCAATCTGCGATGTTGGTTCTGCGATACGCCGTATGCATCTTGGTCGCCAACCGGCAAAACGGTGTCACTTGATCAATTGGTCAACGATGCGATCCAAGCCAAAGTTGATTATGTCGTCCTCACTGGCGGTGAACCTCTGCTGCCCTCCGCAATTGAGTCACTGTGTAACCGACTGTTTGAAGAAGGACTTCATGTCACAATCGAGACCGCCGGAACGATTGATAAGCCGATCGCTTGCGACCTTCTTTCACTCAGCCCCAAGTTGGCGGGAAGTACCCCCGATCCCGACCAACATCCTCGTTGGAGCGAGCTTCATCAGTCACGTCGTTTGCCGATCGATATCATGCGCCGATTGATCGATGGGGCCAAAGACTACCAACTGAAGTTCGTCGTCTCGTCTCCCGACCAATTCACCGAAATCTGCTCGGTCGCTGATCAGCTGGACGTCGCAGCCGACGACGTCTTTATTATGCCTGAAGGCGTGACGACCGAAGCGATGGATCGGGCCCAGAAGCAACTACGGCCGCTGACCGAATCGCATGGCTTCCAATATTGCGATCGGATGCAGATTCGCTGGTATGGCAATCGACGCGGAACCTGACGGACGCATTTGAAAATTTCGATCGTGATGGTCGATCAACCTGATCGCCCGTCGCAACAGCGTCATGCGCCGGATAATTGTGGGCGGGGCGCGGGCGTTGTGTGATCAACGTCACTTCGATGCGGTCATTACCAGGAAACCAACCTCACTCGTCGCCTGGCGCTGACCGTGTCTTCTTAAGGAGACGCGAGATCGCACTTTTCTGCTGTAAATCGAGCAAATCGGACCATGGCATCGGGTTTGCATTTCCCAGAGGTATCGAATGTCCTCTCAGTCATTCCTTACTCTTTGTTGTGGAGACCTGTCATGTCTGTGATCGACACCGCCGTCGAAACCCAAGAGCCATCAGATCGAGATAGCGATCTCGATTCGATGACTCCGCGTGAACAGTTGATCGGAACAGTATTGCTACTTCTCGTCGTGTTAGCCGCCGTCGCACTCCAGTCGCTGTAGGTCGTGTCACTCAGCGATTCGCTGGAATCGAAATTCAGGGTCTTAGCGAGTAGCCGATGGGCGTTTGCACGAACGATTGCACTTCAGCCGTTACCAACGCCAGACCGTCATATGGTGGCACCCAAGTAGGACGAATCAGAAACGCCGTCGGCGCATCAGCTGGCATACCTCGGCCTTCGGATTTGTCACTGCGTAGCTTCCCAAAAACCCCCTTCGTCATTCAGGATTTTCCTATGAACGTCTCTGTTGGAATCGCTCCCAGCCCCCGCCAGGAAGTCATGCGAGCACTTATCACTGCTCGTGTTCGATCGACTCTGGAACGTTTTTCGGACCGAATCAGTCAGGTTGATGTTGCGTTGACAGACGAAAACGGGCCTCGCGGTGGCGAAGACATGCGGTGTCGTATCAAAATCGTGATGCCCAAATTTAAAACCGTCGTGACCACCGCGGTCGAATCAAAGCCTCTTGCCGCGGTTGCCTTGGCAGCTGAGCGAGCTCGACGGATCGCAGTTTCTCGCCTTCAGCGGACTCGGGAAACTCGGCGAACAAGAATCCTGGAAAACTCCATTTTCAACGATACACCCGAGTGAAAGCTGTCGTTGAGGTATCGATCCTTGTTAGCGTTAGTGCACATCTACGCTTCCGACTTTAGCTGAAGATTTCTTGGCAAGCGCAACTTAAACTCGGTACCGATACCGAGTTTGCTGGACACGGTGATCGTGCCTTGCATCGCTTCGATCAACCCCTTGGTGACCGAAAGCCCAAGTCCCATCCCTTGCCCTACTTTCGCCGCTTTGGTACTAAAAAACGGATCGAACACTTTATCCAGATTCTCTTCAGAGATTCCGCAACCTTGATCGTGAACGGAGATCGATAATTGGTCGCGTGAATTGTGAACTTCGAGTTGAACGTTGTTTCCGCGCGGCGATGCTTGAATCGCGTTGTGAATCAGATTTAGTAGAATCTGCTTTAATTCCCCCTCTCGAAGCACGACTTCTTCTTTCGATAGGTCCGGCGCGCGTTCCATCGTTACGTAGTTCACTTTCACGCCGACGCTTGACTTTCGCGACATGGGCACGGTCAAAGCAAGGACTTCGTCGATCGTTTTTCGAACTGAAAAGACTGTTGAACGCTGCTGGCTTGGCCGGTAGAGCTGATACATCTGATGCGTGATGCCGCTAATCCGCTCTATTTCGGCATCAATGAGTGACAGTTTGTCGTAATGTTTGACGTCAGTGGGCAACTGACGCTTGAGCAGCTCGAAAACATTCCGGATGCCCGCCAATGGATTATTAATTTCATGGGCGACACCGGCGGCGAGTTCACCGAGGGCCGCCAGCTTTTCCATTTTTAAGCGATGCTTTTCAAGTTGAGCGATCTTCGCAGTTCGCTCCTGGACGATCTGTTCTAAGTGTTCGTTTTGCAGCCGTAGCTGCTCGCGCATATGACGCTTTTCGGTGACATCGCGCACACTGGTTCGGTAGCCGAGCGATCGGCCGTTATCGTCTTTCATTGGTTGCCATGACACCGCGACCCAGCGCGTAGAACCATCGCGGTGCAAGATCCGAAATTCGACGTTGTTTTCGGTGCTGCCACTGACAGCTTCGCGCAACAGCGCCGCGATGCGTGACCGATCGTCTGCGGCGATCAATTGCATCGGATAGTCGTCCATCTTCAGGCACTCTTCCGGCGAAATACCTGTGAAGCGTCGAACAGCTTCGTTAACCCACAAGACTTCGCCGGTTACCGAAAACCAGCTTTCCCAGTCGACGGTACTTTCGGCGATTGAACGGAAGAATTCAGGGGCAATTTTTTCACCCCGACGAGGCAACGGCAGAAACTCAGGAGAAGACAAAACACGGACTCGGCTGAAGGAGGGAACGCCAACGAAGAATACCTTGATTCAACAGACGCGGCTAGAAGCGTCAACGCATGGACGCACTATGGAAACCGCGGGCGACGTGAAAGTCGGTAATCGCGCCAGCTTTCACCAAAAGCACTGATGTTTTCAGTCCGGTCCGACGTTTGCAATCAGAACTTATCCGGTCCGTTGAGATGGAAAAAGGGACTGATCTCGACATCAATTTCTGAAAGACTGTCCGCCAATCGAGGACTCGTTCATGGCTACAGCAATGAGAGCTACGTCACCACGAACAACGCGAACTAAATCAAACCAATTGCCTCGTTCTCGACAGTCAATTGAAAGCCGGCTGTTGGTCAATCGCTGGAACTCGCCCGTCGGGGCGCAGGAGTTCGACGACGAGGGACGACGGTTCGCTTATCTCGTGTTGATGATGTTTTCGTTGCTCGTGCTACCAGGCGTACTGGTCTTGTTGTACATCGCTTTCAATCCCAATTCGTTTCAATACGACATCACACCCCAAGTGGATTTTTCTTCATGGCATCCCGGAAAATCATTGTAACATTCGACGATTACACTCGTTTGTCAGCGTTGTTGGCTGACAAGATGATGGGCATGATCGCCGACCGGAAATTGCTCCGCGATCTCGCGTCCGAATTGCAGCATGCCGAAGTCATCGAATCCAGCAAGGTGCCCGGTGATGTTGTGACCATGAACTCCATCGTCGTTCTGACAGAAATTGGCAGCGGTGAAACCGACCGGTACACACTGGTGTACCCCGAGGATGCGAATATTGCTGAGGGCCGTTTGTCTGTATTCGCGCCCGTCGGAACCGCAATCCTAGGCTACCGCGTTGGCGATCTGGTCCGCTGGAATGTCCCTTCGGGGACGATCGAACTTAGGATCGACGCGGTGACCTATCAACCTGAACGCGACGCGATGACGGCATGAGCAATCGCAAAATGGCCTTAGCTTGCCATTGCACTATCAACCTTGGAGATGAGGATTAGCCGATTGGCGTTCGCCTCGGTCCCAGTTCCACCGCAATCGCATGAATCTTTGAACTAATTGTTCGGCGTTGAGTTGCCTTGAACAAGTCTGTTTCGAAGGAAGCAAGTCGGATGGCCTGTTTCTTACTTACGGAAATCCCTTTGATGTGCCAACAACTCGCCGAGTTTCACGAGTGTTTTAATGCTGTTGAAGATCCCCGGATGACTGCCAAGCGCCCTCATCCGCTGCATTCGCGGAGCGAAGGGCACCAATGGAAATCAACAGGCTGGCAGACCGTCAGTTTGGTGTAATCGTCGTGCTTCATTTCCAGTATCCTGCCCGAGTGTATTTCAATCGGCGGCAGAAAGGGCAGCAGAGCTTTGTAAAAAGCAGTACGCCACTAGTCGTCCAGTTTTCGATCGAAGCCATCGTAAAAACGCAGAGTGTCGAATCGCTATGGCTCTGATAAAGAGCGGATCCATTGCGCGATCGTCTCTGCCGCATTTCGATCAACAGTGTTTCGCCCCAGGTATGGCATCGCATGCTCATCTTGATGTGTGGTCATCCGCCGATAGAGCAATGACAAATCAGGTTCTCCGCCGCGAATGACTTTCTTGGTAACTCGCTGGTCGATCGGCATGTACCATGTCTGTGCATCGGCATCCACCATTGCCGCATCATTGAGTGGAATATCGATGTTTGCCAGGAAATGCGTTCGCTGCGTACCATCTCGATGGTGGCATAACGAACAGTTACTATGCAGATAAGACCGTGCTCGGTGCTCGAGTGACGCCTCAGTGCCGTCTAGTGGCACCAACCGGTTTAGCGACGCCAATTCGTCCAACGAATAAGTTTTTTTCAACCAACCTTTGCGCCCGATTGCGACGATCTGGTTTTCCTGAGAAGCGTCTTCGCTAGGTCGGTTGAACTGAGCTGTCGTAAAACCGAGATTCAGGTTGTCTCGATTGTGGCATACCAAGCAATCGTTGGGGCTAGGTAACCGGTACGAGAAGGTATCGCTGGCCCCTTCGGCGGATCGGGGCACCGGCATCGATTCGATTCGATCACGTTTTAGAACTAAGATCGCGTCTTGCCCGTCATCATCCCAGCGATAGGTCGCCCCGTAAACAGAATCCGTGGTCCCCTGAATCAAGATCCTTGTTTCAATGTTGTCCGAACGTGTCCGCTTATTGTTATCATCGGGAGCGCGGAAATGCTTGATGAACACAGATCCCTTTGGGAATTTCCAATGGGTTTGTTCGTCACCAGAATTGTCAATTAGAGTGCCCTCGGGAATCGTAAACCAACGGTCCTTTTCCATTCCATCGGACCATAGCGGCGAGTTCACCGTGTACGGCACGAACTCTCCGGAAGGAATCAAAGGTGACAGCGTTTTAAAGTAAGCGGTCTCCGACAAGCGAATCGGCATTTTGGCGGGGGCCTGCGGAACTAACTCGTGAATCGAAGCTACCCCGCCGCGGGATGCAAACGAAGTTGTGAAAATCCTGCCTTCATGATCGACGCAAATCGATGTCAGACTCGCATGCCGTTTGCCGCTGGGCAGTCGCAGTAGCAGCTGCGGAGAACGGCCCGCGTCGGTGTCGATTGCCCACACCCGACCTGATTGATTGTCGCCGAAAAGCACCTTGCTGTTCAGCTGAGGGTACCGCTGATGTCGATACACTGGGCCGGCCACGATGCAGTAGTCTTGGTCTTGATGGAAGTACTCGTAATGTGGCGCAGTGTCAATTCCCAGAAATGGCGTCGGCGGTCGTCCGTGAAGATAGCTACGATGGAATCGTTCGCGACCCTCGCGATAGCTCCACTGATGATTCGTAGCGTGACTTGCCTTTTCAAGTTGCTCGAATCGATCTTGCCCGACTTCGCCAACCCATGCTGCTCCGGCAACCGTGTCGAAGTGCATTCGGAACGGATTACGAAATCCGATCGACCAAAACTCAGGCAGCGCCCCAGGGTGATCCACAAACGGATTGTCATTTGGGACGTAGTATCCGCCGGTTTGGCCGTTGGCAGGCAGTCGACGACTGGGAAAGCTAGTCTCGCCACCGGTCCGATTCACATCGATTCGCAAGATCCCTGAGAACAGGCTGCGATCGATCCGCTGTGAATGCTCTGAAAGGTCATCATGCAAGCCGTTGTCGCCGACCGCAATCAGCAAGAATCCATTCTCGTCAAAATCGAGCGCACCTCCGAGGTGCTCGTAATGTTCCACTTCTTGTTCAATCAAGATTTGCTGATCCGTCGGTAACGCAATGCCATCGCTTTTAACCGGGCATCGCACCACGCGGTAAAACTTTCTCCTAGCGTCATCGATAGAACGATAAAACAAAAATATTGACGTTGGCTCATCGCGTTCGTTGGGCTGAAGGGCGAAAGATAACAAGCAGCCGAGATTTTCCGATGTTAGATCCACGACAGTTGTCACTCGCAAGTCGCCAGAGCCTTGTTCACGTGTTGCCTGAAGGACCAACCCGGAGTACGTCGAAATAAACCACGTTGATGGTTTCTTCGGGTGAGGCCTCATATGCATCGCCCCACGGAACAAGTCCGTTTCTGGAAATGAATTCACCGCGACCCATTCTGAAACTTGCACCGGTGCCTCTGGCGGTGAATTATCCTTTCGAAGATACACCTCCGAAACCGGTCCACCGCTTGTGGCTCGCGGCGTTGCAAGGACCACATCTTGCGGAGTCACATAGTCACGATCTGCCCGAAAAGCGACCCGATGAAAGCCGTCGGTCCATTCGGTGGCAACTACGACGAGCGCCAGCACTAGCCATGCGAAGAGTAGGAACTTCTTCATGAGGAAGGGTCATTGGGTTTGCTGTTTCTGGTAGTACCAAATCGAAAGGAAAATCGCAAACAACACTCCCTGGATAACCACAATGATCTGCCACCACGACCATCGAGAAACACGTGAGTCTTGGTAAGTGAAAAAATTATCCGCTGTCACACTTAGATTCCGGAAAAGGTAATCACCAGATGTGTTTCCTCGCTCTTGGCGTGTACACCAAACAGCGACATAGCGCAAGTCAGCGGTTGGGCATTCAAATCGTGTCAATTCTTTCTCGTTGCCTTCGCTGACTATCGAAAAAATCGCGATCTCGTTTCGGCGAGAAATGCGGAACTGTCCCTCTGAGAATTCTACTGGAAATGTTTCCTGCAAAGGCTCCATCACTTGATCGCCTCGGCGTGCCGCTCGAACCACAATCCCTTTTCCTGGTCGCCCTAGAAGGCTCATTTGTAGTTGGGTTTTCTCTAAATCGTCTAGATCAGCGGCAAACAGCACACCCTGCCCCCACCCCGATTCTGGTTCATTAATTTCATTGACCTTCCAATCGAGTGTGGCGGTGAAGTCCCCGGATGCGAACACCATCGTCTTGGCACCGATCGTTCCGGGCGATTGCTTGGGTCCGCCGGGCGGATCCTTGGCTTGAATTACCCGCATTCCGTCACGGGTCAATTTGTGCCGATCGGTTGGTACACGGCTAGGGCTGATCTCAATGAGCGGGTCTGTTTCGGCTTGTCGAAAGTCAATTGAAAGGGATTCACCCAGGACCGAAACCTGCATCAATAGCAATGCGGTGACAACGGTAAGATAAACTGTTGGACGCCTCTCGCCCCAGAGTAGGCCGCTAATCCAACTCATTTGCTTCCACCTCTCCACCTCGGGGCGTTAGTGCGGCTCGCATTACTTTGTAATCAACCTGACCGGTTACAAAATTGGTCGAACCGTCCGCTTTCGCAAAAACAGCACCCGACGGATGCGCTGATCCCCAATTGTCTCGAAATGCGATGTCGTATCCATCGGGAATGATCGAAAGGCCAGCCCTGGCCGTCCCTTTACTTCCGCCCGAAAAGATAGGTTCGTCCCAGTACCAGCTTGAAGGTCCGTGTACACCGCGATCATAGGCTTTTTCACCGATCACGAACGTATGCGAAAGACCGTCAAACACCATCGACAATGGAACCGCGTTGGGATACTCAGGCATCATTTTTCGATTCCCGCAGAAATCGGTTTGCGCCCACGCTCGCCCTCCCGAAACATATTCGCCATTCTCGTCATCAACCGGTGGCACGGGACGCTGCCGACCTCGCGTCGGGCATAGAAACTGCGGCTGCAATTTTTCTACTTCCACGTGCTGATAGGCGACAACCTGTTCAAGCTGAGGCAAAATCGCGTAAGCCCAACTTCCTGGCTGCTTCTTAGGTGTCATACCTGGGCGACCGATCCCCCATTGGTAAAAGGTGTTCTGAGCGACATCACGTGTTGAAATGTAAGTCATTGTCCCGTCAACTGCCTCGATCTGACTTTCGGGTGTGAATCCTCCGTTCCCGGGGAAATAGTCAAAGGTGTTCGCATGCATTTGCAAGGCCAGTCCGATTTGCTTGGCGTGGTTCATGCATGTGATTCGCCGCGCGGCCTCTCGTGCGTTCTGAACCGCTGGCAAAGTCATCGAGATCAAAATTGAGATGATCGAAATGGCTAGAAGCAATTCGATAAGGGTGAAGCCCTGTCGCGAAGGCGATCGTCGTGGGGCGAACACCATTTCTCCCCACGGTCGCCATTGAACCGGAGGAACATTTTCACTCACCCGAGCCTCCACGGCAAAACATGATCGAGAAAGCTGCCGGATTGTATTGAAATTGGTTGCAACTTCGGGTTCGCCATCGGCTGCCTTGGCTTCAAGCACAGGGTCGTGTCTGCCGAACAGCGAATATTTGAAAAAGCGACGTCGAAGTGCATGCACAGCGTGCAGAATCAGAAGCATTTTCATCATCACTAGCGGTGCCGAGTAGCGGGAATAGAAACTGATCAAAATGTAAGGGAGGAGCGCAGTCACATAGAGGCAGCATGTCGCAATTTCTGCCCGATCAAATGGCCCCTTGCCGAAAAACACCAAGATGAGAAACGCAAGTAGCGGAAACGGATAATACGACCTGATAAATCCTAGTGTTACTTTCATCTGTTCCGCGTGGTCGGTCATCGGCTGAAAATACAGGGTTGCTGCAACGAACCTCCGCGATACACGCCTGACAAAATCCAACGGGTCTGCAAGGATTGAGTGCCATGTTGGCTCGCCCCGAGAACCGATGAACTCGATTTCTCCCTTCTGAACATATTCCTTTCTCTGAAGACCGTTCTTACCCCAAGGGTGTTGATAGGCTGATGTTTCATCAAGGACGCCGTCATCATCGAGAACCTGAGATTGCCAAATCTCGTAGGTCGAATTGGACTTCACGGGGATCCACTTTCCAAGCACGATGCGGTTGCGAATCATCCAAGGACTGACCACTAAAACCGAAACCGCTGCCGCGGCAACAAGTGAAAGGACTCCCCGCTTGAAAACCTTGCTTCGCTCTGATTGCGTCGGTTCCCATCGCCATTGTGGAAGCACTAACCATTGAATCACCGTCGAGATTGCCCATGCCGCACCGACGACGGGACTACAAAGTGCCGCTGCGCCACCACAAAAACCCCAAGTGTAGGCTTCGTTTGAATTTCCCCTTGGGGCGTCTGCAAATCGCTGCAAGCCCAGCCACAGCAGCATGATGACTAGCAGGATTAGCCAGGTATCGTGGGTGCGTTGAAATAGATCTCGAAAGTCAGCCAACAGCCCTGCCGCTAACACAAGATACGCCACGCCGGCCAACCCAACCGATCTTGCATATCGCAAGACAAGCAGACTCGCGAAGAAAATGGTCAACAGATTGCATCCGACGATCACTTCGACAACTTCCTCGCGCCGATCGTCGAATAGCCAATACAGTCCCGCAGTCAAATAGACCAGAATTGGTGGCATCCACGCCGTCGGTCCGGTTTGTTCATGAAACGGATCGGAAAAACCTCGGCCCGATCGGACTGCCTGAGCAATGGTGTCATACTCGGCCCCAAGATGGTCGCTCTGATCATGCCACATCCAACGCGATGGACCATCGTGATTTCGTCGCCAATCCGCTAGCATGAACAACGATCCTACGATAACAAATGCTGCTATCCAATCGCGGAAAGCTAAGCCCCCGATCAATTGCGGAGATCCAGACTGGGGAGTGTATTCGCCTGCTGGGATGTCCTGACAGCACTCATCGATGGTTTGGGTTGCCATACGCAAACTTCTTGACCTTATGAATCATGCCGTTGCAGCGTTGCCGTTTCCACGAATGAATCCGCCTTTGCATCACGCGGCACAAAAGCTCGACCCGCAACTTTTGGAGTAAGACGCGAAGTGGCTGGCTTCCACGTGCGCCAGCGCCACGCCGACCGGAGCGCCCTAGGCCCGTATGCGATTGTGAGTTTTTTTCCTGCGGTCGTCGCTCGTGGCGCATACCGGATCGGCATTTGGTGAATTGCAATTCGTGACCGCATCAATTTCGCGGTGATTTCAATACAGCCTTCGAACCCGGTGGATTCGAGCTCAAGCCCTTGAAGTGTTTTCCGAGGAATGAGCTTGTAGCAAGTGGCGTGATCCCGGACAAAACGCCCGTACAGGAACAATAAAGCCATGTCGATAAGTAAAACCCCTGAAGCGAACAGCCACCGACTGGGCCGGTTCCAGTAGCTCGGGCGTCTTCCATAAACCACTTCGCACGACTTTTCCGCCATTCTAAGCAGACGTGGGATATCACCGGGATTGTATTCGAGGTCCGCATCTTGGATTAGAACATAGTCACCAACGGCCCGTACCAATCCATCACGAACAGCCGCTGTTTTTCCGCCGTTGCGATCTCGGCAAACTAGCTCAAAGCCAAGTTGAGAACACTCATGCCGTAATACCTCTGCGGTCCCATCATTTGACCCATCGTCTATAACGACCACCTGCCAGTCCTGGCGGGCAACTTCATGAACCGCCCTCAGCAATTCACCAGCCGTATGAATTTCATTGAAAACTGGAATGATGACTGTGATTCTCACTTAACTTGGCTCCCGTGCTAATCTGATGTTGTTTCCTAGATCAAATCGCATCTAATTGGTCCAAAAGTCGTTTTTCGTTGGAGGCTATCTCGCGTCTTCCGCACAATCTGCCTTTTCCACCAGGGGGACTGGAAACATAACTCGTACCTGAATAAGAGCGCCGCAACGCCAAGCTTAAGGTGAATCTCTGAGACAGTTCCGGGATATTGCGGGCTTGATCGTGAAGGCCATTCGTTGAAAGCATTTCTTGGGTTACTAAGTAGACACGAATCCCGCCAGGTAATACTTCCGAGCACTCGTTTTCACGGAAAAACGCATACTCTTTTCGGATGAACTCCGTAATCCCCACGAGATAGACGCCGGGCTGGTACGGAACAAACTGCCCCGACCTTCGAGGAGACGGGACCATCAGCGATTGACGTCCGCTATTGCAATCCAAGCCAAGAAAACGAAGGTCCCACCTTGTAATGTGCAAGACATTGAATTCGATTTCAGGATGTTTTCTGATGTGCTGAGAGATCAGTTTGAGGTCTTGGCCCCAGTCAATATTGCTGTTCGACAGATAGCTCCAGTTTCGCTCCCCTCCGCCTGCAAGTACATTGAAATAGGCGTGAGTTCTTGGGACGGTTACCAACGATGAAACTGAAGCGGCCCCGATAAGACACGTGATCGCATATCGGCTCGAAAGCTTCGCGGCGTGCCAGCATGCGCCGATGGGAAGATACACAAATGGCAATGCAAAAATCACATATCGATAATGCTGGTGAATACCCGTCTGGAAAGAAGCGAGGGTAAATATGGCTAGTGGAGGTATCGAGATCACCGCAAATCGATAGAGCCTGTTTGGTTCGATGAACGGAACCCACCGGAGACATAACGCGCATAGGAGAAGAACTGCAATCGGCTCCTTCCATGCAAAGCAGTAGATGTAATACAGTGGAAACCCATGCTCGTGCCATTCACCCCCGAAATAGCAAGGGAATCCGGTTTCAAACTCAAACTTTTGCTGATCGACCCCAAGGATAAATTGTGAAGGCAGCGGCAAAGGCAATTCGCCAACAAAAGAGTTCGCAAATCGATTGCCCCACCCCCCACGATCGCATCCCGAGAGCGCTTTTGAAACGAATTCGTGCTCCTTCAGTGCTGTCCCGGTGCCGTCGAATCGATAGCCGGCATTCAAGATCAATAGTGAAAAACACAGGACTGCAATGAGAGTGCTGGATTTCTTGAGCCATCGAGTGCGATCTCTGTACTGCAACGCGAATAACATGATGGGAAACAGTAAGAACAGCAGAATCCATGTTGACTTGCTCAGGAGCAGAAGGCCGAGGACACCGCCGAAATGAGCTGCACTGGCCCAAGTGGGACCATCAAACCATCGTACGAATGTCAAAATGCTCGCTACGAGAAGGACTGTGCTTGGGATATCCGGCGTGGCGAGTGATCCATGGGTTAGGATGGTGGGTGAGAATGCCCACAGCATGGACGAAATCAGGCTCGCCGAGTCACCGAATATTTCTCTCGCCAATGCCGCAATGACAAGAGTGCCAGTGATTGCGAATGCGATCGTGGTTAGTCTTGCGACGAAGATCTGACTCAAAGTTTGAGGGCCGTATTGTTCAACCCAACGGTCCGCTATTTGGATTTCAATCCGGTTTCCACTTGACATCATTCCCGCAAAAGGGACATCTACCCCAGAGAGATAAAGCGGTAGAGACGCAATCAATCTCGGGAGCGGGGGATTTACTCTATAAGGGGAAAAGTCTTGGTGAACCCAATGGTAAATCCCGCTTGGCACATACATCCACTCATCGTACGTCGGAGAGACCTTCCACGCGATGACCAGCAAAGCTACGGCTTGAATTAAAATAATGACTGTGATCCACCGAAATGCCCGGTAAAAAGCGAGCCATTTTGAGATACGCATTTTTCACCGTGCTGCTTTTTGCCGCTTCAGATTTTGAAATCCGATAAACGCCAAAACGCATATCAGCACCAGCATTCCAAAGAGACGCCAACTTGGTGCAGGCGGATCGCCCAGTGTTTCTGGCAGCCCATAATGCGAGAGCGTGAAAACATCCTCGCTTGGCATCTCTTGAGGGGATGACTCAATTTCAACGACGTACTGGACTAATTCCCCTGACTCCAAGCTTTCTTCCTCAATTCCCTTTATCAAAGGTAAAGGATGCGAATTTGACTCATCGGTATATCGCATTTCTCTTGACCGCTGCACCTTCCCCGCCTGATCGAAAAGATGGTGCTCGACAATAACCCAAGATTGAATTGGGTCGATCAGCAGTTGACCGCTAAACCCCGATAATGATTCATTGGTGAACTTGTACGTTACCAAGAACAAATTGTCTTGCTGCTTGATTTCTTCCACCGAGATTTTTTCATCGTCGTTCGCTTCCGTCAGGGTTTTCTCTCCAAAAACAGCGAACGACGCGAAGATTGGCTCTGCAACGCTCACCAGGACACTGTCGATCTCACCCCGAGGGCGGGCGAGAAGCGCCCTGAATTTTTCGTCATCAATATTGGACATGCGAAAGGACTTCTTGGGCCCAAAAACGATGGTCGTTATTGCAGATTGCCCCTTCTCTTGGAAATCATCTTCGAACCAATAGGTAACGAGCTTGTTGTCCTCTGCGGCTTTATATTCAATCGTCTTGAACAGTGTCTTCTCGCCCGACTGGATTTTATAGATCTTGACACTTGAAGAGACATCGCGTGCGTTATCTTTTAACCGAGCGGCTGCTTGTCCGTACTCCGCCAAAAACTCTTCGGGCAGTAATTCACTCGCATTACAGGTGGCTCCTGCCAAAACAAATACGAATGGTAATAAATGGAAAACAGCCTTAATGACCGACATCAGAAAGAACCTGAAAAGAGGGCGGGGAGAGTCGCAGTGCTTAGTTCGATAGCCACCGCATCGTTACCTTCGTAAGGGAACTCTTTTGTTTGCACCGCGCCCGCCAGAGGGGGAGCGGTTGGGCTTGGTCAATCAAGTGCAAGCCACTGAAATGCCTGCTGCCGCAACCTGCGACAGCAGGCTTCGTATTCTCTGAGGGCACTTGGTATTCGCCGAGTATTAGCCCCCCGAGCTAAAAGACAGTGTTAGTTACAGGCACATGGCGCCCCGCCGCAGAGGCAACCAGTTATGGTACCGCACTGTTTTCCGGCATTATTCCCACAACCATTGACACCTGTGCAATTTCCGCCCGGATCGTAGGAAGACACCACGCAATCGATATTCGATAATGTTGATGATGGATGGATTGGAGCCTATGGATCACCGCCAATGGCCCAGATTCGATGAGTCCCAATACCGCCTGCATTGATCGGTCACCCGTCGGTGTCTGTTGAAGACAATAAGTATCATCTCAGCCTTGCAAATTCAGAATTTCTGGCGTTCGGTCGACGAGCCAATCACGCTTCGTCTTTCCAGTACCGTCAATAGCTGAACTGCAGTTCTACAATGCGACTGGTTGATGATTGATGCCTAATGGAGTTCACCACCTCTTGGCACCGGATGTCAGTGAGGGGATTGTAGGGAGGCCCGCCGGGTGGTGCAAGAAAATTATTGGCGGGTCGCCGCCTTGTTACTATTAGCGAATCAACCCAAGGCCTTTTCAGTCGGGTCCGAGCTAATTTGTTTTGACGAGTTATCGGCTTTGGTCTGGACTAAGGTTCAAGGCAATCGGAGATGCGAGCAGGAGCGAACTACCTGAGATTCGTTAAGCAGGTAAACATGAGTCTCGGGGTTTAAGTATCTGAATAACACCCTCCCGCTTGGACGTTGTTCAGTTCTTAGGTTGTTTTTTTTGCGGATGTTAGCGCTAGAAAAATGACCTTCGGTGATCTTGGAATTTCGCACAGAATGTCCATCGCTATTAATTCCAGGAGGCGCACACAGGTCGACATGAATCTAAGTGATTCAGGTATAATAAAAAATTCAGTCTCGTTCTTTTTCGATGCCCGAGGATGATCCTCGTTGGAAGCAGATCGAAGCCTAACTGCCCGAAAATGACCACGCTCGAATTGCCGAGCGACAGGTCAATCGCCTCGATCGTGATGCGGTCGGCGAACTCACTCACGGGCTCGATAAAAAACCCTCTGATCCGATTGCCCAGTTCAAAGTCTTCCTCTATTAGTATCTCAAGGGCTGGCGAAGCCCGGCATTATGGGAGGAAGAAACTCGCCTCAATGAAGCGGCACAGTGGCTCGAACGATTGGATTGGCGATCAGTCATTTCGAGACATCGCATGATTTCATGCGATTGCTGTGGTCCCGGTTTGCCGACTGTCGCTAACTCCCTTCGCCTGAAAAGCCGAGCCCAACCGTTCCGCTTATTGCTGATTTTCGCTACGGTGAGCGGAAGATCTCGCTGCTCAGACTTTCTACGACAAGATCTTGCAATCCATAGCCTTGATCCTGAAGTCGCGCGACAATCTCTTCGATTTCAAACTGATCGGTCGGTTCCATATGCCGACCGGTCGCGTAACTAAGAAATGTTTCTACAAGATGATGCAAGAATCGATCTCGCTGAGTACTCAGCAGTAGCTGCTTGAAACTGGTGACGTCACTGTAGCGTTCGCCGGTCAACAACTCTCCGGTTGTATCGATCTTTGCCGACTTTCCTCGAACTTTCGGGTACTTAGTTCGATACCGACCGATGGGATCGAATGCCTCGAGTGCGTACCCTAAGGGATCGATTTTTCGATGGCAAACGTTGCAAGCGGGGTCCGCACGATGCAAGGTTAGTTTTTCACGTATCGTCTCGGCGCCACTTACATTTGCATCGATTGCCGGCACGTCATCCGGCGGAGGCGGTGGAACAATCCCCAGGATGTTTTCAGAAACCCACACGCCACGTGTGACGGGAGATGTATCAACTCCGTTGGCGCTAACCGTTAGCACGGCTGCCATTCCCAAGACCCCTCCGCGTTTCGCCTCCCCTTTAAACTCGACACGCTGAAAACCATCCGCCAAACGCATTGAATCCTTCTCGGGCAAGCCATAGAACGCGGCCAAGTGTTTGTCGACAAACGTGTAATCGGAGTCTAACAATTCGGTCACAGCACCGTTCGAATCCAATAAGTGCTTGAAATACAACCGGGCCTCACGTTTCATCGAACGGGGGAGATTCTTGGCGTAGTAGTCGCGCGCGTCTTTTCGCGGCGGAGGAAGATTGCCCAAATCTCGCAAGTTCAGCCAACTATCGAGAAAGCCTTCGACGAATCGAGACGTTCGGTCGTCTTTGAGCATTTCGCGGATCTGTTGCCGCAGGACGTTCTTTTTGGCAAGTTCCCCGGACTCCCCGATCTTCAGTAATGCGTCGTCCGGTGGCCCCGCCCAGAGCGTGTAGGATAGTCGCGATGCCAGATCGACCGATGGCAATACGGTGACATCGTCATCGGTCTGTTCGCTAAGGTAAAGGAACGAAGGCGAGCACAGAATGAGCTTTAACGTATCGAGTGCGGCTTGCCGCGGCGTCGCCTGTTCGGTCAACCGTCGCTGATACATCGCATCGATCCTATCGCGATCGGCAGCGACAAGAGGACGTCGGAACGCACGCCGGGCAAATGCATAAAGCTGTTCGGCGGCCTTCTCCTTCTGAAATCCATCCCTGCCGAACACGGCGATCTCTTCTGCGCTACCGCCTTGCTCTTTCAGCGGACCGTGGACTTTCACCTCACCAATTTTGATATGAGGCAATTCACCGTGCAGTAAGATGTGAGTTCGCACGACGCCGGACCGGTAGTTCTTACCTTCAAATTCATCCTTGTATCGCTTATTGACTTCGATCACCGATGCCCGTGACTCGTAAGGACCGTTGGGGAAGATAAACCGAGGCGTTTGTCCTTTCTCCAGCCAAACACGAAACGTTAGCCATTCAGGGTCATTGTCCGGAACGATGGCTTGGCCAAGGATCGGTTCAATCGCCTGGGGGTAATGGATGTGTCCTTTCCGAGCATCACCCGGCACCACCGCAAGCTGGAACGGTTCGGAAAAATCAATGCGGAAGATATCAGCGTCGTAGTGCGTGTCTCGATGCATCGCGGCCGCATGGACCTCAATGTCGTAGAGTCCCGATACGGGGACACCTTTGAGAAAGTCTTCAATATGCGCGTAGCCGCCCTGTCGTGTGTCGGTGTTGGGCTGTTCGTAGAGGCAAAGGAATTCGAACTTAAAGACGCTTTTATGCGCCCCGGTCAATTCTTCATATTGGCGAAAGTTATCTTTGAAATGCCAGTCACGAGGTTCCGTTTGGGGTTTGCCAAGACGGTGTTCGACCAATCGGTTCGCAGCTTGGAAGTACTGATCGAGCAAAAATCCGGAGGTCACTTTCGATTCGCCAATCGTATCTAAATGCCGGCTGGTTGCGTCCTTTGGGAAGTCGGCGGTCAACCCGAGCGTGTCTACGCGGCGACCAAATAGATCAGCCAAAGTGTTTTCATATTCGCGTTTCGAAAGTCGACGCATCACAGTACGCCCCCCTTTCGATTGGAACGACTGTTTCGATCGCATGACGGCTTCTCGGAGTTGACCGACTACCGCCAGACGTCGATCATCGCTCGGTTGATCAGCATCTTCGGGCGGCATTGCCTTTAGAGTGATCTGATCGATGATCTCATTCGCAGTGATCAACCCAGAGACTGAGTCGAGTGGCAATGCGAAGGTATCGAATGAGCGTTCCCCTTCGGCATTATCCGAGTCGTGACAGTCGATGCAATAATCACGAAGAAATTGCTCGACATCGATGCCTTCCTGCGCGACGTTTTGATCGTCATCGGCGATGACCGGAAGGCAGCAAAGATAGAACGCAAGGAAGGTTGTAAGTGCGATGACGTGGCGACGCATGATAGTGATTGCAAAGCAGCAAGGTGGGGCCCCTTGGCTGCGCATCTATTCAGAGACTGGAATCATGATGCAGCCGAGAGGGCAAAGGATGCTGGGGAGGTGGGACAAACGGGCTAGCGTTTGTAGGTGGGCTAATGATTCAGTCGCAACCGCTTCGTTGCAATAAAGAGTTCGGCAGACGGTCCACTAGGCAAAGGTTCCGCTACTGGTCCCGAACGATTCCGCGCTGACCCCCATTCGTTGGGCCAGGTGCAGCAACAGGTTGCACAACGGAATCTTTCCGGGCCCTTTCGATTCGACCTTTTTGTACTCCCCGGTAGCATAGCCACCGCCGGCGAGCACGACTGGCAAATCGGTATTGGTATGCGAATTGCCATTCCCCATGCCGCTTCCGAAGAGCACTGCTGTCGAGTCAAGCAGGGTTTGGTCACCGTCTTCGATCTGTGCGAGACGCGAGAGGAAAGCGGCAAATTGTTCCACTTGATACGTTTCCAGTGTGATCAGTTTAGAGATCACTTCTTCGTCATTCCCGTGGTGGGAAAGGCTGTGATAGGAATTGTCAATGCCCAGGTGCTGCGGCAGAAAACTCCCACCGATTTCCAGGGTCGCGACGCGAGTCGAATCCGTTTGCAATGCCAATGCAATCAGTTCATAGAGAAGCGGAAGGTCTTCGACGGTATTACGATCGGCTGGTTTTTCGAACGGTGCATCTGGTTTCGGTTCGTCGACCCACTGCCGCCGGGTTTGCAGTCGCTTTTCGACGTCACGGATGGATGTAAAGTATTCGTCAAGCTTGCTTCGGTCCTCTCGGTTGACTTGACTAGAGATCGAGTTCGCTTCTTCTAGTAGTGAATCAAGGATTGATGCTTGCAGCGTATTCGCTTTTGCTTTTTCCTGGCGAACCGTTTTCGGATCGGTCACAAACAGTCGTTCAAACAGCTCAGCCGGCCCGGTAATCGGCGGTACGCGGATGCCCGATTTCGTCCAGGAAAGTTGACATCCACCGTGAATGCCGCCTTCCGAACCCACCGTCAACGAAGGAAACCGTGTTTGCTTGCCCACTTCATCGGCGATGAACTGATCGATCGTGACATTGCCGTCGGCGCGATGTTTGGACTCGTGATGCAGAACACCAGATAGAAACGTATGGACGGCAAAGTGGCCACCTTTGATTCCGTGGTCCAAGCCCCGGTAGACGGTCAGATGCTCGCGTTGGTCGGTCAACGGTTTCAGTAGCGTCGTTTCTTCAAATTCCTTTCCGACTGTTTCGGGAAAGAACGCCTTTTGTTGGAAACCGAGCAAGTTGCCGATTGCTACAAATCGTGGGGCGCCCACTCCGGCACCCCGCGTCGCCATCAAGGGTGTCCGACGATCGGTGGACTCAGCCGCCAATGACGAGAGGCCGGGCAACGCAAGTGAGCCGGCAACAGATTGCAGGACGAATCGACGTCGAAGTTTTGGAGTTTTCATGGCCATT
Source organism: Roseiconus lacunae (assembly GCF_008312935.1). Classification (NCBI taxonomy): domain Bacteria; kingdom Pseudomonadati; phylum Planctomycetota; class Planctomycetia; order Pirellulales; family Pirellulaceae; genus Roseiconus; species Roseiconus lacunae. The sequence continues at coordinate 169,003 of NZ_VSZO01000007.1, read as the reverse complement.
AATTTACCCGAATGCCGAACGCGACGCCAACACCGAAGCCTTGATGCCGGAAAACAATGCCGATAATCAGGCAGCGCCGTCTGAAATCCCTGAATCAAGCGTGTGAGCGCGGAACCGACGTCACCCGAACGTCGGCTTGTGACGATCGTCATCGTCCGAGCCAAGGACACTGTCGCTATGCCGTCTAGTCGTCAGACTCTCGTTGCCAGACGTACCTTCACGTGCGTATGATGCAGACGGGCCATCAGCGAGTCGACGACAGTTCTTGATCGATGATTTCAGCGATCTGATCGTCAAAGCTTTCGATCGGGTCAACGACAGGCTCACTCACGACTTCGATCGCGCTATCCGTTGACTGTCGCCCCCCTGGACGCTGAATTGGGACATGCGAAACGGCATGATTCCAGCTCTTTCCGAGCAGCGTTCTTAGGCGACGACGCGATGGCTTTTGGGGCTTGATTCGAGATTGTCCTGCCAGGTGGATATTGTAGTAGGCCAGCAGCGAGCCCATTTCGAAGTTGATGTTTTTGGTCGCCAGGGCATATTGAATCCGCGCTCTGTTCGCGGCACTTGAAGCTTCCGCAAAACGTTGCTCCGCATCCAATAAGGCGTTGTAGTTGAACTGCCGAATCGGGGTTTGGGATTCACTGACAAGGATTTCATACTGCTTGCGAGCCGCATTCTCACGGTTGAGAGCCGATTGAAGGACCACATAGGCACGATCAATCTCTGTGATCGCATTGCTGACTCCGTAGACGACTTGGCGTTCGAGTTCGTTGAGCATTGACTGCTCCCGGGCGAGTTGTAGTTGCGCGTGACGCACGGCCGCTGAAGCCTGACGGAGTCCGATCGGGTAGTCCACGCTGACGCCGACTAATAATTCATGCGTGTCGGTTTCGATCAGACTGCCATTGTCGACAATCTCGCGACCAAGCCAGTTGTCGCCCAGCGCCCGGTAGCGATACCTTCCGATGGCATCCAATCGCGGCAATAGAAAATTTCGACTCGCCAACAACTCTTGCCGCCGCATGCTGACATTTAGTCGTTGCCGCTTTAGCTCGGTTCGTCGGCAGATCGCGTTGCTTGCCACATTGCTCCAGTCATAGGTGATCGGAACGAGTGACGGTTCGGTTGTCGTTCGAATCAACCGCCCATCGTTGATCGGCAAACCTGCGATCATCCGAAGCCGACGCTCGGCGACGTAGACTCCGCCGGCCCCCTGAAATGTGCCGCCTCCACTGCCATTGAACGAACGAGTGCCGACAACCAGGCGTCCTGCGAGCGAGTTCTGCACCTCTTGCTCGAAGCGATAGTATTGCTCAAGTGCCTGGGCAAGCTTGTCCTCCTCCGCACCCGGTAGGCCCTGTCGTGCTTTAAGCAATTGATAGGTCTGAAGCGTGCGATCTCGAGCGTCCTTCTTTACCTGCAAGTCTTTATAGGCAAAATGCAGATCCCAGTACGCATTCTCAACATCGCTTAAGAAATCCCTAAGTGCGATTTCCAAGTCCGCGACGGTAATGTCGGCGTTCAGACGCGCAATCACAACTCCGTTGTAAATCCCTGGGGACGCGTTCGGACCTGCGATACGATTGAACGCCACCGACCGACCTTGTAGTAGCGGCTGGCGGACTTCACCTTCGAAGTTCCATGCCCAAGCGCGATCATTGATCAAATTTCGGTCTGAGTTGTTGTTGTCGGCCTCAAAGTTATGACGCAATGTATACATCGTCCCCGACGCCGACTGTTTACTCAGGCTCGACTCATACCGCGTCAAATATTGCTTGAAAAAGTTCTCACCTTGCCCGGCAAATTCACTGTTAAGGACGCGGTCGTTGTCTTCGAAAAACAGGTCGCCTCGAAGCCGAGCATCGAATTCGCTCAACGCCGCCTCGACACCTTCCGTTGGATCCGTCAATGCCAAGGCCGGTTCGTAAATCGTCGACGTGGCATCGGGGGATTGGATCACTCTTGCCCCCAGGGTGCGCAGCACAGTCCCGTTGGCCAGGGCGAGCTGAATCAGCTCATCAACCGATAGATCCCACGGTTCAGGTGCCGACCAATGCTCGCCTCGGCTTTCACGAATCGAGAACGGCCTAAGCGATGTTTCGATCGACGCCAAGCTGGTGTTCCCGCCTGAGGTAGGCATGTGCAGAGGCGAAGCTTCGGATGCCACCACCGTCTCCCTGGACTGTGATGAGGGTGTCCGGCCAGAGGTAAGTTTCACTGCCGGGGCATCGTTCGCCGAACGGCCCGGGACCTCGCCCGAGTTTCCTTGAACGTTTCCCGGCATCGTGTCGAGCGAAACCTCAAGATTTGATTCGCTCAAAAGACCGGCAAGTTCGGACGGCGTGGGTTTAGTCGTCGTGGTCGCACAACCGACCAACGTTAACAACCCCATCGCAACGTAACGCCAAAATTCACCGCACCAGACAGAATCGCATCGGCGAGTGTGATGTCGGATAGAGCTCAAGCGTCGCGTCATCAAGCTGAAGGTCTTTCCGTAGCGGCAAGTCGAATACAGGCGGTCCCAACTGGACCTATCCGGTAATTCGGCAATCCACCAATCGGAATGGAAATCGTTTTTGATAAAGGCGTCATTTTCGGCACACACCTACGAAACGGCAGAAATTCCCAAGGCCACAGCATGATCGAATGCATCAATGGCCGACAAATAACTAACAGCACGGGGAGGTGCACCTTAAAGTGAGCGAGAGCAAGTGACCAATCAGTTGAAATCCAGACCCGAACATGCACCGCAAGAGTGGTCGGAAATCGAAGCGTTTGTCGCTGGAGTCACCGATCTATCTCGGCAGCCACAGTCTTTAGCCGAATTTGCAAGCAACGCAATCGAGCGAACGGTTGAATTGCTTGACGCAATCGGGGGGTGTATCTGGCTGGCAAATTCTGACGGACAATTCACGAACGTTGGGGGCAGTCTTTCGCAAAACGAAGAGGCATCGCTGCTATCGATTGAGAACAAGTCGCACTTACAGTTTCTTGAACAAACGGTCTCTCTCGGTCGAGTCGCGACGAAGACCGCGATTCGCTGCGATGGCAAGGCTGATTTAGATTCCCAAGGACTCCTTTGGATAGCCGCACCCTGCCGAATCGATGACCAGACGGACGCAGTCGTCGAAGTCCTTCAATACGCTGGGCTGGGAACCGATGCGCAGCTTGGACACGAGCGTTTGCTTTCGATCGTCGGGCAATTGACGGAGGCCTTCGCACAACGCTTGAAGGCTCGCGAACAAGACGCTTCATTGTCGATGCGGCAACAGCGTGAAGCTTTTCTTCGAGAAATTCACCGCAGCGTCGACCTGAACGAGACCGTTTTCCGAGTTGTCAACGAGGGGCGTCTGTTGATCGGCTGTGATCGATTGAGTCTCGCCATTTACCGTCGCAATCGACTTCGAGTGATTGCGATCAGTGGTATCGACGTCATCGATCGCAACAGTCCTTTGGTTGCGACGATGGCTAGGTTGCTTGACGCGGTAGGGCGATCACGTCATTGGCTGCGCTATCGCGCGTCGACTGACAGCTTGCCGCCTCAGTTGCAGGAGCCGATCGAAAGCTACATCAACCAATCGAACACCGAAGCGTTCGATGCGGTACCGCTGATTCGGGATCAGGCGAGTGATGCTTTGTCAGATGCAACGGTGGGAAAGCCGTCGCCGGATTGCATTGGTGTACTCCTTGTTGAGCATTTCCGCGGTGGCGATGCTCCGGGACTGGACGATCGCATCAGTAGCATCGCCACGCTGTCGACGCCCGCATTGATTAATTCGCTCGCTGTCGATTCACTGCCCTTGCTCGGGCTTGCGAAACGTCTTCGTCGAGCGGGCGACTGGGCGGCAGATTCAAGACTGAGACTGGTCATCGCTGTGGCAGTGACCATCACAGTCTGCGTTGCGTTGTTCACTGTGCCGACCACTTTCTACGTCCGTGCCAAAGGTGAAGCTGTTCCGAAGCAACGGCGACACGTATTCGCGCCACTTGACGGAGAGGTGGTGCGGATGAACTTCCAAAAAGATCACGAGGTCGAACGTGGCCAACCGCTCATCGATCTACGTAATCGATCGCTCGAATTGGATCTACAACGCTTGAACGGTGACTTTCGAGCGACGGAGAAACGGCGACTCGCGATCGCATCCGCTCGTGTTCAGCGAACTAAACAGACGGATGATCGCGACCAACTCCAACGCAATTATGCGGTGGACCTTGCCGCCGAAGAGCAAGAACTGTCTCAACAGTTGGAGAGCCTAGAAAAGCAAATTGCCCTTTTGCAACAACAAATGAATCAGCTGACGATTGTCAGTCCTCTCTCGGGCCACTTATTAACTTGGGACGCAAAAACACTGTTGGCTGATCGTCCGGTTGTTCGCGGGCAACGACTATTGACGGTCGCAAAGTTGGACGGTGAATGGCAGATCGAAATCAAAATACCTGAACGAGAATTTGGGAACCTGATCCAGGCTTACGAGATCGGTTCGCCGCTGACGGTTCGTTGTACAACATCCGATGGTGCCGCAAACGCATTTGAAGGGGCGTTGATCGATGTCTCTAGACGGGCCGACGTTGACGTGTCGGGCAACGTTCATTCGCTCGCACGTGTTTCGGTCCCCGTTCGAGCGACACTTTGGCTTCGGCCCGGCATGCAGCTGCACTGCAAGATCGACTGTGGCGAACGCTCCGTTGGATATGTTTGGTTTCACGAAATCTACGAGACGACAAGATCATGGCTTGCTTGGTAAGACGACACCGATTCTTCATCATCATCGCCATCTTAGTGGGGATGACAGGACAAACCGGTTCCGCAGTCGCTGCCGATCGCATCGAAGTGCAATCGGTACTGATTCGGTTGACTGATGAAGTTAACGTCCCAGCGCGAGCCATCGGCGCACTCAAGACGGTGCAGGTACACGAGGGGGACGAGGTAACCACCGGCCAAACGTTGGCTCAGATCGATAATACCGAAGCACAACTAGAACTTGCCAAAGCAAACTATGAGCTGGAAATCGCAACTTTGGAGGCGAACGATGATTCAGCGGTTATTGCCGCCGAAAAAACAGTCGCCCACGCGACGCGGCATTTTGAACGTCTCCTGAATGCGAAGCAAAGTCGCAACGGCAGCGTGTCGGACTCTGAACTCGATCAAGCACGGCTGGAATTGGAGAAAGCAGAATGTGATGTCCGCCAGATGCAAAACGATTTGGACAAAGCAGTGGTTCGTCACAAGCTGATCGGAAGCCAACTCGCGATGGCTCAGCGGAGCGTCGACATTCGCAAGATTATTGCACCACAGTCAGGCGTCATTGTCGAAGTAAAACATCAACCAGGTGAATGGGTGAGTCCCGGTGAAACACTGTTCCGCTTGGTCAATACCGATCGCTTGCGAGTCGACGGATTCATCCAAGCCGAAGTCGCAAGTAATGATCTAAAGGGTAAGAAGGTGCTGCTCGAGGTCCTTGGCGTTGAGCAGCACTCCGACACCCACATCGGGCACATTGTTTTTGTGAGCCCCGAGAATGACCCGGTCACCGAACAAGTTCGTGTCTCGGCGGAATTCAATAACCCCGACAAAATTCTCAGACCGGGCCTTCGGGCAAAGATGTGGATCATCCGAGAATAGTTGCCCATTGAAATTCGAAACGGTGCGTTGTCATCGTCGACAGAAAACGCCGAACGCAACGACTTTCAACCGGCCGAGTCAATCAATTAAACGTTTCGATAAACATGTCGAAAACATTTGCCAAACATCAACCTCGAAACACCGACAAGCTCGCGCGACAAGAATTGCCGAAGTATCGCGGGGATCTCGAGGTCTACTCCCATCGGCGCGGCGGCAAGACGGTCTGGGTCATGAAGGATCCAGTCACGCTGCGTTATTACCAGTTTTCGAGCGAAGAGTTCTTTGTTATCCGTCATCTGGACGGAAGCCATACCAGGGAGCAAATAAGAAACAAGTTCCAAGAACAATTTGTCTCTCAGCGAATTTCCGAAAGCGAAATCACAGCCTTTATCAATCGTTTGGATCGGAACGGTTTGATGATGGCTAAACGTTCCCGTCAAGGCGATCAATTTTTGCAGAACGCGCGTTCCTTGCGGTCTCGGAAGCGTTTTGCCGCAGTCACCAACCCGCTGGCGATACGAATTCCCGGCTTCAATCCATCCCGATTGATCGAATTCCTGTATGCGAATATGCGATCCTTGCTTTCGCCTATCGTGATCGTTTCCGCGACCGTCTTGATAGTCGTGATGGGAATGTCACTCGTTTTCCAACATCAAACGGCACGGGAGCGGTTACCGGATCTCAATGCATTTTTGTCACCACAGAACATGGTCGTGCTGGCGATTGTGATGGCAGCGGTGAAGGTATTACACGAGATTGCACATGCAATCACGTGCCGTCACTTTGGAGGACAATGCCATGAAATGGGGGTGATGCTATTGCTGTTTACGCCCTGCCTCTATTGCGACGTCACAGACAGCTGGACACTGCGTCAACGCAGACATCGGATCTTGATCTCAGCTGCGGGAATATTCGTAGAACTCTGCTTGGCTTCGCTGGCGACGTTGCTTTGGTGGATCGCCGAACCAGGGCTATTGAGCACGATCCTCTTGAATGTCATGGTCGTTTGTTCCGTCGGAACCTTCATGATCAATGCGAACCCTTTGCTGCGATATGACGGATACTTTATCGTTTCAGATCTCTTTGACGCCCCCAACCTTTGGCAACGTTCCCAGCAGGAGTTGAGCAATACATTTCGGCGATGTTTGATAGGAACTCGGTCATGCGATCGCGAGCCAACACCAAATTTGCAGCGTGCGACACTGCTTGTATACGGACTGGCATCGTGGTTGTACCGTGGTTTCGTCATCGTAACGATCATTCTATTGATCCAGCGTTCTCTCATACCGAAAGGCCTGGACATTGTCGCATGGCTGCTGATTGGTTTAGTCTTCGTTGGGATCGCTCGGCAGCCAATTGCCAGTATGGTTCGTTGGCTTCATCACCCCTCTTGCAAAAATGAGTTGCTTTCGATGCGTCTGGCGGTACGTGTGGCGATGGCAGTCACACTTTTGGGCGTGATGTGTCTTTTGCCGATACCGTGCCGATTGCATTCCGTTGCGGTCCTAGAGGGCGCACGTACGCGTCAGGTATTTGTCTCCGTCCCCGGAACGCTGATACAACGAACTCCGATAGGAGAATTTGTGCAAGCGGGGACCACGATCGCGACGTTGGAGAATTTGGGCCTCGAACGAGAACTTGAGTCCCTGCGGTCTCGCGTTCATGGCCAAAAACAGCGTTTGAGCACGCTTCATGCGATCCGCGGAAGAAACGAAATCGTTGCACAACAGATCCCAACCGCGACTGAATCACTGCAAGATTTAACGGAGCAGCTTGCCCGACTTGAGCGTGACCAACAAGCGTTGACACTGAAAGCGCCGATCGATGGATATGTGATCCCGGCAGCCGGTCTGGAAAAGACGGTCGATCACGCCTTTCAACTGGTGTCCTGGCAAGGCCGTCCGACCGATGAAGCTAATCTAGGCGCGTACCTTTCACGCCAAACCGTGTTTTGCGCGATCGGCGATCCTACTCAAGCTACGGCGATCGCCTATGTCGACCAATCTGAAATCGGTTTAGTGTCTACCGGACAATCGGTGACGTTGGTGTTTGAGAGTGGTCGGGGCCAGATCAAGAGTGGAATTGTTTCCGCGGTCGGGCAAGTGGATATCGACCGAGTGCCGGCTGAACTTGTCGCCCAGCAATGGCTTCCGACCCGCGAAGGTAAAGGCGATGAAGTGCTTCCTCTTCAAACCCTTTACCCCGTCGCGATCAAGGTTCAATCGAATGATTCACTTGCGCTAATCGGCGGCCGGGCTTCCGTAAAGATTCATGTTGACTCACAGCCCTTTCTAACACAACTAAAACGGTTGATCGGAAAGGTGTTCAGTGATGTGCTTTGAGCACACGAATCCAATACGGCGTGCGAAATCCATTGGCGTGGCGTTGCCAAGGCGGATCAACCGCCAGACTGACTGGAAAGCCCGAGGTTTTCCACAGGAAATGTGCCGTGCTATGGACTGACGGCACCCTACGTAGGCATGCGGTCAACTGGCCACATCGTTCAAGGTAGGGATCTTCAAAGTATAACGGACGGTGGCAGAAAATCCCGCTTTGATAATATCCGTGTTGAAAGTTCGTTTGCTGCCTGTGCACGTAGGCGAGACTGGCAGAATGTAGATCCGGCAACCCACTCGTGTCTTCAGGAAGGTCGGACTCGGCGACTAACGTTCCCATTTGCCCTTCTATGGATCGAGGGCGGATATCAAGCCATTGGTGTGATGCCAGTCTTTCGCTAGGTCGCGCGTCTGTTGGTCGATCGGTGCGAAGCGCAAGTGGCTCCCGCTCAGACGGAGCGGGAAGCACTTCGTCGCTAGGCGATGAAAGTTGCTCCGATCGTTCGATTAGTTGTGCAATGGTCAGCGACGATTCAGTATGACGATCAGCGGCATCACTGGGTTGAGGACTCGCCCCAAGCAACAGCCCCACCGCGATGTATCCCAATTGGCGACGTAGCAAACATTTTGATTGTACGGCTCGGTTGCCAGCGGAGGCAATCATGCGAACCGCGCTAAGGGACTTCCGTTTCAACATCATCACATCCTTTGAGCGTTTCGGTAGAACGCATCGGGTTCCGCACCTACCCTGAGCAATCCATGGCATTCGCTGTCTTTCGATTCGACCAAAACGACGTGCGAGTTCCGAGTTTTGGCAGGAACAGGGCTCAATGGAAAGACTGCTATGACCGAACCAATGCAGCTAATCCGCAATCATTCGGGAAAGGTTGGCTTGGGGTCGGCTCAATCATTGGGAAAGATTCATCAATTATTCCGAAGACGACACGGGGCACGTTACCCTCGTCGCCCAGTTGGATTTCCTTGCGGAATCCACAACGTCAGTTCTGCGTCATCGTCAGTACTCGACAAGTCTTCGAAAGGTTTGCGTCACCCACTTTGAGTTCCATCCATGCCGGTCAATGCCTTTCGCAAGTGGTTCGGTAAACACCGGGAACATCGTAACAACAGCAAATCGGCTTCCAAGCTAGGTCAGTGGCGTCCCCCGATCTGCCGGCTGAATGTGACTCGTCTTGAGACACGGCGTGTCCTAAACGCCGACGGCATTGTCTCGGAACTAGTCGTCGATGCGGGAGACCAAGCGAACGACGGACAGCAGGATTCGTTTGAAATCGAAGTTGGCGAGCATGAGGTGCAAATCCGCGTCAACGGAAACCAGGTCTCTTCACTGGGAATTGATCAAGTAGATCGAATCCGAATCGATGGTTCAGACGACAACGACCACTTGGAGGTCCGATATCTGCGAGACGATTTCGCAGAATTACAAATCGATTTTGACGGTCATGCCGGCAACGACACGATCCAATTGAGCAGCGATCGCCAATTCGATTCGTTGATCTACTCAATCAGCGGACAGCATGAAGCATCGGTGTCAACCAACACAAGTTCGCCGCAGCCGTTGGTTTCAGCCCAAGGAATTGAACGGATTGAACAATGGCTTGACGTATCGCAGTTGCACGTCAATTTGGGACAAACCGATCTAGACGCGAACTTCGAAATTGCGACGGGGCAACAGTTAGACCATGAGCTGACTGTCGGAACGATCAATCATGGCGGGACGTTCGACGGTGATGGTCTAACGATTGCCTTTGACGATCCAGACAAGTCTCTGACTATCGATACGATGGGCAAGCAGTTCGAGCGTTCCAATACGCTTCACGTTATGGGACTCGAAGGCACGCTTGCTTCTGATTTCTACGTGCGTTCAGACTCTGGCGACGAACTTGCCGTGCTAGGAAAGTTTTCACTTGACGCCAGCGTTCTGGACTTTGAAGCGGGGCAGATTCACTGGGACGCACAATTCGATGGGACAAACGAATCGTTTCGAATAGAAGCGGACGACACATTTGTTATCTCGGATCGATCGGTGTTAGACATGGATGGTGCGACCGTTGAATTAGCCGCGCCAACGCTCACGCATGATGGACATATTCTTAATCGCGGTGGCTCCGTCTCGCTCGATAGCGGTGCGTATGGAACCACATTGGTCGGCGGAACGATCAACACAGCGGCTCTCAACGAGGCATTGATCGGGGGACAGATTTCGATTCTCGGTCGTCACGTCGGTTTGCTTGATGACGCGTTCCTTGACGCTTCCGGTGCAATCGGGGGCGGACGCATCATGATCGGCGGTGATTATCAAGGAGCAACCCCAACGATCCGAAATGCCGAGCGAACATTCATCGGACAAGCGGTCATCATTTCCACGAATGCGATCGAAGATGGCAATGGTGGGACGGTGGTCGTCTGGGCGAATCAGTGGACGCGATTTTATGGAACGATTCAAGCACGCGGAGGCAACCGGTCGGGAAACGGTGGCTTCGTCGAGGTGTCTGGAAGGCAATCGTTGGACTTCGCAGGTGTCGTTGACACGCGCGGTATCGCCGGATCCGACGGCACGCTATTGCTCGATCCCCTAAATGTGCAAATTGGCGGCAGCGGTGCGGACAACGCTGAAGTCAGCGATTCGATGGTCGATTTTACTGACGGTGGCGTTGCGAGCTTTTCGATCTTGGCCTCCGCTCTGATCGATTCAGCGGGTCAAATCACGATTCAAGCAACTAACGACATCATTGTCGATGAAGCAATCAGTCTCGCGACCGCGTCACTCGCCTTGCAGGCCGGAAACGACCTGACGATCAATAGCAGCATCCAAGTGGGAGGCAATCTCTTTTTGGAGGCTGACTCGGTCCACGTCGTCGCCGATGGATTCGGTGCGCTATCGCTTACCGGAACGTCGACGCTATCTTCGACCGCTGGATCAATCAATCTTGTCGGGGCGACATTTTCTTTTGCCGCAACCTCAGGGATTGGATCCGCAAATACGGACATTTTCCTTGCGCGATCGATCGGCGGCACGATGGATCTTGGTGTGACGATTGACTCGGTTTCGCTGGGGGCTCTGAACACCAGCGGGACCGTCACGATTGGTCAAGCAACGACCGGCGGTGACGATGAACTTGGAACCAACCGCCAAGTTATCACCGTCGACCAAGTGAACGTGTCTTCGGCAATCTCGTTCGCCGCCGCCCATGCCGGTCACATCGCATTGATTGCCAATGATGGCGTGTCGTTATCAGCCGATCTGACGACGGATTCGACACTCGCGATTGATGCCGATTTTGATGACGACGACGTCGGGACGATCACGGTTAATGCCGCCGTCACAGTGGATTCGACTGACGACACCATTGCATTGATCACAGCTGACCTTGACCTGCTGGGCAACATTGATTCTGGATCGGCGTCGACCACGATCACAGAATCGGGAGCGACGGGGATCACGATTGGTGGCAGCACTGCCATTGGGATGCTCGTCATTGATGCCGCCGAACTAAGTCGAATCGATGCGACCGGCCTAACGCTCTCGACCGCCGGTAACGTGACGGTTCAAGAGGTCGCAGCAGCGGATTCGGACCAAATTCTTGGCGTGGTACAAGTGGTTTCGCAGAGCCATGTCACGGTACAGTCCCAAAGCGTATTCAACGCAGCCTCGATTCAAGCTGTCGACGGAATCAGTTTCGATGCGGATCTGTCGACGACTGTCGGCGATCTTGACTTGGACGGCGATCATGACAATTCAGTATCCGGCGGCATCTCGTTTTCCGGCGGGATCGAGCTGAACGCCGCAGGTTCGATTATTGCGGAAGCGATGACCGATGGCATCTCCGGCTCAGGTGCGCTCACGTTGATCGCAAACGTCGGAATCACACTTGCCAACGACTTGACAACCGCGGGAACGCTAACGATCAATTCCGATGCCGACGCCGATGGCTCAGGAACCCTGACCGTTGCCGCGCTAACCACTGTCACGACCGGCAACCATGACGTCGACATTGTCGCTGGTGATCTGGACATCGGCGGATCATTAGATGCCGGCAACGGAGATATAACGCTCGGATCGACCTCGAATCTTGGTCTAGGTGCGACCGTGGTGGCGGGGATGAACGTAAGTGGATTGGAGCTTGCGAGGATTGGGGGTAACGATTTATCCATAACCGCAGACGAACGATTGACCGTCGATGCGGTGACTCAACACGCCGGGCTAATTGGATCGGTCAGTCTGATTGCGTCCGCCGCTACGAATTCCGTTGTATTTACCGGAGGCGCTTCGACGTTTAGAGAATTGATAATCCGAGCTGACCATGGGGTGCAACTTGGCACCAATGTCACGACGACAACGGGTGGGGTCGTCATCGATGCGGATGTCGTCAATGGAGATGATACAGGAACACTAACCATTGCGTCTGGATCAACCCTCAATAGTAACGGACAAACGATCGCGTTGACAGCGAACGACATCGTGATCGATGGGTTCATTGATAGCGGTGCATCCACCGTGACCATCAACGACTCTGATGGTGACGGAATAGGGTTGGGACTTTCAACGATCACCAACGCAATGCAGGTGTCTCAAGCGGAACTCAATTCGATCACCACCACAGGACTCAGCTTTTTCAGCGACGGAGGGATTGATGTCGGAGGTCTATCAAACCTTAGCGGACTGACCGGCTCGTTGAATTTGAACGCGAACCATTCGATTCGATTCATCGACGCTGCTTCACAAGCTCAAGCCATCGTAGCGATGGCGAACGATGGGATCCAATTCAACGAAGATGTATCGGCTTCAGTCGGTGAGTTGGACTTTAACGGGGATTTCAACAACAGCGCCGATACCAACGACGCGATTGAATTTGCCGATGGAGTTCAGCTTACCGCTCAGGCATCACTGACGTTGCGATCGGCAACCGGAAACTTGACCGCTCTGGGATCCGTCAACCTCTCGGCGAACGATGGAATCACTCTCGCCGATTCGTTGACATCGCTGGGGAGCATTTCTATTGATGCCGATCTCGATGCCGGCGATCAGATTGGCACATTGACTGTCGCAAGCGGTGCGGCAATTGACACCAATGACAATGAATTGGCGATCACTGCAGACAGTTTGGTGCTCAACGGAACTCTTGATACAGGCACATCAACCCTGACACTGACTGATTCCGACGGCAGTGGCGTGGGGATCGGATCATCGATCGTCGCGAACGGACTGAACATCACTGGTGCCGCGTTAGCTGCCATCACCGCTGGGGCATTCGATGTTGTCTCGACAGCGAACGTTGAAGTTGGCGGCGTCTCCGCCGCACAAAGCGGAACCGTGGGATCAACTCGATTGATCGCCGGTGGACTGATCGACATTGATGGAGCGACAACGTTTTCATCGCTTGCCCTTCTCGCCAACGGCGGATTGTCAATCAACGCCGACGTGACAACATCGGTCGCCGATTTGACGATCGATGGTGACAGGGACAACGCCGGCGGCGACCAGGTGCAAATCGCTGATGGAGTACAGCTGACATCCGCAGGCGCGATGGACATGTCAGCGACCACGGGTGGTGTAGTCGCCGCCGGAGCGGTGTTTTTCGACGCAGCTAGCGGTATCACGCTCAATAGTTCACTGCAGGCAAACGGAATCGTCACGATCGATGCAGATACCGACGGAGCTGCGACAGCGGGCAGCCTCTCTGTCGCAGTTGCTGCGACATTGTCCGCAAGCGATTTCGAGATTCGTATTCGAGCCGATGAGCTTTCAATCGACGGCGCGATCGATAGCGGGTTAGCGGATATCGTGATCACAGAATCCGATGGGAATGGCGTTGGCCTGGGCGATGCAGCTTCCGGTGGAATCACTCTCGGGGCCTCAGAGCTCGCACGCTTCACTTCCGAGGACTTGCGACTAATCACTGCCGGTGACATCGTCATTGACAATGTTTCGCAGGGGGCCGGTGTTTCCGGTGCGTTCGAGCTCTACTCGGCACAAACGGTTACGTTCACCGGCCAAGGTTCGACCTTCCGTTCGCTTCTTGTCAACGCGGACGACCGTGTTCAAGTCGACGTGGACGTGATCACAAGCCACGGCGACTTGCAATTAGTCGGTGATGCGGACTCGCTTGCCGATACCCACGATGACATGCAAATCGCTGACGGTGTGACGTTGCGCTCCGCTGGGGCAATTGCGTTAGCGGCGTCGACGAATGCGATCGAAGGAGCGGGACAACTGAACCTAATCGCAAACGACGGAGTTGTGCTATCGAATTCGCTTTCCGTCTCGGGTAGCCTGACGGTGATCGCGGACGACGACGCCGGCGACGACGACGGAACATTCACAATCGCTACCGGTGCCAGTGTCGTTTCCACAGGAACAAAGTCAATCGCAGTCACGGCGAATGAACTCGACTGGCAGGGGACAATCGGCGATGCCGGTACGACGTTGACGATCACCGAGTCTGACCAAGATGGAATCGGACTCGGCGATGCCGTCACGGCGGGGATCAATCTTTCCGGTGCCGAATTGCAAGGTCTCCATGCGTTAACACTCACATTGACAACCGGTGGCGCGGTGAACATCGACAATGTGACGGCCGCAAATTCCGATCAAATCGTGGGGCTTCTGTCGATCCGAAGCGTGGGAACCATCACGCTGGCATCAACGTCGGTTTTTAATTCGCTCGATCTACAAGCTGATGACGGAATCGTCGTTCAAGGTGATTTGACCACTGATGTCGGCAGCATGGCCTTCGATGGCGATGTCGACGGAAACGCTGATGGCGTCGATGCGATTGTCCTTTCTTCCGGCGTTGATCTTGTCGCCGCGACAACGTTAACTCTCGAGTCTACTACCGGAGGAATTTCCGGTTTGGGATCCGTGAGGTTAGTCGCGAGTGATGGAATACAGATCCACGATGCAGTCAACGTTTCGGGGACATTCACCGCGGATGCAGATTTCGATGATGACGGATCCGGCCAGTTCCAATCGTGGTCCACTCTGTCAACAACGGATTCCGTAATCGATCTAACCGCAAGCGATTTCGATTTCCATGATGCCGTTTCGGCAGGCACCGGCGACGTCCTACTGCGCGACTCAGCCGCGTCAGGGTTTTCGTTCGGCGACAACCTGATTTTCGGCACAATTCAGATGGACAACGCCGAGCTTCAGGAATTTACTGCGGCGAATTTGAGAGTTTTCACCCAAGGCAACATCACTCTCGATCACGTGATGACACCGCCGTCAATTTCAGACGGAATCGCATTGGTTGCAAATGGCACCGGATCGGTGATCACGTTTACCAACGGAGCCTCAACATTCAGTGAACTATCAGTTTCGGCAGCAGATGGCATCAATTTTCTGGCCGACGTAACGACCACAGATACGCTTACCGTCAATGCGGATTTCGGCGGCAACGTTGGGGTAGGAACGTTAACCGTTGCCTCGGCGACAACGATTGACACCAACGATCATGACATCTCGATTACAGGGGTGGACATGGATCTGCAAGGGAATCTTGATTCCGGGGCTGCCGACATTCTGATCGTCGCGTCGGGGGGCAACGGATTCGGGCTCGGAGATACCTCGGTCGGTTTCGACATTGGCGGAAGCGAGCTGCAGCGGCTGACCGCGAGCAATCTTGAACTGCAAACGACTAGCACGACTGTCGTCGACAATATCAGCGCGTCACAGAGCCAAGGTGTCTCGGGAACGATCACGCTCGTCGCCGACGGTTCGATTGACTTTCAGGCATCGGGGAGCATCTTTAACGCACTTTCGGTCCACGGCAATGCGGTGAACGTCGCAGGTGTGTTAGCCACTGATACCGGCGACCTATTTTTGGACGGAGACGCGAATGATTCCGGAGGTGATGATTTGGTCTTTGCCGCCGGCGCAGATGTGTCTTCGGCCGGCCTCCTGACGATTGCGTCTACCTCGGGGGAAATCACCTCGCCGGGGTCATTGACGCTTCGCGCGGCAGACGGAATTTCGATCGAAGATGATTTGACGACCAGCGGTGCTTTGGAACTACATGCTGATACCGACAGTGATGTCGACCAAGGTCTGCTGTCGCTTGCTGCCGGTGCTGACGTCGTAACCAATAATGGACTGCTAACGATAACGGCTGCCGACTTGGACATCCAAGGTAGCTTCAATAGCGGCGCCGCGATGACGGTGATCCAAAATAGCGAAGGCGATGGCATCGGACTTGGGACGGCGTCAATCGTTGGCGGTATGAATCTCAGCAACACTGACCTCCAGGACTTTACCGCGACGGGATTAACGATCTCCACGGCAGGAGACATCGTTGTCGATGGGTATGCACAGTCACCGACCATCACTGGCACCACCTCCCTTGAAGCTCAATCGATCACATTTTCAGGTTCGACGTCGACTTTCGAAACACTCTCCGCCAATGCAGACGATCAAATCGTCGTCGCTACGAATGTCTTCACCGCAACAGGCGATCTGACGCTGAACGCGGACGCCGACTCCGTCGTTGACCCCAACGACAGCCTTTCATTTGCCGACGGAGTTACCGTCACGAGTGCTGGACAATTAGTGTTGCAAGCCAACCGCGGGGATTTGATCGCTGCGGGGGAATTGAACCTGCGATCCGCTGATGGAATGGTCATCAAGGACTCGCTAACGACGGCTGGTGAACTAACGATTGATTCCGACACCGATAACACAGGAGCAGGGACGTTCACGGTTGAAACCGGCGTGACGCTGACGTCAAACGACCATGCCATCTCTTTGACAGTCGGTGATCTATCCATCGCTGGTGGTGTCGACAGCGGAACCGCGACCATCACGATTGAGGATAGTGATGGCGGTGGAATAGGGCTCGGAAACGCAACGATTATTGGCGGGTTGAATCTTAGCGTGATCGACTTGCAGGACTTCGTCGCAGGAGGCCTGGTGCTCAATACGGTCGGCGATATTGTGGTTGATGGAATGTCGCAACCGGCAACTTTAACCGGTACCACAGCTCTGAATGCGACCGGTAGCGGATCTCGGGCCACCTTCTCTGGGGCCGCTTCCACCTTTAACACGCTCTCAGTTACGGCTAGCGATGGCGTTGATTTCCAAGCGGATCTCAGCACCACAATTGGTGGATTGACCATCGATGCGGATGCCGATTCAGGAGATGACCTTGGTACATTGTCCGTCGCTGCCGGTGTCACCGTTTCCAGTGGAAACCAATCACTCAACATCGTCGCAGAAGATGTTGACCTTCAGGGGGCGATCAACAGCGGCGTCGGACTGACAACAATCGAAATTTCCGATTCATCTTCGATTGGAGTCGGAGATGCGACGTTCGCGAACGGCATGACACTCGAAAATGCCGAACTCGCTCAGATCGTCTCCGGCGGATTACATCTTGTGGGATCCTCGGTGGTCGAACTGAATGGCGTCAGTCAACCAGCGTCGATTACCGGAGCGGTAGAAGTTGAATCGAGCGGCGAAATCCGTTTTGTCAGTCAACTCTCTACGTTTGCGGCTTTAAGCGTTTCATCCGATGTCCGAGTTTCAGTCAATGCTGACGTAACCACCAATTCTGGTTCCTTGACGCTTGATGGTGATCGAGACGACGTAGGAGGGGCGGCAAATTCACTCTCTTTTGCGGCGGGGGTCCAGTTGACTTCCGAGCAAGGCATCACGTTGGACTCGACCAGCGGTGCGGCAGCAGGCGTGGGGACACTCCAGTTGATCGCTAAAGATGGGATTCAGATCAACACCAATGTTGTTACCAACGGGGAGCTGTCTATCAATGCGGATAGTGACTTCAGTGGGGGTGGCACGTTGACTGTCGCGACAACTGGTGGATTGGATGGAAACGATCACCAGATTTCGATTGTTGCAGATACCGTGACTGTTGCTGGGATAATTGATTCAGGAACCGCGACGACGGAACTGATTGATTCTGATGGTTCAGGATTGGCATTGGGTAATGCCTTGGTTGCTGGCGGACTGCAACTTTCGAATGCCGAAAGCGGATTGATCTTCGCTGACCAATTGGTTTTGCGTACGTCAGGGAACGCCTTTGTCGACGGCTTTGTTCAACCGGCAAGCATCGGTGGCAAGATCGACTTGATCGCGAACGGGACTTCCTCGACGGTGACGTTCACCAATACAGCTTCCTCTTTTCACGGACTAAATGTGTCGGCAGCCGACGGCATCAATGTTGGGGCAGACTTGACGATCACGAGCGAGGCATCTCAATTCAATGCCGACAGTGATGCCGGGGATAGTGTTGGGTCGCTAATCATCGGTCCCGGTGTGACGTTGACGACCGATCACCAAGACCTAACGATCACCGCAAACGACGTTGATCTTCAGGGAACGATCGACGCTAACACCGGTGTCGTACAACTGTCTGATTCCGATGGTAGTGGAATACGAATCGGTGGCGCAAGCGTCTTCGGCACGTTGATGCTTTCACAATCCGAACTGAATGCCATCGTCGCTTCACGTTTGGATCTTGTATCGACCGGCGACATGAACGTCGCCGGAATCACCCAGAACACAGGTACGTCGAACGAAGTGCGATTGGTATCTGATTCAACCGTCAGTTTCAATACAAGCGACAGTAGCTTCATCGCGCTCGACGTGCGAGCATCAAACGGTATCGACCTGGCCGTCGATCTCTCGACGAGTGATGGAGATCTCTTACTTGACGGCGATGCAAATAACGCGGTTGACGGAAATGATTCCGTCGGAATCGGAATTGGCGTTGACGTTGCATCGGCAGGCGATTTGACAATCGATTCGTCCTCGGGGACTGCAATCGCCTTTGGAAACGCCACGATTTCAGCTGCGAATGACCTGCAGATCAATACAAACTTGACGTCGCAAGGCGAGCTTGAATTGACGGCCGATAGCGACGGAAACTCATCCGGAACGGTGACCATCGCAGTCGGCACATCGGTGGTCACCAACCACCATACGCTACGTGTCACCGGCGATTCACTTACCATCGACGGGCAGCTATCATCTGGAACGTCGACGACGATCATCGCCGATTCTGACGGCGGCGGAGTCGGCCTCGGTTCGTCCACCGTAGCCGGCGGACTGAACCTCTCCAATGCTGAATTGGCAACGATCACCGCGGGTGATTTACAGATCGACAGCTTAGGAAACATCGTGGTCGGAGGCGCAGCCCAACCCGCATCTATTACTGACCAATTGCAGCTGTTCGCTGATGGTACCATCTCATTTGTAAACAGTTCGCCGACGTGGACAACGATTGATGCGTTCGCGGATTCAGGGATCAATGTCAACGTTGATCTAGAAACAACCGCTGGTTACCTACGCCTCGATGCCGATGCAGACGACTCTGGAGTCGGACAGTTGAATCTGGCGTTCGGAGTTCGACTGGAGTCAGCCAACACCCTCAGTTTGACCGGCGCGACGCTACAAGGTGCTGGGGGCATTACGCTCAATTCGACCGATGGGATTACGATCGAAGGTCAGTTTCAAACCGGTGGAACGATCAGCGTCGATGCTGACACCGACGCCGGCGACCAAATCGGTACATTCAATTTGGTCTCCGGAAGTTCGCTGACGACTGGCAATCAATCGTTTCAGTTAACCGCCAACGATGTCGCATTCAATGGCACGATTGATACCGGCACCGCTGCATTTCATTTAACCGATTCCGATGGCGATGGAATCAGTCTTGGGAACACCTCGCAAATCAATTCGCTCGCAGTCAGTGACGCCGAGTTTGGGAATCTAGATTTGGGCGATCTTCATGCGTCAACCACTGGCAACATCGTCATTGACGGCATCACCGCGGCTAACAGTGACCTGATCAGTGGGACCGTTAACCTTGCCGCTTCCGGTGCGGTCACCGCGATGGGCGGCGAGTCAACGTTTAACGCGCTATTCATCGACGCGGACAATGGAATCGCAATCAACGCAAACGTAGCGACTGACACTGGAGACTTACACCTCGATGGTGATGCAAATATCACCGCACAGGGGAACGATTCGATTCAGTTTGCTAGTGGTGTGCAACTGATTTCAGCGGGACAACTTGTCCTTCAGGCAGAACACGGTGATCTGTTCGGTAGTGGTGATATGCAGCTATTTGCCGCCGATGGCGTTGTGATCGCCGATGATCTGAGCCTATTCGGGAACCTTTCGGTAAACGCCGATACGGACGCTGGCGATGGTGTTGGCACGTTCTCGGTTACGTCGGGAGCGAACGTAGTGAGCAATGATCATACGATCGCTATCACGGCGGAAGATCTCTCCCTTACCGGCATCATCAACGCTGGGACATCAGGTCTAACAATTACAGATTCAGATGGCGATGGGATCGGTCTTGGGAATTCGACCATCGCGGGTGGCCTGAACCTAGCCAATACCGACCTTGCGGACCTATACGGATCAGCGTTGACACTGTCGACGGGGGGAAGCTTTTTGGTCAACGGAGTCGTTCAACCGGAATCGATTACCGGAACCATTTGGTTAACGGATACGGGATCCTCTGCGAACGTCACATTGCTCGGCGGGGATTCGGTATTTTCGGGGCTTGGGGTCAATGTCGGCGGAAATATCTCGATCGCGGCCGACGTTCAATCAACCTTGACCGGTTTTCAGTTCGCCGCGGGTGGAACGTTTCGGGTGACGGCCGGTCATCAAGTACTTGGAAACGGAGGTCGAACGGCGATCGTCGTTACGGCTGATGCGGCCGTTATTGGGAACGGTGCTTCCGGAAACGAGACACTGAAGAATATCGACTCCGGTGTGATTTGGATCATCACTACCGGAGGTACGGTCACCGTCGGAAATCACGCGATCGCGAGTGACTACGGATCTGTCATTGTGTCCGCGTCCGGAGGGATGATCGAGTCGGAGAATAACAATACCACCAAATTGTCGACGGCAGGACAGATGACGCTCACAGGTCAAGGTGCGATCGGGGCGTCGGCAGGGCTAAATCTTGGTGGAACCGAAGCACTTGATGTCATCGCAGGAAGCCTTTCATCTAGTCTGTCTGGAACCGGAGGCCTCTATTTACGAGTTGACGGCGATGTCAATCTCACAGGCGTAGCAACCGCCGATGGTGATATCGAAGTCCTCTCTACCAATAGTATGGCAATCACCGGTGCCGTCATCGCCGGCGGTTTCGGCCACGTCATATTGCAGGGACCTTACTTGAGCTTTGACTCGGCGGGTGACGTGACAGCGGGATGGGGGAGTATTGATGTCTCCGCGACCGTCGCCGGGGGCCTGTCGGTAAGCAATGACGCGGTTTTCGCCAACCATCATGGCAGCTTCAGCGGTAGCTTGGTTAATACGACCACTCCGTTTGCCGGTACGAGCGACACCGGCGACGCGCTGACGGATTCGAATCGTATTGCCCAAATCAGTGTGCTGATCGCTGACGCCTACGCGTCTGGAATTGATCTTGAAATCGATTGGCAGGAAGGTGACCCGCTCGGTCCACAATATTCAGCTGCCCCGGGCAACTCTCGCACGCGAATCGTTCAATCGAGCATCGGTAGTCCCACCGCTGGGACGGTTTTCGCGCACGAATACGAAAATGCCCCCGATCCCACGAATCCCTCTGCTGACATCAATATCGAAATTGGCATCATCGAAATTGCTGGAGGCACAATCACTTTGCTCGATGGTGGAAGCAATGTCTTCGATGCTGCCCACTACACCTCGCAGACGATCGTCTTGGTGGTTTCCTCGCCGATTTTACCGTTCTTCGTTTCTATCCCGACAGCCGATGTTCCCGAGACGGTTGTACAAACAGAAACAATTGTTCTGCATTCAACCGAACGTCAGCGCACACTGGCGTTGCAAGCTCCCCAACCACTGAACAGCTCACTTGGGACGGCACAGCAATCATCCCAACGCTATTACGTTTTGCGAATCGTGACGTTTGGATCTGAAGGCGAGGTCAAAATCATTCGTGAAAACCAAGAGTATCGATTACCCGATCTCGAGGACACCGAGTCTGAAAGCGGATTTGAGTTAAGCCAACTACCGGAGCTATTTAGCCGTCTGCCTGACGATCGCTATCGAATCTACATGATTGATGGGCAAACCGAGAGGCTGGTGCTTGATTTTATGATTCGCGACGGACAACCGATCGAAGCTGAACACACCGAGGACGAACGTCGCGACTCGTTGAGCGTCTCGGACGACGAACCGCAACTCAAACGAAAAAGGCCAACCTCGCATCAATCTGCAGATCTCGATGTTTCTGAGCTTCGAATCGATCAAAGCCAGTTGCCTCGCCCGGCGGCACCAGCCCTGCAACAAGCGTCAGAAGAATCGCGTCCTAGTGTCATCGAGCGATTCGGAAAGACACCACTGGTCGTCGCCGGTGGAATGGTCCTCACGTCGAACATGTTCTCACAAAAAGCCTCGCCCCAACGCAAAGCCTCGATCGAAAGGAGTGCAGCACGATGAAAGTGATCTGTACCTACTGTGGATCAGAATGTGGCGATAAGGAGCAACAAGACGGACGCTGTGGAAGTTGTGCGTGCTTCTTTCTCGGGACCGAGGTCGTCCTACAAGATCAAGCGGCAACGCCGAGTGATCCCGATCATCAAATTCCGACGGAAACACCGCAGGCAGCGCCGTCTACCGGAGAGCCGTCACCGCCAGGGACCAGCGTTCCCAAGTCCGAACTCGATGCACTTCTTGAGTCGATGATGCCCGAGGCGGACGCCGTTCTCGGATCGTTCAATCCCAATTCGATCGAGCCAGATTTGCCTTCGTTGTCACCGGACGCGAGTGAGGGGCTGATCCAACCTCGGAAACTTTCTCCCCAGTATCGCAAGCGAGTGGAGCGAACTTGGGAATCGACATTCGGCGGTGGGGCAGTCTCCGCACTCCACACTCTTAACTCGGTATCTCCTTCCATGGGCACGAAGAACGAGTGCCCCACGCTGAGCATCGCGACACGAAAGATATTTCGCGCCGGGGATGCCGAAAAAAGCGAGATCCATGGCGACTACGAGTTATCAGAGGTCATCGGCGAAGGCAGCATGGGGCGGGTCTGGTCGGCTAAGCAAACATCGCTGGATCGTAATGTGGCCGTCAAAGTCCCGATGGCCGAGTTGGCGGGATCGGGCAGCGTTGGTGAGAGCCAATTCATCTCCGAAGTCGTCGTGACAGGCCAGCTTGAGCACCCCAATATTGTCCCAATCTACGAACTGGGACGCGATGTCAACGGCTTGCCTTTTTACTCGATGAAGCATGTCCAAGGACAAGCTTGGAACGAGACGATTCATGCGAATACGATCCAGGATAACATCGAAATTTTGATGAAGGTTTGTGACGCGATCGCTTTCGCTCACGATCGCAATTTTTTGCATCGTGACATCAAACCACACAACGTAATGGTTGGCGAATTCGGCGAAGTCTCCGTGATGGACTGGGGCATCGCCGTCGCAGTCACAAAAGATCCTAATCGCCCGTGGGCGTCGATTGCCACTGGTCCTGCTGGCACGCCGGCCTACATGGCCCCGGAAATGGCGGCACATAATCCATCGGAATTAGGCGTTGTCAGCGACATCTATCTCCTCGGCGCCGTGCTCTACGAGATCGTCACCGGGACACCGCCACACCCCAAAACCGGCGACACTCGTGCGGCCCTACTCGCTGCCGCGGCGAACGAAATCATCGCCACAACGACAACCGGAGAACTGGTCGATATCGCACGACGCGCGATGGCGACCAACTTGAACGATCGCTACCAATCGGTTCAAGAATTTCAAGACGCAATTCGTGAATACCAGTCACACCGCGAAAGCATCAAGCTATCAGAAAGCGCACGGGAACATTACGAGGGAGCCGTCAAAAACCGAAGCAGTGACGAATTCGCCCGGGCACGTTTTGCCTACGAAGAAGCCTTACGACTATGGGATGGAAATCACGCAGCGCGAAAAGGTTTGGAAGTCGCAACAATCGCGCACGCGAAAAACGCACTGGACCAGGAAAACTACGAACTGGGGATTTCAATCCTCGACGTGACTGAGGCAGATCACCAAGACCTGCTTACGCAACTCGAATCACGCCGCGCACAACGACGTCAACTCGCACGTGTCTCAAAGGTTGCCGCGGCAGTCGCGGTCGCGGCGGTGATCGCGGTCATCGGAGTGACGTTCTATTCCTACGGTGAGCTGAAAGAGAGCGCCGTCCAACTGCAATCAGAAAAAGAAGTCGCGATCGAACAGCGTAAGATCGCTCTGACGAGTGCCGAGGAAGCCAGGCGAGCGGAAACAACTGCTAGGAAAGCCGAAAAGAAAGCAAAGTCTGCCGAACGCCTCGCCTTGGTCGCAAAGAACGAAGCTCGCGGCGCCGAATCAAAAGCTCGTCAGGAAAAACGCCGAGCGGAAGAAGCCGCGTATGCGTCGGAGATCGGTCTGGCCGCCGAATCAATTCGGAGAAACGAGTTCGAGAAAGCGCAACGAATTCTCCATAAAATGGATCCCGCGTCCGGCGAATCACACAATGCGGTGATGTCTCGTTTAAGACACCTTGAATGGGGGTTACTGCGCGCTGCTTCGGCACCGGCGACGATGCAAAACCTGACCGAAGATATTCATGTCGAATCGGTCGACAGCACGAAAGATGGACGAGTGATTGTTGCTGGAACGGACTCAGGGAATCTATTGGTTTGGAAACGCGACGAGCACAATTCGAATGCCCCGCCAGTGAGGATCGCATTTGGAACTGCGATCGGCTCGGTGGCTGTTTCTGAGGATGGATCCCAAATAGCGGCCGGCGGCATCCAAACAACGACCGAAGATGAGAGTCGTTCCGTTGATCGATTTGCCATTAAAGTCTGGAAGCTCGGATCAGGCGACACACTTCAGTCAACGCAATCGCTGAGCGGACACCGTGCTGCGATACTGAGTTTACAGTTTTCGCCCGATGGCAAACGACTTGTTTCAAGTGCATCGGATAGGAAAGCGTTCGTGTGGGACCTGAGCACCGGGCGTCCTCTATCGGTCATGCGAGATCACTTAGAGAAAGAGGTTTACGACGCTCGATTTTCACCCGATGGGACACAAGTCGTTACCGCCTGTGAGGATGGTCGAGTGAGGGTCTGGGAAATTCAAAGAGATGGGCGAGATGCCAGGAAAATCGGAGACTTTCGAGGTCACGAAGGCCCCGTATATTGCGTGACTTTCAGCGATGACGGTCGTTCAGTCTTGTCAGGTGGATATGATCAACGCCTGCTGCAATGGAAGCTCGCCAATACAACCTCGGCCGCGGACCAGCGAACCGTTCAGCTGGACTTGATTGCCGAGAACGATCGTCAATCAGGCGCGGTTCTCGTCGGCTTTGACACTCAGCAGCACGAAGCAAGCGTACGATCGATCGAGATCGGCACGGTAGACAACCAAACGTTCCTCGTTTCTGGCGGTAATGACAATACGATCCGAGTCTGGAAACTGACAGATTCTACTTGGCAACTGGAAAAGGTACTCCGCGGGCATGGACGGTGGGTTCGTTCGTGTGTGTTTGCTGACCAAATGAATGCGGTCGTTTCGGGGGCCTTTGATGGAGTCAAACGTTGGTCTTGGCGGGACTATGACCTACCCCGCGAACTCTATCCAGTTTCCGAGAGACGACTAGGCAAACGCCCCAGCGAAATTGGACTTTCACCGGTGTCCAAGTCAATGTACTCACCCGACGGGAAATGGGTCGCCACAGCGTTCCAAAACGGTACAGTCGCGTTATGGGACCAGGAACAACAAGATCGTAGTGCAGGTCAACTCTTGGGAGACGGCCACGCCCTACTGACAGCAACCGGCGGCTTCTTCGACGCTGGAAAGCAACTGCTGACGTCAGCCGGTGACAACACCTCCCGAATCTGGGACGTGGAAAGGGCCACACAGTCACATCTTCTGTCGGGTACGGGATACCGTGGAGTTGCCGCCGCATTCCGACAACCCGAGGCGGGACGCACCTTGGTTGTCACCGGAAGCGATGATCGTCTGAACCCGGCAAAGCTATGGATACTGAACGACGATGGTCGACGTTCCGAGTTTGGATTGCTGCGCAAGCATGCCGCCGCACAGCTTGTTGCATCCTATCGTTCCAAGCTCGAAGGGAATGGTACATCTGTAACGATTTCACGAAACCTATCTGATGCCGACTTCTTGCAACGTCGTCAGTCGCTTCGGCGTATTGCTGATATCACCGCAGTCATCGGTACGAAACAGGCAGAGGCATTCTTAATCGGGGATTCGCGCGGACGTTGCTATTTGTTTCGAATACGCTCTCAAGAAAGTAGCCCCGAATTAGTTTCTGAATTTCAAGCTCATGCAAGCTCGATTTCCGGGCTGGCGATCTCGGACCGTCAGAACATGATCGTCACAGCCAGTGAGGAAGGGCGTGTCCGTCTTTGGCGGCTCGATGATGCGACGAAAATCTCTGAATTGCCTTGGTCAGGTCCTGTGACCAGCATCGATCTATCATCAAATGGTTCGCTGTTGATCATCGGACATTCGTCGATTCTTGGTCGTGACGCCCCAATTGCTGAGGCTTACCGACTTGGCGAACAAACTTCACCGATCAAAATTGCAAGTCTCCAATCACTCGATCATGACGCGACAAAGTCTCCGACGGTTCAGTCGATACGTTTTGTCGATCAACGGAACGCGATACTTAGCCTCTACTATCCTGCGGGTCACCACAAGTCTGGTCCCGGATCAACGGCGGGATCGTCGGGCGGATACCGAACGGCGACTTGGCAGTTCTCCGATCCTGCGGCAACCCTGCGAATGATCGACATCGCCGAAACGGGAGAGATCGCATCCGCTTCGTTCCTGTCGGGCGACATCGAAAAACAATTGCTAACTGTCGGTGGAAAGGGCGCAAGACTTTGGCGTTCCGCCGATGAAGATCCACGACGTTTTACGACGTTAGTTAAAAACTTTCGACCATCGGCATCGATAACTTCGCTCGGTTTTTCGTCGAATTCAGATAACCGATCGGAACGTCTTGCCTACGGCGATGTTGAAGGCAACGTTCGCATATGGCAATTGCAAAACAATCGATGGACCGAAACGAACGGTGCCGCCCAGAACCTATCGGGGGCTCACGACCTTCCCGTGGTCGCGACGGAATTCGACCCGAGTGATCCGAATCGCCTTTTGACCGCTGATCAATCAGGTAGGTGGATTCTTTGGACATACCACGCGAAAGATCGTTGGGTCCCAATACAAGAGGACTTGTTCACAGCAACTGACGGGAATTGCAGCATTGCAATGTTCTCTCCAGACGGTCAACGCATCTTATCCGGAGGTATCGGCGGTGGTGGCTGTTGGAAACGAAATGAAGCTGGAACGTTTGTCCGGTTCAAAATCGATTGGGAATCCGGCCCCATAAGCACGATGATTATCAGCGACCATGGCCGTTGGTGTGTCACCTCCGATGGCGATCGCAACGTCGCGTTTTGGGATCGAAATCTTCGCTTGATCGCGCGACTCGATCAAGATGACGCGTTATCGGTTTCCTGTATGGATCTTTCGACAGATCTTCGCCGGTTTGTCACCGGACAAGGAAAACGAATTGTTATTTGGGACACCAGTCGGTTGTTGTCCGATACCCGTAACGCCGAGGCCGCCATTTCCCACCGGCATCAGATCTCAGAGCTTCTGGCCTTGGAAGAGCATCGTTCCGTCGCTGCGGTCCAGTTTGCGCCCAATGGCCATGATCTCCTATCGGCCGGATCGGAAGGAAGAACGGTGATTTGGGAAGGCAAGTCGATTGCCCCCGTAGCTATTACGACGAGTACGACGCAGTTGGCTTACCAAATCAACTCGCCTCCTGCCACGGTTGACGCGTCAATCCTGCTGACTGATCCAAGTCGCCTTCTCGCAAATGCTGCCTTGACGCTACACATCGAACTCGACGAATCGTTAGCCGTCCCGCCAAGCGACTTCACCGAACGCTGCCTGCTTGATTTTCCATTGCAATCCGGAATGCATTTCGACGAGAGGTCCGGTGCGATCACCTACCAGCCAACCACGGATAGTCCGCCACTGTCAATCGGATTTCTTGAGTCCGACGGCCGTAATGGACGTGGACAGGTCATTCGCTTTGCTAACCTCGGTGACTCCTTGGCGGTCCAATCGATCCTACGATCGCTAAAATATCAAGCCTCCACGGCCTCTGAAAAAATCAAAAGTGGAGTAAGACAAGACGAGGAGCAAAGAACGATCGATGTGTTGATTCGGCCGCTAAGTGTTCGTCTTGAACTAGAATACCGGTCTGAGCAGCGAAAGAATCAAGCAACACCAACGCCATCGCCTCAAACGATCGAAGCTCACTTCGATATTGAAGTCGACTTTTCACAGTCAACCAATGATTTACCGATCGCGAAAATCGATCCCGCGTTTGAATCGATCTTGTCTGGTCCATCTTTGCACAGCATCAATTGAATTGCCCCCGCGGCCATTCGGGCCGACAAGCCCGGTGGCGGAGCGACTGGGGCAAAACTATCGTCGACCATGCTGCCTCCGCTCCAAGCGACTGCGGCGGCAAGAAAACCAAGCGGACCATCGTGTTCGAGTTCTTCTGCGATCGACATCGCAGATTGACGGTTTACTTCACTATCGTCATTCAGCCAAGTTTCGACGATAGAGGCTGCTAATTTCTCGGAACTCTTCCACGTTTCCATCGGATTGGATTGGATCACTCGATAGGCCCATCGAATCGACTCGTGTATTGGCAGAAACGCGGCAAGCACTTTAACCGCGTCAGCATAGAATCCGGTCTCGATAAGATGATCGATCAATTTCTCTATGGAGTCTGATTGACCAGCTAACACGACCGCATCGTCATCGAGATCGAGCGTTGAGATTAACTCATCGATCGATGGCGGCGTGGGTTCGGGACTGGACTTTGACTCGGGATCCGGATCAACCTCGACCTCAGGTTCCTTCGCCGAAGGAATCGATACACTCATTCGACTTTGACCCGCCGAAATCTGATCGCCGTTGACCACCGTGGACTTTAAAACAGGCTTGTCGTTCACCAAAGTCGGCGCTGTATCATCTAAAGCTTGAAGCTGTGGCTCTTCACCCTGGAAAACAACTTCGAAGTGGATCTCCGCCATCTCAGGATCCGCCAAGTAGACGTCCGCAGCGGCATTGGAACCAAAGCGTGCCCGCTCCCCATTTTGAATCGCGATTTTCTTGCCACGAGCCGGACCGGATACGACATGAATGATAAGTTTCATTGACTATTGGTGAGTTAGACTGGCAAAAATCTCTTGATCGACTCGTATCGTGTTTAGCCGCCGCCAGCCGAATGTGCTACCGTCGGGCCCAGAGCAGCAAAACTGCTTCCAGAGTCTGAACATGCCAACAAAGTGATTCATCTTTGATTTCAGGTTTGCCGCGGAATGTTCGGCCACCGCTGTGCCGCGATAGATTTCCGGATGCACCTGTTTACACGCATCGATTCTTGAACGGTTGTTAGCGGGTCACGCGATTCCAAATCGTTGTTGAATTTAGATGGCAAATTCAATTCGAAATTGGTTCAAGACATCAATTTAGCTTGACGACGCCGCCTTTGACCGTCATCACACCCTGCGCTTCTGCGGTCACCATCGCGCCTTTGATTATGATTTGCGTATCGGCTTGAAGACTGATTTTTGTCGCCTTGATGGCGATCTGCTGTTGATCGATTTTGATGCTATTGTTGCCGACTTTAAGCAAGATTGACTTCGCCGCTTTCGTCGTCTGGGCACCTTGCTTGATATCGAGCGTGTCATCGCCTTGCTTGACCGTCGATGTTCGATCACCTTTGTCGATGGTGATCGTGGCGTCGCCTTCTTTGATCGTTTGGCTATAGTCTTTGTGGATGGTGATAGATTGGCTGCCGTCTTTTGCATCCTTGTTTCCAACAACGATCGTTTGGTTATTGAAGATTTCGATGTCTTGATTTCCTTCAAAATCCTTTTTGTCGTTGTCGCTGAAACCGACTTTTAAACTGTCATTATTTTCGACAACTCGTTCGAAATTCTTTTCCGCGTGGAAATAGATTTGCTCGGAATTTACCTCGTCGTCGAATCGCAGTTCGTTGAAATTTTGGTTATTTCCCTGAGTGGTACTTCGCGTCTTGATACCGCTCTGCGTCCGATTTTCGGGTAGCTTGTAGGGCGGCATCTCGTCCGCGTTATAGACCCTTCCCGTGATGATCGGACAATTGGGGTCGCCTTCAAGAAATTCAACGATGACTTCTTGGCCGATGCGCGGGATGTGAATGGATCCCCAACCTTTACCAGCCCAGGATTGTGCGACGCGGACCCAACATGAGCTGTTTTCATCTCGTTTGTCTTTGCGGTCCCAATGAAAGTGCACTTTGACCCGGCCATACTTATCCGTCCATATTTCTTCTTTCTTCTTACCGACGACAATCGCCGTTTGAGGGCCACGGATTCTTGGCAGTGGTGTCGTTCGTGGTGAACGGAAGACCGTTGACGACTTCATCGCCGTAAAGTCGCAGTTGAATTCCATGGGGCTACCGCCATCGACGGTCTCGAATTCACTATTGTGAAGTTCGATTCTCGTCGAGACGACGAGGTGCTCGCAATTCTGATCGGATCGTTGATGATTTTCTAACTTGAACAACGCGCCACATTCCAGCCCGAAGGCATTGGTCGTTCCGCGGACACGTTCAAACTTTGCTTGTTGTTCTTCAATTCTTCGCTGGGAGTACTTGGTGCCCGTGGCGGACACGCGGTAGTCGCCGGGATAATCGAACACTTCGAACTTTGACAGATCATGCTGCCGTTCCAACTTCGATTTCGCCAATAAGTCAGCCGTCGGACGTTCGAAATCAAAATCATTGAGAACGTATGATCCCGATTGCACTTCCAGCGAGACGCCCCATTGATGGATGTGTTCGAATTCCTGTAATCGTCGCGGGTCCGGTGGATAGAATCGCAACGTACCGTAATCAGTTCGACTTGAGTGGGCCGAGACGCTATCGGCAAAATGTAGCTGGTGCTTGTTCTTCTCGTGAGTGAAAAAGTAGTAGATCCCTTCTTGTTCCATCAGGCGACTGACAAAATCAAAGTCGGATTCACGATACTGCACGCAATAGTCTGACTTCGGGTATTCGCCGCTAAGGTGATCGGCGAAATCAGTAAAACCATGATCGCGGAAAATCTCCTTGATGATCTCCGGAACCGTCTTACCTTGGAAAATCCGGCAGTCGGCGGTCCGCGTTAGGAACCAAAACCATGGCACAATGGTGGCTTCGTATCTCGCGAAGTGCTCCTTCGATCCAGCCCAAGAAATCTGGCTGAACCGGCCATTGAAGTAGCGAGACTTCCCGGAAGGCAGCGTATATTCGATCGTCGTCACCGAACCGAGAAGTGATTCGAGGTCGACGTTGTGATTTTTCGAAAGCAGCTCGACATTGATCTCGAACGGACGTCCCAAATGCTCTCGAGCGACCATCCGCGACAACAACAGCGTGTCGTCTCCCGCAGTGGTGGTGATTTGGAGGCCGCGGTTTTTCTGCAACGCATTCATTGAGTTCCGCTCGCCATGGACGAACGTTATTCCTGGGATTCGGAGCACCAATGCGTCGTCTGGCCCCATGAGATTACAAGCCCAGTCGAACTGCATTGGCGGGATTGTACTACACAGAATCGTTCGGCCACCAGGGCTACCAATGCAGCGGTTAGCGAGTCTTTGACAGTTGGCTAAGATGGCGAAGAAACAAGAGCGTGATGAACGCAGGCGTCGTCTACGGTTAAGTCGACGCGATCGTTTACAGCAAACATGCATAGGCGATATCGATCTGCGGAAACCTCCGGTGGCTGCGAATGCGAATCGCCCGATGAATGCATTGCTATTCAAAACACGATTACATCGGGTTCATCTGAGCGATCGCCCACGCGCACGCTTCTGCCACGACGTGATCTTCGGAATGAAGATGACGTTCTAAAGCGCTGACCGCGGTTTGGTTGCGTTGATTGCCGAGCACAATTGCCGCATTGCGCTGCATGCCTTGGAGCCGGGTGCGCCAAAAAGGAGACTTTCGGTAGCGTTGACGAAATGTCTCTTCGTCCATCTCTAGAATCTCAATTAGATCGACCGATCGAGTGGGAAAGCTGTCTTCGGACGCTTGGAATTGTCGCGAAGGCTTTCGGTTCCAAGGACAGACTTCTTGACAAACGTCACAGCCAAAAACCCAATCACCGATGGCGGACCTAAGATCAGGATCGATCGAACCACGGTGCTCGATGGTGAGATAGCTAATGCATCTGCCGGCGTTCAAGGTCCCTTCTTGAACAAATGCGTCCGTCGGGCAGGCATCCAAACACGCCGTACAAGATCCACAGTACGACTTTTCTTGGGGGGTGTCGTAGGGCAACACTTGGTCAAAGAGGACACAGGCGAGAAAAAAGTAGCTTCCTTGTTCACGATGCAACAACAACGTGTTCTTACCGCGCCACCCTAAACCAGCTAACTCGGCCAGCTCGCGTTCCAGTAGCGGTGCGGTATCGACGCACCCTCGGAGGCTAACTTCTGGGGCGGAACTTTGAACCAGCTTTTTGAGTGCCTTAATCCTTTTATGAATCACGTCGTGATAGTCGGTCCCTGACCAAGCATACCGTGCGACTCGTCCCGAGCCTGTTTGGCATGCTTCACGCTCCGCGGCAGGATATGGACTCGCCAACACGGCGATGCTTTTTGCCCCTACCATCACGCCCGTCGGGCTTCGGTATGCATCGATCCGATTGGCAAAGTAGTCCATTCCGGCCGCGTACCCGGCCTCGATCCAATCGACCAATGAATGGAAGCCGTTTGCGTCGACGACCGGACAGACACCCAACAACGTGAATCCTGATTCAGATGCCTGACCGGCAAACTCGGTAAACCAACGCGGTGTCTGCGATACCGATGACTCAGCGTTCATCGGCAAAGCTACGGGGTTGTTTGGAAAGTGAACGAATCATCGTTGCGAAGCACATCGGTTCGCGCGGTCACTGCGATGTTGAAGTTTCCAAAAATGCAAGTAGATCACGTAGCTCGCCTATCGACATCGTTTGCTCCAATCCTTCTGGCATGATCGATTGATCACTAAAGCTGTGCATTTCGATTTCTTCAAGCTTGACATAAAACGGCAACCCGTCGGTCGACTGAAACGCAATCGATCCGCCGACACCGGGGCGAGGCAATTTCAATCCGACGCGGACGTCCCCGTCCAGGGTGACGATTTTCCACGGAACGTACAACGGCCCCACTTCCGCACTGGGGTCGAGTATTGACTTTAGAATCCTCGCTCGCGATTGTCCGGTCAGACTTGTGAGGTCAGGCCCCGTGGTCGCCCCCCGACCTCCGTGTAAGTGGCATCGGATACACGTCGAACGCTGAAAAACGCGGGCGCCGGCTGCTGGGTCGCCGCCGGATCCGACCAACCGAAGCCACGAATCAAAGTCTTCCGCCGGGGGCCGTTTCTGTCGTTTCAGCCCACCTTGTCGAGCCAAAACTCGTGACGCTTCTTCGCGAACTTCGTTTGGTAGTCGTTGATCGTCTGCAAATTGCCGAATTGCCTGTTCGTGATCAGAGAGGTGTCCAGACAGGCCGGAAATCGCATCGGCACGAATCGAATCGGCATACGCGGCATCCTTGGCAACCGAAATCAGAACCTTCGCCGAGTCGGCATCACCGCGAGCAATCAACAACCGGACGATTTCGCTCTGCAGCTCGACCGACGTGTCAGGCTTCAACCAAGTTTTTAGATCCACGACCGTCGGACGCTCGGCTTCTTTGGGGATCGCACGAATCGCGAATGCACGCAAGCGATCATCCCGCTGCTGATCTCGGGCCATCGTTTCGAGCAGCGACTCCCGCGCCGGATCACGAATTCCGCTTCTCGCCGTCCCGTTCTGTAAATATGAAATTGCGGCGACAGCGACTTCGAATAGTTTCGGAGAAATCGAACGTCGTTGAAGGATTTTTTCTGCGATCGGTAACAAACTCGATTCCCGACGTTCGGCTGCCCAACGAAGTCCGAACAGATTGCAATCTTCGTCGTTCGCTGAAATCGCGACACGGATCAATTCTTGTCGCGTTGACTCGTGAAGCGATTCCGGCTCGCAAAACTCTCGCCATCGCCACGCGGCCAAGATGCCCAATTGTTTCTCGGGCTCTAATTTCGCGATCTGACCGGGCGGATACAGATCCGGGTGTTTTGCCAGCGCGGTGATGGCAGCTTGTGCCAGGTAGCGATCCGGCGACACAGCGACGTCCAATAGCGAACCGATGGTGCTTTCCGAAGCAACCTTGTCGGCCGCCATTTCCGATGGGGACAGCTTTGGCTGTTTTGGGGTCACCTCCTGACCGTCAGAACGTTTCAGTCGCCAAATCCGTCCTGTCTGATGAACCGAATAATCACGCCGCACCCAATCGGTGAGATAGACCGACTGGTCTGGCGCGACAGCGATCCCCACCGGTCGGAACAGCGTGTCGCCTTGCAAAATCGTCCGCGTTTGACTGGTCCACGACGCTCCGCTTGGAGATAACTCGTAGGCCTCGAGTCGATTGTCGCCCCAGCTGGCAACCCAAAGATCAGCGCCGACCGGAACGACCGCGCATGGTGCTTCACCGGTCGCTGCCGCTGGTGGAAGCGTCACCGGCAGCTCGCCAAGCCACGATTGCAGCGGATGAGTTCCTCCGCGACCGAACCGAAACTCAAAACCATAGTCACCGCCTTCGACAACGTGCATCAAACGGCATGGCGGCATCGCATCCGGATCGTTTCCGGCGGTCCAAAGCCGGTTTGCAGAATCAAAACACAAACCGAACGGGTTCCAAAAGCCAGTCGCGATTCGCTGAAGCTGCGTCCCATCAACACGCAAGCGAAAGATGTTTCCACCCTCGCCGCCCCCAGTTTGTTTGCTCCCGTCCTTGGCGGTCAGCATGTAGTCTTCACCAAAGTTTTCACCTTGACCAACGTAAAGCCAACCGTCGTGACTGACTGTCAAGCCGCTCAGACCGTTATGTGGGTATTCGGCGACCGTGTCTAATTCGAGCAACGTTTCGGTTTGCTCGGCCGAACCATCGCCGTCTTTATCGTCGATTCGAATGACTTTGTCGCGGTAGGAAACCACAACTGATCCATCGTCTAAACAAGCCAGCCCCATGGTGAACTTGCCTTGATCAAAAAAGACCTCACGTCGATCAAGAGTGCCGTCAGAATCGCTATCGGAGAAACGTAGGATGCGATCGTGACCTGGACCGGAATAATCGTCAGCCGGAAAATGCGTGTGTGATTCAATGACCAGCAACCGTCCTTGCCGATCACAGACACACATGACCGGCGTCACGATCTCCGGTTCCGCTTTGACCAATTCGATTTCCCAGCCATCTTCGATCACCAATGGTGGGACCAGATCTGCGGCTCTGCTTAGGTTGCCGGACAGGCAGGTCGGCAGAACACAACCGACAACCACGACAAATTGCCGATAGAGAGAACAGCGTTGGTCGAACATTGCGTTTATCGCTTTAGAGTGAATTCTGGGAGCGTGACTCTTTCACCGCCTTTGAGCGCCGACTCGTGCGCGCACAGGCCGACGCAAGTCCAATTGGCGCTTGTCACCGCGTTCGGCCAAGGAGAACGATCTTCGACGATGGAGCTAACCATTTCGTGTACCAAGTGGGGATGTGATCCACCGTGTCCGCCACCTTGGATGAAAGACAAATGATCGGCATCATGGATTTCAGAAGGCAGCGTGAACTTCTGAATCTCACTTGGTAGAAGATGTGCAAAATCGGGGATCTCGACTTTCTCAGGGATCTCTGGCTCCGGTTTTTTCGCAGTATGAATGACGTGGGGTTCGTTTTCGATCAACGTCCATTCAAAGCTCTTTTTGGTTCCGTATACATCAAAGCTTTCACGGTACTGCCGAGCAACGTCGTACAAAAATCGCCAGATATGTGCGACGACATCGCTGTCTTGCAGTTTGATATGACATGATTCGACGGCAAACTTGTTGCCCGACTTCTCGGCGATGGAATCACGAACTTTTCCCGATCCGAAACAGCTGACGTATTCCGCCAACCCGTTCGTCAAACCAAGGCAAGGGCTGACGACGTGCGTGGCGTAATGCATCGGAATCATTTCCTCCCAATAGCTTGGCCATCCGTCCATATCCTGCGGATGCGATGCGGCAAGGTGCTGAATCTCACCGAGTTCACCTTTGTCATAGAGTTCCTTGATGTACAGGAACTCACGGCTATAGACGACCGTTTCGGCCATCATGTACTTCAATCCCGTTTGTTCGACCTTTTCGACGATCTGTCGACATTCATCGATCGTCGTTGCCATCGGTACTGTGCACATGACATGCTTCCCGGCGTCGAGTGCCTTCAGCGACATCCATGCGTGATCCGGAATCGGGCTGTTAATATGGACAAAATCGATCTCTGGATCGGCCAACACCGCGCCGTAGTCGGTGTACCGTTTCTCGATTCCGAATTGGTCGCCAGCTTTATTCAGCTCGGCTTCATTACGACGACACAGTGCGGTGACTTCCGCGTTCGGATGCGCTTGGTAGATCGGAATGAACTCCGAACCGAATCCCAATCCAATCATGGCCGCGCGAACTGGTTTTGACATCTGCATCCTCTTTTCGGATCCGAAACGTTGACTAATCGTGGATCGCTAGGATACGAAATTTTTCCCAGTCTATGTGCTTCCGATAGAAGATGTGACCGCGTCCCGTGATCACAATCAGAAGCCCCGTCGATTTATTCGCTTCGAGCGTTCAACTTGATTAACAAGCAGATTCTCGTTGCTGCCGACGACGTGGGAGAACTACGGGGTAGTTACAACAGATTAGCAATAACGACAATCGATTGGTTCGGATTTTTCCGGGATGACGATTAGCAATCCGAATCACCGGAAGCCTGCTGCCGCTGTCGAATATGCTCGATATCGACCGCCTGGATCTCTTCACGAATCCCTTCAATCGACGGAATGATCTCTTCCCAGAGTGCTGCCTTCACTTGATGTTCAAGGAGCTCGCTACGCAGTCGAATACGCTGAAACCCCAACGTTCCGGAACAGCCCTTCAGTTTGTGGGCTTCTTTCCCCAGTGATTCCAGGTCCTTCGATTCGACAAAGTCGTCGAAATGGTGGATGTATTCATCGAGAGAATCAACAAAATCGATGATCAGTTCATCGAACAGTCCGTTGTCTTGCACCTGCGAGCCTGATTCCATGGGTCATACACCATTTGCCTAGCGGATTGGGGGATACCCAATTCATAGCATGTGGTGTGATCGACCATGCAACGGATGTCGGCGTACCCTCGGGGTGGGACGAAATGCACAGGTCACTTCATGCCGGTTGAGAGGATGTTGGGCGACAATCGGGTTTGGAGGGCAGAGGTTGTCACTCGCCATGCGCCCCCGCCCCGCTCAAATCGCCGCGCATAAAAAAAGCCCGCTTGCCGGCGGGCTTGAACGAAGCGACGCGGACGGGACTCGAACCCGCAACCTCCGGATCGACAGTCCGGGGCTCTAACCAATTGAGCTACCGCGCCTCGAGTGAGTTCGATGATGAACTTGCTCGGTGCATGTCAGTTGTGTTGCGCAATAAAAAAGCCCCGGATTTGATTGGGGCTTTTCTAGCCAGCGACGCGGACGGGACTCGAACCCGCAACCTCCGGATCGACAGTCCGGGGCTCTAACCAATTGAGCTACCGCGCCGAAGTTTGAGGTGGCTGTTCACCGCTCTCAACTTCGTAGGTGCGGGATTATATCGCTGGGGATTATCGCCGCAAGACCAAGCTTCGGCGTATTGTAAATGTTTCTTGAATGTTCCCGGTCAGTTTTTTGGCCCCCTGAGGCAACATCGCAAGAATGGCCTCAATCGGCCCTCCTCGAAAGCCGTGGTTTCCCGCAGAATTCCAATGCGACCTGCAAGTTGGAACCTAGAGTTAGTCGTTCAAAAATCTTTTTGGTCGATTGAGTCGTCTACCTACAACCGTTTCGAATTGTCATGTCTGGTCTCCCCCTGTTGGTCGCTTCGGTGAGTTCGCTGTTTCGTGATGTAAGCAACGAGTTGATGTCCTACACCAGTCAGATGAACACGACACATTGGGGAATTGTTGCCGGTTCCGCGGTTGCCTTCGGTTTTTTGTGCTTGAAAGGAACAAACGCGAACCGATAACAGGGATGAGAACGTAGAACGATTCACCCCAAAAGCTCTCTCGTTTTCGAGAAGTTCGTCAGTAGTCGGTAAACTCTGACGACGGTTGTCCCAATCGCTGTTCATAAATCTTCTCAGGCCGCACCGAAAATAGGTGACACGATGCCCCTGTTCGAAATCGAAACCAGTTCTCACATCATCATCACTTGGGCGGAAGACGAACAGGCTGCTCGCGATGTGGTTTTTGACGCCTACCCCAACGACGAAGTCATTCGGTTGACCAAACGGCCACGGGATACTTGGGTGATCAGCAAAGGCGCCCTCGGACTGACCAATACCACGCTAGACCCTTGCTTGATTGCACGCGAGTGCCTGAATCGGTCTGCCGGCGACAAGGTCAATGCGATTCGTCTTTATCGCATGGAAACCGGCAGCGATCTCGAACAGGCTCGCAAAGTCATCGAATCAAACATGGTCATGGGCTGGTGAAGTTCTGAATCAACGTCGGCGGATTGTAGAACAGCCCGCCGATTCCGCGGGCATTTGCCCCGGCCACTTCAGCGGCGAGTCGCGCACACGCCTGAATCGAACCACCGGCAGCGATCCCGGCAAGAAACGCCCCATGAAACGTGTCGCCGCAACCGGTCGTATCGACCGCTTGGTCAACGTTGATTGCCGATTGGAAAAAGTACGCCGGTGCGACTCCACTGACTGCTTCGCGATTAATCTTTCCGCGAACCGCAAAATCACTACCGCGCGAACCATGTGTGACTGCCGCTATCTGGCAATCCAAGTCGTCGTGTAAGAATCGCACCAACTCACTTCCGGTATGATTCTCTGCCGACTTTCCTGTCATCGCCGTGTAGTGTGACTCGGCGTACTGTCGGGCGACGATCACAATGTCGGCCGCACGCAATAACGGCAATGTTTCTTCACGATAGCGAAAGGCCCCCCCGTCGAACGAGACCAACACACCGTGTTGTCTGGCGATTTCAACGGCCTGTTTGCAAACGGCGAGATGACGACCATTGAGGTGCAACAGTTTGGTGCCTTTGATACAGTCCGACAGATCATTCGGAATCATGATCTGGTCACATGCTGTCCCGGGTAGAAAAACGATGGTTCGTTCGGCCTCCTGAGTTTCCGACCAAATGGAAGCTGTCGAACTCGTTTTCCCCACGATGGTTTGCAACCAACGTGTCTCGACTGATTCACTCCGAAGTGTCTCGCGAATTTGATTTCCGACGGCGTCATCCCCGAGTGCATCGATCAATGCGACCGAAGCGCCCAGTCGAGATGCCATCGCCATCGCTACGGTGATCCCGCCGCCAATGCCTTGAACGAAGCGTTCGGCGCGTACAACTGCCCCGCGTTGCGGAAAAGATTCCAGCAAACAGATGCTGTCCCAGACCGACACCCCAATTCCAACGATATCAACCATGTGTCAGGCCTCGACGATTACACACCTGTGTTTCATATACCGAACGCCAGCTTTCGCTCGGTTTACGTTGGACAATTGATGCTGCTCTCGGAAACCGAAAGCGAACCATTCACCCGGGCAGCAAACTAAGGTTGCTTGCCTTCAATCAGCAACTTTGATCGCTTGTGGTTGACCGGTCTGGACTGATTCCGTTGCGGCAAGGCACATTGCGACTGACCACCGTCCATCTTCTGCCGTGCAGTGGAGCGGTACATCGCGTTGGATCGCTTCGGCCATACGAACAATTTGATCTTCTAACTCGAATAGCTCGCCGGTGGGTTTTTCGATCGGCACGTCGGTCACTTCATGTCCGTCGAACGCTCGTAGTTTGTATGTCGGGTGTCGCGTACGATCCATCGCCCCGCTCCACGAAGCCCACAACGCACCGCGACTGCCGGTGATCTTGACGGTTTGATGATGCTCAAAGGCGCTCAGCGTTTGTGATACCACCGCATAGGCATTGCCTGTGAAATGCATGATCGCGCTAAAGTTATCTTGCAATTCCGGGCGGCCTTCGTCCCGGCTGTTCGCCGTCGCATAGACCGATTCAGGTTCTCCCGACTGTGCGAGGTACCATCTCGCTAGATCAAAAAAGTGAATCGGTTCTTCGAGAATCCAGTTTCCGACTCGGTTGATATCGTATCGCCAACCTCCCGATCCTTGGCGGTAGGGATTACGTGAAAGTTCAACCAAGCAGTACTGCGGTGTGCCAATAAACCCGGCTTCGACCATCTCCTTCGCTTTGCCCCACATCGAAGACAAGCGTAGTTCATGGCCGACGCTGAGAATCCGATCATGTTGCTTGGCACAACGAATCATCTGGTCACACTGATCGAGATTGATCCCCATTGGCTTTTCGAGCAGGCAATGCTTCCCGGCTTCGAGCACAGCGGTCGTGACCTCATGATGCAAATGGCTAGGCACGACCACATCGATTACATCGAGGTCGTCCCGCGAGACCAGTTCGCGGAAGTTGGTCGTAACGAAAGCGTCTGGATATGCCGATTGCGCCTCCTTGGCCGTCGTTTCGCTGGCGGCAGCGATCCCAATCAACTCGGCATTATGGGCTTTGACAATCGCGTTCGCATGGTGTTGCCCCCAAGCGCCAAAACCGACCAATCCAAATCGAACTTTATCCATCGAATCCCAATAGTGGTTAGCAGAGTGTCGAGCGATCAGTGGTTACACGTCACAACCACCGTCCGGTATTGTTGTAGCCGCACAAATGAAGCGTGCGTCCCGTCGGGCCGATCCGATCACACGTCAATTTCATATCCTTTTCGATACTGACGTGACAACAGGGCATTCGCCTCTTCATCGCCAAGAAATCGCTCCCTCAAAGGATCCCACCGCAACGGCCGCCCCAATCGCACCGAAATATTGGCGAGGTGACACGTCGACAACGTTCGATGATGCGAGTCAATGTCAGAGATCGGTGTATCGCGAGATTGAACGCAATCGATGAAGTTCTGCATGTGGGATACCGCCGGCGTCCCACCGTAAACGTTGGCAATCGCATCTTCAGGGAGTGGGGCATCGCGAAGCGCTTCGACAGGTTTGCCTTCTAACGTTCCCCGGTTGACAAAGATCCTGCCTTGATCGCCTTCGAACGTAATGCCGTTTCTCGATGAATCGATCAGCATTGTGATTCCGCCGGCAAATTGACACTCCGCAGAGAACGTAATCGGGGTGTTGTACGTGTCGTCACGGGTCGCTTGCCCATTGACAAGGGGCTGATTCAATCGTGCCGTGGTTTTGATTGTCGTGGGACCACTGGCCTGCTGTTCGATCGCCCATTGAGCGATATCGACGTGATGGGCGCCCCAGTCGCAAAGCTGCCCCCCGGCATATTCATACCACCAGCGAAACGTTCGGTGTGATCGCTGGGGCAGATAATCGGTCATCGGTGCGGGACCAAGCCAACGCTCCCAATCGAGTGTTTTCGGAGTCGGTTGCGTGGAGAAAGGGCCGCCCTCCCAGCCTTCGTTTAAACCAATGTGAATTCGTCGTAACTTTCCCAAGCGACCGGCCCGCACCATCGCAATCGCGGTTAGGAACCGCTGCCCGTATTCACTCCGCTGCTGCGTACCGACTTGGAACACCCGATTGGTTTGTTGGGCGACATCACGCAACCACTGGCCTTCCTGTACCGTCACGGCAACCGGTTTTTCGCAGTACACATCTTTGCCGGCCTTCATCGCTTCGATCGCGATCTTGGCATGCCAATGGTCCGGGGTCCCAATCAACACAGCTTCGATTGATGGATCATCAATGACATGTCGATAGTCATGGACCACCTTTGCCTTACCACCGCACACCGTTTCGCTCGCATAATCGGCGGCTTGTGAATCGATTTCACAGAGCATCGCAATATCGGCCAACCCACTTGCAGCCAATCCGATTGCGATGCCGCGGCCTTTCCGTTTCGTCTCCGGTTGATACCCCGCCCCAATCAATCCCAACAACGGTCGGTCATTCTTTGCGGCAACCAAATCACCGCTGCCATAGGCGACTGACGTCGCAGCAACGCTAGAGACGCATCGCGACAGAAAAAGACGACGATTTGTTCGTTGGCTCATTTTGCGCTGACTGATTTAGAGGAAGGCGAGCTTGAAGTAACGCTTAATCGATTTCAACTGATCTGCGTTGTGCCCCAAAGTTGTACGTGATCGCGGAAGCAAACCGACCAAGACGCCGAACAGTCTAGCACTGTTGGACACCACACGGGTGAGCAAAGACGCGTTAAGCTATCGGAGTGCGAAAACGAGACGCGATCGCGGCAGAGGATGTCTTGAAGACTGACCGCAAAGACATGCCTTTTTCCAACCGTTTCCGCCACGTCAAATCAATCTCAAACCGAAAGAATCACCCGCCGATGAAATCCCACCCTTCCTTTTCCCAAGTTGGCATTGAAGGTCAGCGAAACGAAGGAGAGAGCGTTTTCCCGCTCGTCTATGGATGCCAAGATCAGGCATTCGGATTAGAGCCCTTTCTGGATTGGGTAACTGAGAATCGCGATGCACTCTTGGGGAGTGCAACGGCACACGGGGCGGTCGCATTTCGTGGTTTTGCGACGCCCGACGTCGAGGACTTTGATCGTTTCATCCAGGCATTGGAGATCGAGAACTTTCCCTACAAAAAATCTCTTTCTAATGCGGTCCGAGTCAATCGTACGCCACGTGTCTTTTCGGCAAACGAAGCGCCTCCGGAAGTCAAGATTTTCTTCCATCACGAGATGGCTCAAACGCCGTTGTTCCCACGGTACATATTGTTCTTCTGTGAGATCGCACCGCTGGTCGGCGGCGCCACACCGCTGTGCCGCAGCGACGTGCTCTACGCAGAATTGAGGCAACGCTGTCCGGAGTTTGCCCACAAGTGCGAACAAGTCGGACTGCAATACACCAACGTCATGCCCGGCGTCGATGATCCGCAATCCGGTATGGGGCGAAGCTGGCAAAGTACCTTGGGAGTCGAAACCAAAGAACAAGCGGTTTCACGTTTAGCGGAATTAGGGTACGCGCACGAATGGGTCGACGGCGATTGCCTTCGTGCCACCACACCGCGACTTCCCGCAGTGATGGAAGTTCGGCCAGGGCAGAAGACGTTTTTCAACCAACTGATCGCGGCTTACTGTGGTTGGAAAGACGAACGGAACGATCCTTCCGATGCGATCCGTCATGGCGATGGCTCGAAGCTTGATCCCGAGTCAGTCGCGATCGCGATCGAATTGGCAGAACGATATGCGTACGATCACAAGTGGCAAAAGGGGGACATCGTCCTGCTCGATAACACAGTCGCGATGCATGCTCGTCGGCCATTCGAAGGGACGCGTAAAGTCGTCGCCTCATTGGCCGAGATGCAAACGCACGCTTTCGACCAAGCAGGGGTTTAGTCTCGATGCAGGATGAATCGACCAATCCCTATTCCAATTCGTCTCGCCCATCCGATGGCGGTAACAAGAGTCTTGGCACCGAACCTGCAAAGGGGCCTTGGTACGAAGGCGTCACCGGTTATCAATGGCTAATCTTGGTGATCGCCTGCGCCGGCTGGGTGTTTGACGTCTATGAGGGACAGATCTTCAACATCACTCGCAATGACATGTTGAAGGAGGTGTTGGGTGACGAGGCGTCTGTCAAAGCATGGGGCGACAACTTTCTCGCGATCTTTCTGGTCGGCGGCACGATCGGTGGCCTACTTTTCGGATCGCTAGCGGATCGATTTGGGCGCCGCCCGATTATGATCGCTACGATCTTAATGTATTCGTTATTTTCGGGGCTGACCTATTTCGCCAATGACATTTACGTAATCGGGATCTTGCGTTTTCTAGTTGCGCTTGGGATCGGCGGTGAATGGGCAGTCGCGGCTAGCTTGGTCGCCGAAGTGTTTCCCAAACGGGCGCGAGCGCATGCCACAGGAATTTTTCACGCTTCAAGCATTCTTGGAACTTGGCTGGCCGCGCTGTCTGGGATTCTTGTAGGTACAAATTGGCGATATGCGTACTTACTGGGCGTGCTTCCTGCGGTGTTGATCGTCATCGTGCGTGCTTGCGTCAAAGAACCTGAACGATGGCGGCAGGCACAAACAAGTGTTTCAGGAAACAAGGCAGGCAGCTTTTCAGAACTGCTTTTGAATCCCCAATGGAACACACTCGCACTTCGCGGCATGCTTCTCGCCGCCGTCGGTCTTGGAACGTTTTGGTCGGTGACCGTCGCGGGACAAGATTTAGTCCGCGAGCTTTTGCTGACCAATGGAGCCGACGAACAAGTTGCCGGCGGCAAAAGCAAATTCGCGTATGGCATCATCCAAGCAGCCGGAGGAGGCCTAGGACTG
The DNA here is from genome assembly GCF_008312935.1 of Roseiconus lacunae. Lineage (NCBI taxonomy): Bacteria > Pseudomonadati > Planctomycetota > Planctomycetia > Pirellulales > Pirellulaceae > Roseiconus > Roseiconus lacunae. Next base: position 124,556 of record NZ_VSZO01000007.1, on the reverse strand, counting down.
TTGTCCTTCGGTCCGCTAGCGGCACGTTTTGGGCGCAAGCCGACCTTCATATTTTTTCACGTTTTTGGCATGTTGATCGTGCCGGTGGTGTGTTTCGTGCCGCAAACGTACACCCAGATGTTGATCGTCTTGCCTGTTTTCGGCTTCCTAACGCTGGGGATGCATTCGGGGTACGCCATTTACTTTCCTGAATTGTTTCCAACTCATATTCGCGCAACGGGCGCAAGCTTTTGTTTCAACGGCGGCCGATTGCTCGCTGTCCCTGTGTTGTTGTTTTCAGGTTGGCTGAAAGCACGCGATGGGATGCCCCTTGATTATGCGGTGACAGGATTGTCTTTGATCTTTTTGATCGGTATCGTCGTAATGTTGACGTTGCCGGAAACCAAGAATCGAGATCTGATTGACACCGAATGATGGAATGGACGATTTGGATTGGGATCGCCGCGATCGCATTAACAGCCGGGTTTATCCATAGCGCGATTGGTTTTGGATTCGGAATCGCCGCCGTCACAATGCTGCCTTGGTTGATCGACGCGAAACACACGCAAGTGATTGTATCGGTTGCGAGTGTACCGGTCATGTTGATCGCAGTGTGGAACTATCGTCAGGGAGCAGAACTGTCCAACCTATGGCGGGCCATTCTCGGTGCGGCGATCGCGATGCCGCTGGGGTTCCTTGCGTTCGTCTTTGTGTCGACGGATTTGCTTGTCCGAGGCACCGGACTTGTGATCCTGGCGATGGTTTGGATGAATTTTCGCAATCGTGCCAAGGCAAAACGCCAAGATCAGTCCGGTGGTGGTTCGGCGATCATTGCCGGAGGCATCGGCGGTTTTCTCGCCGGCGCTGTTTCGATCGCGGCCCCACCGGTTGCCGCATTCGCACTTTCGCAACCGTGGGACCAACGCCAATTCAAAGCTTTTTTGAATCAGTTCCTGTTTGTCGTGTCTGTTTATAAATGCGGTGCATTGATCGTTTCCGGTTACGTCACTCCTCGTGTCTTGGTCGATGCGCTAATCCTGGCACCGGCTGCGTGGGGAGGTATCCAGTTGGGCGTTCTCGCAAGCAGCAAGTTATCTGCCAAGCAGTTTCAGGTTTTTGTCGCGGTCGCGTTGATCCTGGCGGCATTGAACTATGTAATCCGGGGCGATCAGTGATGGCTTTTACCGACGGAAAGTTGCATGTCAGAGTCGACTAATTCACAGTCGGTCAATCCATTTCAAGCATCCGCCGACGTAGCGGACGATTCAATTTCGGTTGCTTTGGGTGAAGCAAACGAACGGTTGCAAAATGGGTTTTGGTTTGCGAGTGATTGGTCGCGTGAAGGCTTACAGTCGAGAATGTCGGACGAATCACGACAGCGTTATTTCGTTTGGATGATGCTTGCCGCTTGTCTGAGCGCGGTCTTTGCCATCGTCTATTGGCCGCAATTGTTTGTCGTCATCCTTCCCGCGGCATTCGCGATTGCCGTGGTATGGATCGCAAACATCGGAATTTTGGATGACCGCCGTTTCTGGAGTCGCTATCGCGGATTCGCTCGACCAGTCAGCGGACGACTGACATCACGATCGATCGCCGTTCGTTCCGACCAGTGTGCCGTCACGGCGCTGCTCAACGAATCACAGTACAAGGTGCATACAAAGACCGGTTCAATGCGGTTACTACTCCCGTTCGCGACTGAGTCTGTTCGTCTGGTGTCAAGCGACTTCAAAGCGTCGTTGACCGACGCGGAGCGCCTCCATTCCGAAGTTCCAATGCAGTTGATGAAACGGTTGCTGGAAACCAAAAACCCGGTCATGTTTTCCGGTCGATTAGTCGACCGAGATCTTGACGATACTCGACGTGTCACCAAACGTTGGACTGCTGTTGCGTTGCTCCAATTCGCCTGGGCGGCTTTGATTTTTACACAGTTTGTCCCGTTGATCGAGTTGAATCGCCGCAATGCACTTTCACTATTGAGCTATCCGATCACTTGGGGAGTTGTCTATGTGGTCGGTGTTGCCCTGATCTTCGCCTGTTTTGCAACCCTGCGAAGATCCGTTCTCGGTGACTTTCAAGGTTGGATCACTGCCAACCAAGTGGTCCTTTCGCGAGCAACCTACCATAGCTGTTATGGGTATTTCGGCGAAGCAATCGACCACTTCCATTGGTCGGAAAAGGGTTTAGAAGTCCGCATGCGAGATGGGAATCTGAAAATGATCATTCCCAACCGTTGGATTAGCGAGACCGATCGATCGACGATCGCCCAGTGGTATGCGAACCATCCGACTCGTCCGAAACAAAACGTCTTTGTCGGGCCGACAGTCTAGCCTGGGTTCTGGATCAAATGTTGGGTTACGCCCATTGGCCAACGCTCGCTCGCTTTCGCAGCTCAGCACCGATAGCGGATTACGACCATCGGCTCGCGTGAGCCATTCAACGCTTTGACGTTCAGTTCGATCATCGTTGAACTGAAATTGTGAACGCGATTATCCCAGATCGGCGTTGTTGGTCCGGTCGGTTTCCTGGTGCGGTTCGCTTTGCTTTGGCGAATCTTTTGAATCGGTACTGCGTTCGCGGAACTCCGTGCGATCACGATCGCTGGCCCGCCGATTCATTTGGACGCGATCTTCGGCACGACGATTCTGACTTTGGACATGATCGGTCCAACGTCTGCGCCCGTGATTTTGTGCCGGGCCGGGAGCCACGAGGAAGACGGCCCCGAGGCCGAAAATCAGTCCGGCCATCATCGCACCAAACGTCGTCGTCATGGTTCCCGGACCGATCGGCTTTTCCGTCACCTGCGGCGGCCCAAGCTCCGCGACAAGATTGGTCGAAAGTGCGGCTGACCGATTAGCCCGTGCGTCGGCGAGTCGCTGTTCGGCGGCCGCAAGTTGCTCGGTTCGCTGTTTTAGTTCGGCATCAATTTCTGCGTAGGATGTCCGAGCGGTGGCCAACATCTCAAGCTTCCGCGACAAGTCGACCGTCTTCTTATTCAGCTTTTCAAGTTCGACTTGTTGCAATTCCAGAGTGGGTTCCATCGCCGCGATCACCGAAAGCGTTTCCTGCATGATGCGTTCCCGAATCTCACGTTCGGTTGCGATCGCAGCTCGGCGCTTTGGATTCAGCATTGTGTAGACGCCCGATAGCTGACTCGATTTGAGCTGTGCATCGATCAACCCGTCTTTTAGTCGCAACAATGATGGTTGGCTACTCAAGATATCGCCGCCACTGATTAACAATCGTTGTGGGTCCTTCGAACTGGCGACCAGCAGATCGTACAAAGACTGGTTCTTCTTGAGCTCGCGTTCCGCAATACGCTGTTGTTCTTTGGTCGTCTCCAAGATCCGGCGCAGGTTACTGTCACCACCGTAGGTATCGTTAAGCTTTCTTAGCTCGCCCAGGTCAGCCCCAAACTGGACTTCGATCTCATGCATTTCATTGGCGACGCGATCGAGATTCGATTTCGCGAGGTCACGGGCATGGCTAAGTTCGATGATGACACTGTCCGCGCGAACTCGACGAACATCGCGAAGATGCTTGGTGAGATGATCGAACATCGCGCGACAAAACTCGATCGCGCGTTCGGGAGAACTCGATTTTACGGCCAAGTAAACGACCTCGGTATTTCCGAACTCCGCACCCTGTGGCGCCAAGATGTTAACGGAACTTTTGATCGCGTCGTCGACATCAGAGATTGACGGCCACGCAGGATCGGCGTCCCCGTCAGGCGGACCGATGTGTCGGAGTGCAGCGGCGACGACCTCACGATTCTGGGCCATTTCAAGGATGGTTTCCTGAGCCGCTTTTAGTTCGGTCTGACTGGCAAACCGCCCCAGGCGATCAACCGCTCGAGTGGCTTCGTCGCGAACAACGAGCGGTTGACGAGCCGCATAAATGTCTTTGGAGAAAAGCGAATAAACGCCTCCCAGGAGTCCAAAAACAATGACGGCGCCGATCCAAATCGGCGCGAACAACACCAAGACGTTACGAATGTGCTTCCAAGGAATGGGCGGTGCAGACATGGTGGACCGGTAGCGGGTTGGCGAGTCGTTCGCGAAACCCTAGGAGCGCATTTCTATGCCACCCCTGCGAGCTCCCCGACTCCATGGCCCGTCGTCAAGGAACCGCCCCGCTTTTTCCGATTAAACCAATTAAATCGTTCCGGTGAAGGCTAGTTATACCGCCTCGGTAGGGGTTTTCATTCGGTAAATGAATCCCGCCACTAGCGCGATACCGTAGACGACCAGCATGCCCATCACCGCCGGGAATGCCACCGGGTCGTTGATCTTGTTGTAAATCGCCGAGGACGCAGCAACGATCGCGCCCGCAACGGCAAAGACCATTAGGACGTTCCAGACCACCATCCGTGTGCCCGTCGGTTTCTCGTCGCCGAGAATGCGTTTGTTGTTCATCATCAGAAAGAACGTGATGTAGGCGATCGGCAACAACATCATGCCAAAGTTACTCGCAAAAATCGCCAACCAAAATTTGGTGTCTTCGTCAGCCCAAAACTTCCACCACAGCGAACCGCTAATTCCGGCGACCAAGCAGCCGATGACGAACGGTGCGGTCCCATTGGGACGATTGAACATTTCCCGGAAGGCAAAACCGTTGATCAGCATCAGAATCACGATCGTCGAAAAGCCCATCCCGAAGACCCCAAGACCGAATACCAGGTTCGCCAATTGTGCCCCAAGCAGCGGCTCGAGGGTGGTGGAAAGTTGAAATGCATCCCGCTTCACCAGCGACAACGCGACACGCTTTTCGTCTTCGGATAACTCGGCGACCTGGAGAAGCGATTGGGTTTCCGCCAAGGCGGCGACTTCGGGTTGCTCGATCACTCCGGGAAGACTGGCGACACCGCTAACGATGGACATCGCACTCGGCGGTTCTTCGGTCACTTCGGTCAGCGCGATCGCGCCGTCGAGTTTCTCTGCTTGGGATTCGTCAAGCGAACCGCCGACCGATTCGCGAGCTGACGCAAGGGCGGACCGTACCGTTTCCAGGTCTGAGCCGTCTTCCTTGGCATCGTAACCGACCCGCGCCAACAACGGCCCTTCGACGCCGCCGTAATAGGGACTCGACTGCATGCTCACTAAATCGCTGCTGGCAAGATGTTCGTCGATCTTGTTGTGAAGTGACGACGCCGCGGCGATCACAACACAACTGGTCACCAACACGTAGGGAATCGCCATGCCGGTCGATAAATCAAAGCGGGCGAGTCCACGAAACGGTTTGTCCCAACCACGAGCAAGCATGGAGTACGGCAATAGAAATGTCATGTTGATTCCCACTGCGGTCGCAGCGGCAGCGATCATGACGGTCCGTTGCTGGCCGACCAACTTTCCTGTCCAGAATTCCGACGCTTCTGGTTCAAGCGACTGAACCACTCCCTGCATCTGTCCGGCAGGCTGCGTCCACTGCGACAGATCCGGGATAAAGCCCGTCAAGATCATCGCGAAATCGAGCTCGCCTTTGATCGCCAGCATGATCACAACACCGAAGAAGCAGATCACGACCATCCCGACCAATGACTTCAAAACAATGTCGAATGCTTTCGCCGCTCGGCCTTGTTTGGTATTTAGCAATACGACAAATCCGGCTGCCAATAGCAACGCGATTGACACAGTAATTTTTGTACCTTGTCCGTCTCCCAGCCCAGATCCACCGGCGAAGACGGCCAAGTTTTTGTCTAACGCGTCATAACAAAGGCTGAACTGGGGCATGCACCAAATGATGTTTGCCATCGCGGTCGCGATTACCCATCCCCAACCAAGTGCCGGGTTGATTTCGCTGTTAATTGCCTCGAACGGTCGCCGCCCGGTCGATAGCGTGACGTAACTAATTGCCGAAAGCATGATGACGCCCATCACGATGGCGATTAGCTGCAGCCAAAGCATGCTGGTTCCGCCCAAAACACCCAAAAACAGCGCTCCGGCAAGCGATCCACCGCCGAGCGTGATTGCTGCTTGCAGCCAACCTGGCCCCGACAATTTGATGTACGCACCGAGCGGCCGACCGGCAGCTTGTGCGTCCATCAAAATTTTACGATTCGCTTGGACTTTTGCGTCACCAGCACCAAATTCAGCCGGCGAGGACTCGGAGGGTTGCGACGGTCGATCGGACATCGAAAAAGCAAAACCTGGAAGGGAGAAGGCGGGAGGGGCGATTTGCAGGAGCGGAATATAGTCGAAAGACCTGCAAAAATGTGAAACGAAGCATCACCGCTATCGCAACAAGTGGGGGAACCGGCCTCGTTAACGATTCAAGCAGCAAGCTTTGCCGCCAGTTTTATGCCAAACAAACGATTCAGCACAGGTGGCGGCAGCCTACGCCCGGCCAACCTGCGTCGACCTACACCGTTCGCCAAACCCTAGAAAGCCAGCGATCGCTCTCGAATTTTTTCATTGAATTGCTTTTCCGTCATCAAGTACATCGATACAACCTGCCGCCATGGGACCACGATTTCAGTACCAGCGGTCCAATCTTCGGGGTGTCCGCTGTCGACCCCAATTCCTGTCAGTACGGTTTTCCCCGCAACCTGACGAATGCGAACCTCTTTTAGAAAGTCGCCTGTTCCCGATTCAGAACTATTGGTGTAAAGCGTGACATACTTACCGGTGAAATCGATGGCGGTTTCGTTCGTCGGTGGTTGCGAAGTTGACTGAGAGACAGCAACAAACGCGACAATCGCAGCGAACACACACAGAATTAAAACACTTGGCAAGCGGCGCATTGTTGGACTCCGGTGCGTTGATGAAAATCTGACTCATTGAAGTTTGCGAGTCGCTTTGGTTTCAAAGCGAATGCATTCTACTAAGGTCCGTGGTCACCAGTGGCGTCTGAGAATAGATTCGCAAAACCAAAATTCAAAAACGCAAGCGTTTGACCGACGTTGCCGGCCCACGTCAAGGCTGGCCCTGTAAGCGGCGGCGGCAGTTCGAGACTGGGCCAGTTCGAGACTTGGGAGCGCGGCCTGCGACTTTGCTCGACAAGTCGGCAGGCATCGATCCTCCGAAAGCTTCTTAGCAACGTACGGTCTTAAGTCATGCTTCCGCTCGGCGGATCGCGATTGCTAACGATCCAACCCGATCTCAAAACGCTTTCGACGATCTTGCTAAAAAGCTGCGCAGCTATTTCACCGCTGGAGCCCAACCTGCGAACGTTAGCGTCACACTCATTGCTAAGCCGCGCCGGCTTGTTCCAAACGCTCCATCACCTTTTTCCAACCAAGGCTTTTTGCAAGCGAGTACGGTGTCATCCCGTTTGGTGCGGTGTCCTTTGGATCAAACCCTTTTTCGATACACACGTCGACACCATCGAGCGACCCGGCTAGAGCCAGCTGGTGCAAAAAGTTGTAACCATGATCGTCCGCCTGCGTTATCATCTCAGGATTTTCGTCGATGCTCTCGGCAAGTGACGTTCGCATATTGATCGACATCGGGTGCTCTGCCGCAGCAACCTTGGAGTAGTCTTGTTGCTGTGACTTCGGCTTGCCAAAACTGAATATCCCTTTCTTTGCCGGGGTACCTTCGCCGATGTAATCTGGGGGAACCAAGTTGATCACGCCAACTTCACCGAAATCGAATCCCCACGCGTTGTCGTGCTGCTTGCGCTCTCCCTTGCCCATTCGAGAACGTAACAAGTCGACCGTGAATCCTCCGTAGACTTCGCCGCTGACAACATACATCCAATCACAGATCTGCTTTCCACGAATCTTGACTCGATCTCCCTCCTTGACCGACTGTAGCGAGATGGGAGAGTTGATGAGAGTTCCCTCTACCTCGCGCCCATCAAAATCGACGTCCATTAACCACATGTGCTCGACTTCGAGAGCATCGGGATCGTCGGATTTCAGTTCCGGTGGATCTGAGAAGGTCCCTTTGACCGCGGCGAGTTCCAACGCCGGAATGATTCGCCGACGTTCCCAAGCCATTTCGCGCCAAAAGAATCGAAAACTATGCCTCGCCTTTTGGGCAGCCTTTTCCATCTCGGGGTCATCGCTGGGCGATGTAAACACTGGACTTTCAGAAGCAGACATGACGACCATCTAGGAATGAGCAATGAATGCGTCTTAAACGCTGAATCGGATCGCTCAATGGTACAAGATTCACGCCTTGTAATGCGACAAGAAAAGGTTCCGCCCCGTTAATTGCAACATGAATTCTTTCGTCTTTGACACCACGCAGCCACGATTCAGTCGGAACATCGCCAAAAAAGCGGCCAGCCGTTTCACTGGATGGCGCTGGCAGCGTTCGCGCCTTATCCTTTTCTGACGACTGACTGATGCTCCGTCTCGACCGCAAGTCGAGGTTCAACTTTTCAGCCGACAAGCGTTTACCGTGGGTGTCGTTCAATAACCGGTGTTGATTCCCGACGGCTGAACACTCGTCGCAGTATTTCAAATAAGACATAGCGTTACGGGATACCGCTATTGTCCAAGCGCTCATGCTCGAGCACGACAAGCCCCGGGATCATTCAGCGGCGACTTTTTCAATCTGCTGTTAATCAAGACGTCAGCGAGAGTAAATAGGCGAGTAGGTCGCTTCGTTGTTGCGGTGAAAGCAGCTCGTGGAAATTTGCAGGCATCGGGGAGTTTTGGTTCTGCTTCTGCGTCTCAATCGAATCTTTTGAGATCGCAATTTCTTTTCCTTTCTCATCCACCACAATTAACTGGGCGCCCTCCGAGCGTTTGACTAACCCACTAAGCACTCGCCCATCGTCAAGCAAGATGACACTGGTCCGAAAGGCCGCATCGACGTTCCGATTTGGAGCAAGCACATCTTCGACCACGCGATCGAGTCCTCGTGCACCGAGTCCATCTAAGTTTGGACCAACCTCGGCGCCCTGTCCCGCTACCTGATGACAGACCGCACAATGAATCTTAAAGAGCGCCGCCCCTTTCAGACGGTCGCCACCGCCGGACGCATAGTGCTCGCGCTGTAAGTGAATCTGGGCTGACAACTCCGGAGCTTCTGCGGCAAGATCTTTGGTCAGTTGATGGAGTTGTTGCTGTTGATCGGCGCTTGCGACCTGCTGAAGTTTGGGTGCGATCGCGGGTGTCGTTAGTAAGTTTGCCGACGCCCTACCTTGCGTGACCAAGTCGAGTAGGAACTGTGCCCCTTGTGAGTCTGATGCGAGCTTTTCTGCGATTTTGCTTTGCTCGATGGACGTAGCGACCTGCATCGTCTCCTGAAGTGCTTCAGCTACCTGAGTTCCGTCAATTAAAGCGACAACGAGTCGTTCTTGTATCGGATGCGTCAACCCACCGACATTGAACGATTCGGCAAGTCCGTCTTTTGTTGCCGAGGGCGCCAGTGCGGTCCAAGCTTTGGCGTATGCGGCGACCTGTTGCGGAGAAGCATCCGAAAGTTCGACCAATTGTTTCACGATTGGTTTCAGTCCGTCGAGTCGAAACTCGGCGATCAGATCCATCGCCTTTCGCTGACTTTCGAAGCTGTCAGACGGATTCAACGAACTGAGTGAGAACCTCCCGACGGCTAACCACGCATACGCCGACGCTGAATCCTGATCGATTAGCTCGATAATCACGCTTCGCCCGCTTTGATCGCCCGTGTCCCATCGCACGTGTTGAGCGACGTCGTTTCGCGGCGGGCTCCAACGCTTCAGAATTTCACGTGTGGTTGCGTCACGGATCTGAACAAAATTGTTGTTCTGAATCGGTTTGCCGGGAAAGCCATCGTGACCAGCGATGAAGAATTGAAAATCTGCCGGCAACTCAAACGCAGAACTGCGAAACGTCCCAGTCAATGATTCGCCACGAGGGAAGCTGCTCCACAGTTTCGATGCTTGTTCGCCATCTGCGGATCGCTGTTTTGTTGAGACCGTCCAGGGATTCGGTTGATCAATCTGACGCGGCGAGGGAATATACTTCCAACCAATCGCCGCGACAAACTCGGGTAATCCTGCGTCCGGGCTCTCAATGCCAAGATATCCGCATGCCAAGTCAGTCGCCCAGGATTGGACGGCTTTGGGCATTGTTTCGCCGCGCTGGGCACGCCCATTCTTAACCGATCGCAGAAGCGTTTCCTGAACGGCCAAATTCTGAGCAAACGTTTCACGTGCAAGATTGATGACCGCTTGCAAATCGGAATTGTCACCGTACCGACTCGCAAACTGCAAGAATTCCGCAAGTTGTGTCGGTGGCTTACTTGCGATCCGATCGATATGTTTTGCTACGAACTGACCAGCGAAGTCGGTTCTAATAGCCAGGCATAAATCCAAAACGATTGGTAGTTGTGCGGCCGTCAATGTTTTCGTGGCGAGCTGAAACAATTCTTGGTCGATCAGATGATCACGTAACGCCATCCTGACAACATGATGCAAGTGCGGATCGCCATCCGTCGTCTTGAGCAGGTTCAACAGTGGCTGGACATAGTCAATCGACGGGTGTTGAGTGGCCGCCGAAGCTGCCGCGCGTTTAACTTTAACGTCCCGATCGGTCAAACCCTGCAGAATCCAATCACTTCCGTCCACGGCATTCTGTTCGCCCAAAACTCGGAACCCATGGATGCGAACCGTCACGTCATTTGATTTCAGTGCGATCGCTAAATCGTCCGGCCTAAGATCTTGCAACCGATAAAGAATCCACAACGTATGGATGATGGAGTTTGAACTGGTTTGCTGCTGCAAAGTCTGCCGAATCATCGGAATTGCTTGGGTTCCAATGCGATCGGCCAAGACGTCCGCGGCTAACATTCGATTGGCCAAGTTTGAATCATTAAGTCGTTCGATTTGCTGATGAATTTGTTCGTCAATCGAAACATTCGCACGATTCGTCAGTATCGCGGCGTACGACGAAGCTGAAACAATCGCGTGATCACGCCGATTTTTTCCCGTGTACTTGATCCGCCAGACGCGACCGCGATGTCGATCGCGTCCGGGATGATTCAGTGGGACTTCATAGTGCCCGATAATTCGGTTGTAAAAGTCGGCGACATAAAGCGCGCCGTCTGGTCCGACTTGCAAATCGACGGGACGGAACCAAGGATCTCCCGAGATCAAAAAGTCGGATTGTTCAACCGCCTCGATCGATCCACCACGATCAACGATCGAATTCCGATTGATGCGGCTCGTCATCACGTTTCCGCCGAAGGCGCTTCGCCGGTAGGTTTCGGGAAACTGGTCGCCTTCGTACAAAGCCATACCGCCGATCGCCGTGCTGCCGTTGAGATGCTCCATCACGGGCGGAACGAACCCCAAGCCATCGTGTGGTTTCCCGAAACTTGGGTAATAACCACCACGCAATAAGAGCGTCACCGGTTTGGTATGGCAATCCGCGGTAAACGCGTTGCCTTCGTGATCGAATGCGAGCCCAAACGGGTTCACTTGGCCGTGAGTAAAGTGCTCAATCCTTGAACCATCCAATCGCATTCGAAAAGTATTGCCAGAGTGCATTGTGACGGTGTTGCCATCGCCCCCTGTGACGGAACTTTGGTTATTAAATCCATGACAAGCATAAAGCCAACCGTCATACCCCCGGGTAAACGCATTGCACATCCCATGTGTGTCACGACTCGTATCGAAGGGGCCATACAAGACATCACGTCGATCGGCTTTGCCATCGCCGTCGGTGTCCTGCAGATACCAAATGTTTGGAATGCTAAAACAGATCACGCCATTCCCGTAGGGATAGAGCCCGATAGGAATGTTCAGACCGTCGGCAAAGGTCGTGACGTTGTCATAGTTGCCATCGCCATTTGAGTCTTCGAGGACTTTGATTGTGTCACGTCCTTGGCCTTCGTCGGCGGGAAACGGATACTCCGATGAGCTACTGATCCAAAGGCGATGACGATGATCAAAGGCGAGATTCATCGGTTTCGCGATCTGTGGTTCGGAAACGACTAACTCCGCTTCGAAACCAGGCGGAAGCACAAATGTCTTTTGCTCCTCTTCCGGTGACAGTGGGTCGGTGGTGCGAACGCCCGATCGAAATTCTGCGGTCCCGGGTAGCACTGCTTGTGGTTCCACGGGATTAGCCGACGCTTCTTGTGCCCCACGATTGAACGCGACAAAGGTACCCAGCTTATTTCCGACGACTACATCCAAATGATTGTTTCCATCGACGTCCGCAACGGTCACTTGAGTACCGACACCGAGTCGCCGAGAGATCAGATTTGGCTCGAATGTGACCCCGTGCTTCGAACGCGCCGTTCGAAACCAGTAGAGCACGGGAAGTTCCTGTGCGCCTGGGTCATTTCCACCATGTGCCCAAAACCGTTTCCCCGTGACAATGTCTGACACACCGTCACCATCAATGTCAGCGGCGGCGAGAGCATGCAGTTGTGAGATCGCGAGTCCATCGACCTGTTGCGAGGCATCATTGCCCATGACCTGATGCTTGACAAAAAAGTGATCTCCAACCGGGCCGATGCGATGTTCGAACCAAGCAAGTCCGTAGGCGTGCGCATTCTGGGACGACACGACGTCGTGATCACCATCGCCATCGATGTCCACAACCAGCATCTGCGCGCCACCTGATTCGGCAAACTGAACCGGGTGAAAGCTGAATGTCGCGGCCGATCGTTCGCTTTGTTCCCACCAACCGTTCGTTTCAAGGATGTCGACTTTTCCGTCGCCGTTAAGGTCGCCGATACCCAAGCCGTGGGTGAACCTTCCGTAACCTTCCCGGTCACTGACTGGAATGAATCGCCACGGCGAACGCGGGTCGTCTTGCTGTCTTGCGTATCCCAATCGTCCCTGATGAACGCACACTAAATCGGGTATCTCATCCCCATCGACATCGGCCAGCGTTGGTGATTCATTTCCAACTCCCGTCAATAATGGAAACCGTTCCCAAGCTTCCGAGCCAGTCGTGGATTTATCGATTTTTGATTTGTTTTGCCCCGGATTGCGATACCAGTAAACATCTTCACCCGGAATCGGAATGGCGACCAGATCCACCCAACCATCTTGGTCCAGATCACTTGCAAACGAAAAGAAGTGATCTGAGTAAGCCTTGATCGTCGGTGTCGTGACGTTCGCGTAAGCATGCTTGGTACGAAAGTCGGGTCCTTCGTACCAGTATGGTCCTGAGACGACGTCGGAAGCACCGTCGCGATTGAGATCCGCGACCGAGGCACCTTCACTATGAAATACTTCGGAGAGCACCACGGTTGTGAAGCGAGTCTTTGTTTCTTCGGCCCATAGATTTGCTGCCAAGCCGATCGATGCTATGCCCCAGATGACAAGAGGGGATCTAAATAAATTCATGGTGGGATCGGTGAATCTTAAAAGGTGGGAATGTCCCAGTAGACGCATCTCGCCCTTCGACCGACCTAGTGGCGTTTGGATTTGCATCAAGGAGACGCCAACCATGATAAACCGATTGATCACTGAAATGTCAGTCGGCGCAACCAAGGCAACTCAACGATCGACCAACGAATTTCCCCCGGCACTATTTCAGGATGAAGTCACGGAAACTGAAGACATCAATCCCGTCACTGGAATGATCTAAAAAACAGCCTGGTTCTTGTGGGCTGCAACGTCCACTGCCTAGTTAGGGAAGCGGATAATTCAACCATTTCCCGGGTTTTCGAGTAAAGAAAAACGAGGGTGCTACCGGGACTTGGGTCGCCTGATCGTTACCAGCGGAACATCCCGCCTAGCCCTTCGGGCGCTATGGCTAGCCCGAAAAGTCTTTCTATCACTTCGAGGCGTTGGCATTAGGAGTGTTTTACAGTTCCGAAGACCCTTCCCGAGAGGCGCCGCCAATCCGACAGCACTAGTCCGGATGCGGAAAGCAACTGTTGCTGCCCTGCTGGGAGATTGGGACTCACACTCGGAACTGCAAAACCAGCGATTTGCCCAATGGATCTCTCGGATCTCGATTCGCTTCTTCAACCGATGTCTGACGACGAGCCCTGTGGCCCGGATCTGGAATACGATCCCGATTTCGGGGAGATGGATCGCGCCGCCCAAGGCAAGCCGGAGCAGCAGTACGGTGATACGATCGTTGCCGCCGAAGAACCGGACTGGAAAGACGTTCGCCGTCGTGCGGAAGCATTACTCGATCGCACCAAAGACATGCGAGTCGTCGTCTTCTTGGCCCGTGCGTCGCTGAACCAAGAAGGACTCACATCGTTCCAACAGTGCCTGAAGCTACTTCGCGGCTATATCGAAAACTTTTGGGACACCGTTCATCCGGAATTGGACGCTGACGACGACAACGATCCGACGTATCGAACCAACACCCTGGTCACGCTTTGTGATGAGGAGACGACGCTCCGGGAACTGAAGGAGACGCCCATCGTCTCTTCCCGTGCCGTCGGGCGTTTTAGTCTTCGCGATATCGAACGGTCACGCGAGGCAGCCGAGGCGCCAGCGAAACCCGCTCCGGCCGAAGATGACGATTCTTGGTCCAGCGAAGCTGCCGAGGCTCCGGCCGAAGAATCCAAAGCGCCGAGTATGGCGACGATCGACGCCGCCTTCACCGACGCGGATCTTGACGCTATCCAATCAACCGAAGAAGCGGCACGCCTGTCTGCCGAGCATCTCGCCGAAATCGAAAAACAAGTGACCGAAAAGGTCGGTGTCAACTTCGCGGTCAGTCTGAGTCCGATCCGAAATCTGCTTCAAGAAATCCAAGAGATCGTTTCAGATCAACTTCGACGTCGTGGCGTCGGTGTGGAGGAAGCACCGGACGAAGAATCGAACGATTCATGGCATAACGAAGATTCCGCGGGGACATCCGACGGTGGCAGTACCACGCGCGTTCAACAAGCTGGCTACGTCGGCGGAAAGATCGCTTCACGCCAACAAGCGGTTAAAGCCCTCGCCGATGTCTGCGAGTATTACGAACTCAATGAACCTTCCAGTCCTCTTCCGCTCTTGATCCGCCGCGCCCAACGGCTGTCGTCGGCAAGTTTTTTGGACATTCTTCGCGATGTCGCCCCGGATGCCGTTTCCCAGGCGGAAGCGCTCAGTGGTGGCGTCGCAGCGGTCGCTTCGGTCGAAGATTCGGATTCCGAATCGTCGAGTGACGACAGTTGGTAATCAATCACTTAAACAGTCTCGGCGTTGCTTGACGCCGTTTACTTTCCCGTAGGAGTTACGAATGGCTACAGGTAGCGCTCAAAAATTTATCGCGAGGAATCGAGCTCCTCGGGTACAGATCGAATACGACGTTGAAGTTTATGGTGCGGAGAAGAAGGTTCAGTTGCCGTTCGTGATGGGCGTCCTCGCCGATCTCTCCGGCAAACCCGAAGAGCCGCTCGCGCCCGTATCGGAACGAAAGGCTTTGGAAATCGACGTCGACAATTTTGACGACCGTTTGAAGTCGATGAAACCTCGCGTCGCCTTTCAAGTCCCCAATACGTTGACCGGTGAAGGCAACATGGCGGTCGACTTGACATTCGAAAGCATGGACGACTTCTCGCCGGCGGCGATCGCACGCAAAGTCGACGCGCTCGGCCAATTGCTCCAGGCACGCGAACAACTCGCCAACCTGCTGACCTACATGGACGG
Source organism: Roseiconus lacunae (assembly GCF_008312935.1). NCBI lineage: Bacteria > Pseudomonadati > Planctomycetota > Planctomycetia > Pirellulales > Pirellulaceae > Roseiconus > Roseiconus lacunae. The sequence goes on along the minus strand of NZ_VSZO01000007.1, from coordinate 109,091 downwards.
CAAAGACGGAGCGGAAGCACTGCTAAACAAAGTCCTTCAAGATCCCGCCCTTCTTCAGTCACTCGGCTCCGCTCCGAAAGCGGATGGTGACGATGCCGAAACACCCGCCAACGAGGAGTAATCGAACATGAGTACCGCCGACGCATCCGCAGCACCAGCAGCAGCAGCTGTCACGACCGACGAATTTTCGTCCTTGTTGGAAAAAGAATTTCGCCCCAAGAGCGACCAGGCTAAAGAAGCCGTCGAATCTGCGGTGAAAACACTGGCCGAGCAAGCGCTCGCACAAACGTCACTGGTTTCTGACGACGCACTGAAGTCGATCGAAGCAATCATCGCCGAGATCGATTCGAAACTCAGTGAGCAAATCAATTTGATCCTGCACCACGCTGAGTATCAGCAGCTTGAAGGTGCCTGGCGCGGCCTGCATCACTTGGTCAACAACACCGAGACCGACGAGATGCTGAAAATCCGCGTGATGAACATCAAGAAGAAGGAACTGCACAAGACTCTCAAGAAGTTCAAAGGAACGGCTTGGGATCAAAGTCCGATCTTCAAGAAGATGTACGAGGAAGAGTACGGCCAATTCGGTGGCGAACCCTATGGCTGCTTGGTCGGTGACTACCACTTCGACCACAGCCCGCCAGACGTCGAACTATTGAGCGAAATGGCGAAGGTCGCCGCTGCTTGCCACTCGCCTTTCATCGCCGGCGTCTCGCCCGCGGTCATGCAAATGGACAGTTGGCAAGAGCTGACCAATCCGCGAGATTTGACCAAGATCTTCCAAACTCCAGAATACGCCGCTTGGCGATCGCTGCGTGAGTCGGATGACTCGAAGTACATCGGGTTGGCGATGCCGAAATTTTTGGCACGTTTGCCCTACGGTGCCGCGACCGACCCGGTGGACGAATTCGGTTTCGAAGAAGACACCGAAGCGGCCGATAGCGACAACTATTGCTGGGCCAACGCCGCTTACGCCATGGCGACCAACATCACTCGATCGTTCAAAATGTACGGTTGGTGCTCACGAATCCGTGGGATCGAATCGGGCGGTGCCGTCGAAAACCTGCCCTGCCATACGTTCCCGACCGACGACGGCGGTGTCGACATGAAATGCCCGACGGAGATCGCGATCAGCGACCGTCGTGAAGCCGAACTCGCGAAGAACGGTTTCATGCCGTTGATCCATAAAAAGAACTCTGACTTCGCAGCATTTATCGGTGCCCAATCGTTGCACGCCCCGGCGGTCTACGATGATCCCGATGCGACTGCGAACGCGAACTTGGCCGCCCGGTTGCCATACCTCTTCGCAACCTGTCGTTTCGCGCACTACCTGAAGTGCATCGTCCGCGACAAGATCGGAAGTTTTAAAGAACGCAAAGACATGCAGGTCTGGTTACAAGACTGGATCAACCAATACGTCGACGGAAACCCAGGGACTTCGAGCGAAGACACGAAGGCCCGCAAGCCGTTGGCGGCCGCCGAAGTTGTCGTCGAAGAAGTCGAAGGCAACCCCGGCTACTACACAAGCAAGTTCTTCCTGCGACCTCACTATCAACTGGAAGGCTTGTCGGTCTCACTCCGACTGGTTTCGAAGCTGCCTTCGGCGAAGGGTGGCGGTTGATCGATCCGGATCGACCAGACTGCTAATGTTCGTCGCAAGGCCGTGGTCTTGCGGTTAATCCCTGAAACTTAATTCAAAACTGAGAATAGGAATACGATATGGCTGTAGACATGTTTCTGGACATCAAGGGAGAAATCAAAGGTGAATCCCAAGATGACAAGCACAAAGACGAAATCGACGTGCTCGCGTGGAGCTGGGGAATGTCGCAAAGCGGCTCCTTCCACGTCGGATCCGGTGGTGGAGCGGGCAAGGCGAGCTTTCAAAATATCGCCGTCACCAAATGGGTCGATTGTTCGTCTCCCATCCTGATGATTTACTGCGCCAACGGCGATCACTTCCCGAGCGCGAAGTTGACCGTTCGTAAAGCGGGCAAAAACCCGTTGGAATACTTGGTCATCGAAATGAAAGATGTCCTCGTCTCCGACGTTTCCACCGGTGGTTCGGGTGGTGAAGATCGTCTGACCGAAAACGTGTCGCTGAACTTCCGCCAGGTCAAAGTCAGCTACAAGACACAAAAGAAAGATGGTTCTGGTGGACCAGAGAAGCAGTTCGCTTGGGACATCGCTGCTAACAAGCAACTGTAGACGATCGTTCGTTCGATCCACTCGCCGAAAGGCCCGAGTGACTTGCCTTTCGGTTCGCGAGGAATTGCGACGGCGTGTTTGGATGCCATCCACGCCGTCGTCTTCTCCTCCGTCAGCGTAGCCGGGTCAGCCGCAAGCCGACCGCCGCTATGTTCACGGCGTCGAAGACAACTACTTCGCTCGCTCCCGCCGATCAGATCGCTGTTTGAAACGTGAGCACGGGGGTGCTCCGCATGTCAGCATTGAAAGCCACGCTTCGGCGTACGGCTTTCACGCGGATACTCAAACAGCCACTCCCACCTATGGAATTGCTTCAATGCTGGCTGAAGAACTACTGCGCGAAAATAAACTTGACGAAGCTTTCGCAGAGCTAAAGCAACGCGTGCAGAAGGATCCGTCGGAGCCGAAATACCGCGTCTTTCTGTTTCAGATGTTGTCCGTGCTGGGAAAGTGGGAGAGCGCGCTCAGCCAGCTCGAAATCTGCGGTCAACTCGCCGACAGTAACTTGGCAATGGTTCAAGCCTACCGAGAAGCGATCCGCTGCGAAGTTTTTCGGCATCGCGTCTTCGCCGGGGAGACGTCGCCGTTGATTCTCGGTGAACCCGATCGCTGGTTGGCATTGTTGATCGAAGCGCTCAAGCTCTCCGCAGCCGGCAAACACGAACAAGCCGAAACGATGCGCATCGAAGCCTTTGAGATGGCGCCGATGACAAGCGGTACCGTTCAAACGGCAGGCGAACAATCACTGCCATTTGAATGGATGGCCGATGCCGACCCAAGGCTCGGTCCTGTACTCGAAGTCCTGATGAACGGACAGTACTACTGGGTTCCTTTCAATCGGATCGCGCAAATCGATCTCGAACCGCCACAAGATTTGCGAGACTTCGTTTGGATGCCGGCCCACTTTGTTCTCGCCGGTGGCGGTGAGTCCTTCGGAATGATTCCCACCCGATACCCCAATTCACATTTAGCGTCAGATCCAACAACCCGCTTAGCTCGCCAGACAACCTGGGTGCCTATTACGGATACTGAGCAGGAAATCTTTATCGGTGAAGGTCAACGCATGTTGGCCACCGATGAAGACGAATTCGCGCTGCTGGAAATCCGCAAAATCAGTTTGGCAAGCGATGTCGAAGGAAGCGACCAGCTGTTCGCCGTCGGAGACACCGGAACGGTGACCGAGTGATGGCAGACTTGACCACTCAGGAAAAACTTTTTCCTTCGCTACTAGATCGTTTAACAGATGATCAGCCGCAACAGCGTCAGGAGACTCGTGACAAACGTGTCTTTTCAGTCCATCGTTTGCGGGCGGCAGTGCTACGTGATTTGGCTTGGTTGCTGAATACCTGTCACTTGGCGGCCGCCGAGGACCTTTCGCACTACGCCGAAGTTGAACGATCGGTCGTCAACTACGGAATCCCTGATTTGACTGGCAAAACCGTATCGGGGCTGCATGTCGAAGACGTTCAAGCGGCGCTTCGAAAAGCGATCCTGGATTTCGAACCGAGAATCTTGGCCGACACGCTCGAAGTCCGTGGCAATAAGGATCCGGAAAACCCGCTCTCAAGCTCATTGACCTTTGAGATCGAAGGCGAACTCTGGGCGCGTCCTTACCCCGAACGTCTCTACCTGCGATCTGAGTTGGACTTAGAGACGGGTGACGTCAACATCCACGAGGTCTAGGAAGCTCCCATGGATCCACGACTACTGACGTATTACAACCAAGAATTGCAATTCGTTCGCGAATCCGGGGCCGAGTTCGCGGAGGAATATCCGAAAATCGCCAGTCGACTGGGGATCGATGATTTTGATTGCGCCGATCCTTATGTGGAGCGGCTCTTCGAAGGCTTCGCGCTCCTGGCTGCTCGGATCCAGCTCAAACTCGATGCGGAATTTCCTCGGTTCACTCAGCATCTGCTGGAGATGGTCTGTCCGCATTACCTCGCACCACAACCTGCGATGACGGTGGTTGAGCTACAGCCGGATTTGACCGAAGGTGCTCTGGCAGAGGGGTTCGATATTCCAAACGGTACGGTGCTTCAGAGTCTGCTCGGCAAAGGTGAACAGACTCGATGCACATTTCGCACTGCCCACGCGGTTAAGCTCTGGCCACTTCAGTTGACCGAGGCAAACTACTTCTCGCGCGACGTCGCGGCACTGAGTCTCCCTGACGATCCGTCAGTCAAAGCAGCTTTAGTGATTCGACTTGAATCGACCGCCGGATTGAAACTCAGTCAGTTGGCTGTCGATTCATTGCCGCTGTTCATTCGTGGCGGCTCAGACGTTCCGATGCGGCTTTATGAACAATTGATGTCCAATGCCGTAGGGCTCGCCATCCGACCCGCCGGCGGCGATTCATCTTGGACCGTTCAAATGGGCAGGGATCGGGTCGCCCCGCTGGGATTCGAAGATGAGAACGCAATGCTGCCTTACGGTCCGCGTTCCTTCAAAGGCTACCGTCTGTTGCAGGAGTACTTTGCGTTTCCGCAGCGTTTCATGTTTGCCAATTTACAGAGACTTTCGGAAACACTGCCGCACTGCGAAAGCGATGCGATAGAAATCGCCATTCTGCTTAATCGCCGTGATTCACGTTTAACAAACCGCGTTGACGAATCGCATTTTGCTTTATTTTGCACCCCGGCGATCAATCTCTTCGAAAAGCGAGCCGACCGTATTCATCTCACTGAACGGCATTCGCAGTACCAAGTGATGCCAGATCGAACCCGTCCGATTGACTTCGAAGTTTACTCCGTCAAAGACGTTCGCGGTTATGGTAGCAGCAACGAACGGGAACAAGAGTTCAAGCCGTTCTACGAAATCAACGATTCGAGCGTCGAACAGAACAAACGCGCGTTTTACACGCTCAACCGGCGACCGCGAGTTCTCTCGGCAAAGCATCGCCAATTCGGTCCGAGGTCCAGCTACGTCGGCAGCGAAACGTTTATCGCACTTGTCGATGCGAACGAAGCTCCGTACTCACACGAATTGCGACAACTCGGGATCGATACACTATGCACCAATCGTGACCTCGCCCTACAGATGCCCGTCGGTGTCGGCGAAACCGACTTTACATTGGAAATCAGTGCCCCGGTCGAACGGATTCGCTGTCTAGCAGGACCGACCAAACCGCAACCTTCACGCAGCTACGAAAACGGTCAGACCACATGGCGTCTGATCAGTCATCTCACGCTCAACTATTTGTCGTTAGTCAACGACGATGGCAGTGCCACGGCGCTGCGAGAATTGCTTTCGCTCTACTCGGACATCAACAACGTTCTCGTCAACAAACAAATTGACTCAGTTCGTTCGGTCGAATCACAAGCGGTGACCCGGCCGATTTCATCTTCCGGCCCGATCAGTTTTGGACGCGGAACCGAAGTCACCGTAACATTGGACGAATCCGGATTTGAGGGCACCGGTGCGTTTTTGCTCGCCGCGGTGCTCAACGAATTCTTTGCCAAATATGTTTCGATCAATTCGTTCACCGAAACAGTTTTCCGAACCACCGAGCGTGGCGAGGTGATGCGATGGCCGGCACGCATGGGACGGCGTCACACGTTATGAACACGACGCTGCAAAAAATGACAGACGCTCCGTATCGCTTCGATTTTTATCAAGCGATGCGAATGCTCGAGTGCACCTTTCCGGAGATGCCTCGTTACGGACATGCGGTTCGCTTGTCCGATGATCGTGTTCGACTGACCCAGGAGCCATCCCTCAGTTTCGCACCGGCGTCACTCTCAAAATTCGAGAAAAGCGAACACGATGACTTCCATCGATTGGCCGTGCGTTTTTTTGGCCTGTGCGGTCCTAACGGCGCCTTGCCGTTACACCTAACCGAATATGTTCGCGATCGGATCAGACATCACGATGATACGGCCTTCGCGGCCTTCCTAGACGTTTTCCATCATCGAATGCTGTCGCTGTTTTATCGCGCACACGCCGATGCGCAACCGACCTCGCATTTTGACCGCCCGGACACCGATCGATTTTCCGTTTTTGTCAGTTCGCTAGTCGGCACGGGAATGCCGAGTTTGCAAAACCGTGATGCATTCCCGGACCTGGCGAAGCTGTTTTACGCGGGGCGTCTTGGCTGCCAAGCGAAAAATTCGGAAGGACTGGAAGCGATGATCAGCAGCTTCTTTCAGGTCCCCTGTCAAATCGAAGAATTCGTAGGAAACTGGACGGAGATCCCGGATCAATACCAGTTTCAGCTCGGAGGAAGTGAAAACGCATCGACGTTGGGGGTGGCCTGTACGGTCGGACCTGACGTCTGGGATTGCCAGCAGAAGTTCCGTGTAAAAATCGGACCCGTTGGCTGGGACGACTTCACCAAGATGCTTCCCGGTGGTCGTAGTCTCGATCGTTTGTCTGCCTTAGTAAAAAACTACATTGGCGATGAACTGGCTTGGGATTTGAACTTGGTTCTTCAACAAGAAGAAACCCCATCGTGGCGACTCGGGGATGCTCAACTCGGTGAAACCATGTGGATGGATGACGACGGAGTCAAAGGCGACTCCGGTGACCTGTTTATTACTCTTTAATCCACGCATCGCGATCAGCGAAGGAAACACATAGTGTCTGACATCAGCCGTACCTCACTGTTTGGAAAGCTTAATAGCGTCGGCTACAAGTCGATCGAAAGTGCCACCGTCTTTTGCAAGATGCGAGGGAACCCCTACGTCGAATTGGTTCACTGGTTGAATCAAATTTTGCAACTCGAAAACTCCGACTTGCACTGCATCGTAAAGCAATTCAACCTGAACCCGTCCCGATTGGTCAAGGACATCACCGATTCACTCGAGAAATTGCCGCGCGGCTCGACGTCGATCTCCGACCTTTCGGCGCATATCGAAGATGCCGTCGAACGTGGCTGGGTGTACGGTACGTTGATGTTCGGTGAGACACAGGTCCGTACCGGACACCTGATCGTCGGGATGTTGAAAACTCGATCACTGAAGAACGCGCTATTCGCAATTTCTTCCGAATTCGAAAAAATCAAACTCGAAACACTTACCGATCGCTTCTCCGAAGTAATCAATGGTTCGCCAGAAGAGCACTTGGGTGCCACCGATGGTTTTCAAGTCGGCGGAGGAGCCGAACCGGGCGAGGCGAGCGGCGCGATCGCTCCCGCCGCAATGGGTAAACAAGATGCCCTCAAACGATTCACAGTCGACCTGACTGAAAACGCACGTCAAGGCAAGATTGACCCGATCGTCGGGCGTGACGAGGAAATCCGCCAGATCATCGACATCCTGATGCGGCGTCGACAAAACAACCCGATTCTGACCGGTGAAGCCGGCGTCGGGAAAACCGCCGTGGTCGAAGGTTTCGCGTTAAAGATTGCTTCCGGTGATGTCCCGCCACCACTACAAGACGTCTCGCTTCGTTCTCTCGATGTCGGATTGCTCCAAGCAGGTGCGAGCATGAAAGGTGAATTCGAGAACCGCCTCAAACAAGTGATCGAGGAAGTTCAAGCGTCCGAAAAGCCGATCATCATGTTCATCGACGAAGCGCACACTTTAGTCGGAGCAGGAGGTTCGGAAGGGACCGGTGACGCGGCCAATCTACTCAAACCGGCACTCGCAAGGGGCACACTGCGAACCGTCGCCGCGACGACTTGGGCCGAATACAAAAAGCATATCGAGAAAGACCCCGCACTGACGCGGCGGTTCCAGGTCGTCCAAGTCGAAGAACCCAGCGAAGAACGCGCAATCCTGATGATGCGTGGAATGGCGTCGACTTTGGAGAAGCACCACAAAGTGAAAGTGCTCGACGAAGCTCTCGAAGCCGCCGTTCGTCTTTCGCATCGGTACATCCCCGCTCGTCAGCTGCCGGACAAATGTGTCAGCTTGCTAGACACCGCGGCCGCTCGCGTCGCGATCAGTCAACACGCCGTTCCCGCTGAGGTTGACGATTCGCGCAAGCGGATCGATGCCCTAAATACGGTTCTTGAAATCATCGCCGATGAGAATCTGGTCGGTGTCGAAACCAATGATCGGCAAGCATGCGCCGAAGCGGAACTGACCGAAGAGAAGTCGCGACTCGCCGAACTAGAAGCCCGGTGGAACGAAGAGAAAGATTTGGTCGAGCAAATCCTCGACATTCGGGCTAAGCTGCGCGGTCACAGTGGAAAGATCGAAGGTACGAACAGCCCTCTCGAGAAAGCGGCCGACGCCGAAGCAAAAAATGTGACGATCCAAACCGGCGAACCGATCGGCGACGATGGCCCGGTAACTTCATCGGAAGATGACGGCGAGCGACAGACACTGCTCGATGAGCTGAAGAAATTGCAAACCAAACTACATGAATTGCAGGGCGAACATCCACTGATCTTGCCAACCGTCGATGAGCAAGCCGTTGCTTCGGTCGTCGAGGATTGGACCGGTATTCCGGTCGGCCGAATGGTCAAAGACGAAGTCGCGACCGTCTTGAACCTAGCAAATATCCTCAACGATCGTATCATCGGACAACGCCATGCGTTAGATATGATCGCTCGCCGGATTCAAACGTCACGAGCGAGCCTAGATAATCCCAACAAACCGATCGGCGTGTTCATGCTGGCGGGACCTTCAGGCGTAGGCAAAACCGAAACCGCACTCGCGTTGGCCGAAGCCCTCTATGGGGGCGAACAGAACGTCATCACGATCAACATGAGCGAGTTTCAAGAAGCTCACACTGTCAGCACGCTCAAAGGTGCCCCTCCCGGATACGTTGGTTATGGTGAAGGTGGCGTCCTGACCGAAGCCGTTCGCCGTCGACCGTATAGCGTGGTACTGCTCGACGAAGTCGAAAAGGCCCACCACGACGTTCACGAAATCTTTTTCCAAGTCTTCGACAAAGGCTGGATGGAAGATGGCGAAGGACGCGTAATCGATTTTAAGAATACGTTGATCTTGTTGACCACCAATGCGGGAACCGACTTGGTCATGAACCTTTGCAAAGATCCAGAGTTGTTACCGGAACCGGATGGGCTTGCTAAGGCGTTGCGTCCCGAATTGCTGAAGGTATTTCCACCCGCTCTCTTGGGGAGGATCGTCACGATTCCGTACTATCCGCTCAGCGACCAGATGATCGGTGAAATCACCAAGCTCCAGCTTCGCCGTATCGAAAAACGAATTAAGTCGAATCACGAAATCCCGTTCACCTACGATGATAATGTGATTGACTTGATCGCCAGCCGCTGCACCGAACTGGAAAGTGGCGGACGCATGATCGACGCGATTCTCACCAACACGGTGTTGCCGAATATCAGCAGTGAGTTTCTGACGCGAATGATGGAAGGCAAGCCGATCGATCGAGTGCACGTCAAAATTGATTCGGGCGAGTTTGCCTACGCATTCGATTGAGCGATCTCGCGATTCGTATCAAACCTCGGCTGAGATGCGACACCTTTTTCCGCCGTTTGTATTGGGAAAAGGTGCCGGTACTAACTCGGACGTATTGCAGGGCCGGATGGATACGATCTTGCGATCCGCTCAGCATTCGTTTCGTGAGAATTCACTTCACGAACGTCCGATTCTCTGAACCCCTCCCATGATGGCGTTCCCTTGACGAATTGTACCGATCGCCTGCGACGACCGGATGTCAATGATCCACCCCAATTCTGAAGCGTCTGGATTGGGGCAATCAGCTTTCCTGTTGCTTCGGCATCTTTCAATTCCGAGAACCGATCCTTTGCTTCCTTGGCACGGGCGTCGTAGATCAGGCGCATTTTAGGGTTTTCCGCGGTCATTTCCATGATTCCAGTGGCGGTTTTTCAGGTAGCGTGAAACGCGGTTCGCGATGTTCGTCTGAGTCTACTGTTTCTCGAAAATACTTCGACAACTTCGCGATGCGTCGTAGGCTACGGTGGAACCGCAATAGAAGGATTTATCCCCCATCGGCTGATGAACCACGCCCGGCGTTCCGATTAAGACAAAGCACTGACGCCCATCAAGCGGAATCACGAGTGTAGCAACTTTCGGATAGGCTTTTCGTTCGATCGATGCCCTCCTGACTTGCCGGACTTGAATGCGTTAGATTGTGTTTGGTATTCCTCGCGTGAACTACGCTAGTCTTTTGTTCCGTTTGAAGACAGGGATGAGAGTCATCAGCCGACGGGCGTTAACCCCGGTGATAGCACCGAAACCGTGGCTAACGCCATGCGGTTAATCCCAAATCGATTTGGAACGAAGCACTAGGTTCGCGACATAGCTAAACCACTTTGACGAGAGCGTTTTCATGGGGCAGCCAGCAGCACGAATCGGTGACTTGGTTAAACAGGACGCGCCGCATTGTCACGCGCCCATTCACCCGCCCGCACCGGTGCCCACGCCGATGGCGCACCCCGCGTTGCCGCTCGCGATTGTTAAAGGAGCGCCAAACGTATTAATCGCCAACATGCCGGCCGCCCGAGCGACAGACACGACGATCCCCTGTGCGTTACCGGGGTGTGTTCCCGCGGGCCCCGGAATGATTGCCAAAGGATCGTCAACCGTGCTGATCGGCGGATTGCCCGCCGCACGCGCGAACGATCTTTCGGCTCATGCCACCTGTGTCGGGCCGATCCCAAGTCCAACCGGAAAGGTACTGCCGCCGTGTGCGACGAATGTCTTGATCGGTGGTTAACCATCGATGCGTTATGAATTGTTCGAAACCGTTCGTCCACGCTGTCCGGTCTGCAATACTGAGCAGCTTGATAGCGTCCTGAAGCTTGCGTCGATCGATCAACAAGAATCGGACCAAGTGATCGAAGGCCGTCTCGAATGCCCAAATGGGAGGTGCCGTCGGGAGTACCCGATTATTGACGGAATCCCGTTGATCATTCGGGATCTCCGTCACTACTTGCAGAACAATGCTTCGCAGCTTTGCATGCGGAGCGATTTGTCGACGACGACCGGCAGCATGCTTGGCGATTGCCTCGGACCTTCATCATCGTTCAATACGATGCGGCAGCAACTGAGTAGCTACATCTGGGATCACTATGGCGAGTTTGATCCAGAAGAGATCTGCAACGACCATGCTCCCAAGCCGGGCGCACTTGCGAGATTACTGAACGATACCCTGGAAAGCGCGGAACTGAATCCGGTGGGATCGGGGCCGATTCTTGATTTAGGTTGTGGCGTCGGCCGTACAACGTTCGAACTTGCGGCTCGATTCAATCGCCCCACGCTCGGAATTGACTTGCATTTTCCAATGTTGCAGGTCGCCTCGCATCTCACACGTTCCAGCGAACTCAGATATGCGCGACGTTCGGTGGGACTTGTCTACCAGGATCGCCGTTTTCAAGTTCCTTTTCGCCGTAATGCCGCGGTCGATTTTTGGGCCTGCGATGCGACCGCCTTACCGTTTGCACGCGGGCTATTTTCTGCCGCGATTAGTTTCAACGTACTCGATTGTGTCCACTCGCCCATTGAAATGCTAATGTCACTCGGAGCCGTTTTGGGTGAAGGAGCGAAATGTATCGTTTCAAGTCCATACGATTGGAGCGAGTCGGCGACCACAATCGAATCTTGGCTTGGCGGTCATTCCCAACGCGGGATCGATCATGGAAGTAGCGAGTTGGTTGTTCGGCGACTACTCGAAGAGGGCAGCCCAGACCGGATTCCGGGGCTGAAATTACTTTCCGACGCAAATCATCCCTGGCAAGTCAGGCTGCACGACCGAAGCTACGTCAATTATCAAACACACGTCTGTGTGATTGAAAAGATCGACCACTAATGCTTCGTCTCCACCTTTCTACATGCGTCCAATCCCTGAATTTGACCTTGACGAGACAAGTGCCGCCGATCGCTATCTCCCGTAAAAATAGGTGCAAACGTTAAAGTCACCGAAGTTAAGTTTGCCGCATCGCATCACCAAAGAGAATCACAGGCGTAGGACCTGCGGTCGGTCGAAGACGACCAAGCGTGTCTATCGATTCGTCCTCCCTTCGCACCATTCGACTGGCTTGCCGGTTTGGTATTTGGTTGCAGCAGAATGCTTGGCTTGCAGATGCAACACCCTTCCCAATCGCATCCTTCATGGCAACAACCTGCGCCTAAGCGTAGCCATACCCGCGCCATCCATGCGTTCGTTCGAATCGCGATTGCCACTGTCTTGCTCTTGCTAATTGCGGGACTGACTTGGCTACTGTTCCCACCGTTCTTTTCGCCGCAGACCCATCTGGTACTGGTGCGCAACAGTGCCACCGATTCAATCGATCTACCGATCGTTCGCTTTGCCGAACAAGACTTCAGCGACTTAGCTTCCATCGATACGTGGAATATTTCCGACTGGGCATCGCTTCTTCAATCAAAAGACTCAGCGTCTCGATTGGGAAAGCGTCTTCAAGAACAATCGCTGCGATCCTCCGATCGCCTCGTGATGTGCATTGCCGCGCAAGGCACCACGCTAAACGGCGAAGCGGTGCTTCTATGCGACGATTTTGATCACGATGAACCTGAACGCGGTAGTCTCTCGATTCGCGAACTATTAGGACAGATCGCCAGTTCAAGTGCGGGTGAAAAGCTGATCGTCTTGTATGGCGGATCGATCGAATATTCGCCAAGGCTGGGTGTCATCTCGGATTCGTTTCTCCAACTCGTTACCGACGCGGTCCACCGGACCGGTGACCGATCACTTTGGGTGTACTGCTCTCATTCGCCGAAACAATCGGTACATGTAGAGACCGCAGTCCAACGGAGTGTCTTCGGTATGTTCTTTGCCGGCGCCGTCGCCGGGGCGGCCGACGCAAACACTGACGGTCATCTAACGATCGATGAGCTTACGACTTTTACCTCTGCAAACGTCCAAAAGTGGGTCGAAGTATCTTCTGAAAAGTCCCAAACTCAGACACCTTTTCTGATCTGGGGCGGTGGCGAAACAATTCAGCAAAACGCGACACTTCTCGCCGTCTCCGAAGCGAACGCGAAACAAAGTTGGACCCCAAGCAAACTGTTCGAAAATAAAACTGCAGACCGAAACCGAGGAAGTCTCGAAACGCTTGTGTTGCCTGATGCAGACGTCGCCCCCGGCACGAGTCGCAGGATTGACGTGACCTTGGTGTCTGCAGACAGTGCCAATCCGTCGGCGGAACCCGCCTCGCCGAACGAGAATGCACAAGGTGCTAAATCGCATTCGCCCAAGTCGCCGAAAAGTGCGTCAGCGGTCGGTCCAAACCAGATCTCACAACTTTCTAAAGCTTGGGCGCTGGTTCACCCGCATTCTCGGCACGACACCGGCTACACAAAAGCGATTACCCGCCGACCTCATTTGCTTCGGGAGTTGCAACAGGAACTAATTTCACTCGAACAACAACTATTCTTTGGATCCCGGTTGCAGAGTGAAACTGCCGCGGCACGCTTGGCAAAACTTGTCAGAGCATCAGAGGCCCCCACGCATGACGACAACAAGAACGCTTTACTCGATTCGCTATTCAGTCCAGTAGCAACGAACGAGAGCGTCTTGCCTTCCGTTACAACGGACCGATTGACTCTGTTGTCGATCATCGAGCAATCCGGAAAACAGGATCACACCGTTGATCTTCCTGGATTGGAGCGGGCGATTCGATGGCAGGATCGAAAATTGCTCGAAACATGGATGAAGGCAAATTGGACAACAGATTGCGACCGGTACCAGGAACTTCGCTGGATCAAGTGGCTTTACGATCATCCGGTATTCGACTGGGAGACGGTTCAAGTCAGCTCGCTGGCGTGTCTCATCGGTGAACGTGCCGCCGCGCTGGATTACCTGCACAATGGTTGGGGGCGACAACTGGTCGAGCAAGCGGATGCGCGACGCAACTTTGCGGCCCGGCAATTACGATCCAATAGCACCGCCTGTTCAGAGCCAAACGCAAAAATCTTGATGAACTCCGCATTGGAGCTCTACCAAAACGCGATCGATAGAAATCACTTGGTGTCGCAAGCTTTAGAGGCACGCGACCAAGCCATCTATCGTCTGCCCTTCTATTTTCAAGCAGTCGGTACGTCATCGCTGTCGAAAACGATGGCCGAAACGCTCGAAGAGCTGGTGGAATCAGCAGACCATCTTGCCAAGATCACTCGTGAACCAGATTCCGCCTTGGATCAAGACTTAGAAGCTGCGATGGCGAAGGTACTTCGTGACCTCGATGAAGTTGATTCGAAGCTCGGAGATCAAGCGGCAAACCGACTAGCCCAATCCCCCCCCAGCAAGTCTTCTGCGATGAAGGCATGGCAATTGCTTCGCACGCCGTTCCTATCGTCAACGGTACGCTTCAAGCTATATCGACTCATTGAACAAGTCGCGAAGGAACAGTTTCGAATATTTGAATTGGCGGATCTCGAGTCTTCCCTGACGATGAATCATGAAGCCACACCAAGTCTTGAATTAGTCTTAAGACGCACATCACTTTTGACCCGCTATGCATCAATCGCGCTGACTCTTCATCGGGGGCCCGACCAAAGTGGTTTTGCCAGCGTGATTGGCAACATGCAAGATCAGCACGACGCATTGACTGAGTTTATACGCTCCGATGGCGAGGAGAATGCTGTTCAACAACGCCAAAGTCTGATCGATCAGTTTGAACAATCACTCACGCTCTTTTATGACTCACTGGTCACAGAACTGTCAACAGAACCGATCGACGGGCGTGAGATCACTGACCAAGAAATCGCATTGCGATTTCTTGCCCCCAGTGATTCATGGCGGTTTTCGGAACTGAACGTTCAAACTCTCTCCATGCCAGATCGCTTGCGATCAACCATGTGTTGGCAACTCAGACGCCAATGGCAAAGCGATACGATTCAGGGGAGTGCCGTCAATGATGCAGATGTACGGCGAATCGCCGATTTGCTCGCATCAGAGGACATCGCCATCCCGCAAATAACAGGTGTTGAGGAAATCGACCTGCAATATCAACCGACCCAGCAATTCAGTTTCGAGATCACCAACCCCACCGATCAAACTTTATCACTGGTGCTGTCGGCAGATTTTGATCCGGAACGTCTTTCGGTAGACGTGTCGAGAATCGATCCTTCCGATGACACACGGGCAGCGATTACTTGGCAATCATCGTCGACACCTCTGGGGACACCGCAGACCGAGCCAATCGTATTGGAAGCTCGAGACACAGTTCGTTTAGAAGCCAAACTCTCCCGCGAAGCGCTCGCGACGTCAACGATGCCGGTGCACTTTGATTGGTATGCGACGTCGAAATCGGGTGGCCTAATCGACACGACAACGTTATTGCTGAGTCAACATATCGCGGCCAAGCTACCAGTCGCGGAACTCGTCATCGACGATGGATCCCATCGAACCGTCTCTGATGGCCCCGAGCTAGGCGTGCTGCCTTTTCCTAATCGTCTTCAAGATTTGAAGTTTGGATTGATCGCCGGAGCTGCCGCCCCAAAAGAGATTGAACTGAGTTGTTATTCAATTTCTCAACCTCTTGATGGTGACAACTGGCAGTCCGAATGGCTGAAATTTGCCGGAGAAAAACTGTTCACGTCCACATACAAGCTCGATACGCGAGGGACGCCCATTTACGCCGCTCCACCGGCACCGAAGGAAGCACCAAAGGCCCCCCCGGAAAAGACGCCGGATTCGTCCGTGTCGATCACCAATGGACTCGTCGTTGTTTTGAAAGACACTTCATCCGGTCAACAGACACTCCGCCGAATCAGTTTTGCCGTCCAGCGTCCACGTCGATACCTGGGACTGAATGTTGCATTCGATAGCGGACGCAACCGTATTGTCGTTGACGTCGCAGCATCTGATCCGCAAGAGCTCCCTGCCGTGGGGCCTGTGAACATCTCCTGCCGTCTCGCCAATGTGTCTGAACAACTACGCGGCAAACTTAGCGGGCTCGTCACAAAAAGCCATCCGGCAGATCGAATGTTCCTCGAATTGCCATCAGTCAATCGTGAAACGGTGCGTCTGTTCGTTGACGTGGACGGCTTTCCGCGGGCATTCGTCTTCGACGTGCAATGCAATCTCGATGGTTCAGTTACCGAACGAACCGATTTGTTGGAAATGCAGCTTCAATCGCTATCACAACGGAACGTTTTACCGGCGACGGATCATCTTCAAGTCACGGCAAAGCTAAACATGCCGGTTGGTCGATTTGAAAACGCCAACGACTTTGTCGAAGTCGGCTTGGACCTCAACAAGGATGGGGTCCCTGATCCAGAGTCACGAGTTCGATCCTACAGTGACCGACAGGTTGATGTGGCCTTAATGAAAGCCTCCGCCGACGGAAGACTTTCGATCAAGGCAAACGTCAACGATTTCGTATTCACCCTCCCGACATCGAGACTAGAAAATCTGTCCATCAATGTCGCCGGTCGAGTTCGGGTGGGACCTACGTTCCATACCTATGCACCGCTACCGCTTTACATCGACGGCGAAGCTCCGATCGTAGGCCCGGCAGAGCCCGCTAGTCCTAATACATTGCCAATCGCGGGGAAGGAATTCCATCTCGACGTATGGGGTTTCGATCGCGGTTCGGGCGTCCAGCGAATCGAGGCCGTGCTTGACCAGGATGGATCGGGGGCCTTCCCGAAGGCCGGTCCAACGATCGCTGCGATCAGGAAGTCCCTCCGACGATGGGATCTCGCGATCAAGTTGCCTGCGGATGTAACACCGCAAACGTTACTCGTCCGCGGAGTCGACGAAGTCGGCAATGTCGGCAAACCCTTTCCGGTCAGCATTGATGTGACTGCCGAAAACCAATCCACTGCAACTCCTCCTGCACAGATCGCGGTGCGGGGACTGGTTCAGTTTCACGGAAAGCCCGTCCCCGATGCCGAAATCACGGTGGTCACAGGTACGGATGCAAACCCGATGGCGAAGTCGTCAGCTGGAAAACCTACCAAAACACGCTCGATGCCCAATGGAACCTATCAACTGGCCGGTTTAAATCCCGGTAAATACACGTTGATGGTCCGAGCCGTGATACGAAACCGCGTTCACTTGGTCGAACAGTCGATTGAGCTCAAGCCCTCGCCTTCGACAGTCATCACGGATGTGACGCTACCATAACTCGCCTTGCTTATCATTCACCTCGACGGTTGCCAGCATAAATTCCTTTCTACACATCGCCAGCGACTCTAACGGTTTCACCGGATCTCTTAAATGCATTGATCGAATCGACCGATACGGCTTGATGGACCTCGACAACCCGAAACGATCGAGGCAGGTTGACCTTTCACACTGCAGCAACGAGACGAATGACCCAGCGTCGCGATGGCCTATTGAATTGGATGTTGGTCGTATTGGGCCTTAGCTGTCTTGGCTGCGCGACGGTTCCATCGGCAACCCCGCCGGCGCCACCCGCATCCGCACAGGCGGGTGGGGCAACCATTGTTGCCGTCGCAGCACCGGCACCTCCGGCAATGACGCTTCCTAAGTTCCTCGGTCTCGATCTGGTATTTGGTGGCGTCCAGAAAACAACCCTATGTGTACGCAATCGCTTGGGTTCCCGCTTTCCAGGACTCGAACCAAAGCCACCGATAAAGTCCATTACCGATCCGGCCAATCTTGAGCCGAGCGCCAGTCCGGCAGTGCAAGCGGCCGCAAAAGCAAAGGCGGAAGAAGATCAAGCCCCACAAAAAGCGAAAGCAATTCGCTACTTGGCCAGTCTTGGTTGCGGCGAATGCTATCCGGACAATGAAGATGCCTTGCTAGCAGCATTGGAAGATTGTAACGAGCAAATTCGCTATGAAGTCGTTCGAGGTTTACAAGATTCAATCGGTGGGTGCTGCCAGAGCTGCAAAGAGAACAGTTGCTGCACAACGAAGTTGTTACAAAAGCTTTACCAGATGGCTTATGAACGCGATGAGAGCGGCTGTTTTATGGAATCGTCGGCCCGCATCCGCCGGAATGCGCGCCTGGTTATCTGCAAGTGCGGCGGCGTCCCCGGCGAAGTCGTTGAAAACATTCCCACCGAAGGTCCGGGAGCGGGGCTTATTCTCGGTGAAGACGAGCTTCATCCTAACGTGGGTAAATCCATCACCGTTGACGAGAACAAGCAAGAACCGATCGATATGATGACTGCCGCTCGCGCAATGGCTAAGCAAGTCCAGGGCTTAGAATTTGGCCAGCCGATCTCGTCTCATTCGATCGGATCTGGTGTGGCCCCGACACCGGCAGCGTCGGATCGACACGCTGGCCGGGCTCCGACCGGCTTTCAATTGCCCCAGGAGTTCAACCAAGCCAAGCCCGATCCTTCCTCAAATACATCTCGCTATTGACGCTAGGTCGGGGCTGATTCAATGTCAGACACAGTCGCTTCAACAACGCCACGACCTCGTTGGCAAGGTGAAAGCGTCGAGCGATCGCGGTCGCTACGCTCTTTTCGATTACGCGTTGCTCGTTGGTTCTGGCCCATCTTGGTCGGTATCGCACTGACCTGCTTCGCGGGCTTTGTTTGGTTGTTGACGCTGGTTCCCAAAAGAACTCCGTTGCTGGTCTTTACACCCGCAACTTACCAATGGCCTGTCCAACCGCTTGGCTGGGCGGCCGAAGACATCCAGCGGCTAAACACCCTCGATCGACAAACGCTGTCGATCGAAGGTGGCGATGACCAAATTCGGAGTGCGTCCGATTTTTTGCAGCGATTCGCTCATTCAATTGACCATGCCAATCGCCAGTGGACAGACCAGCCGCTAATCGTTTTGTTGAACCTTCATGGCGTCACGCGGAATAAGAAAGCGTACCTAATTCCTCCGGATGCATCTCAAAAAACCGTATCCGACTGGATCCCGATTGAAGCACTGATCAAATGCATTGCCAACGGTAAGCTTCAAAGGAACACGCTGCTCGTTTTCGACTGCAATCACTTCCAAGTGAATTGGAACCTGGGCATCAAAGCGAATTCGTTTTCCTCTGAGCTCCAAAAGTCGTTCCAGCAAGCATTCGATGACGGCACCTTAGGCGACAACGTTGCCGTCATCATGAGTTCCCAAGACAATGAGTTTTCGCGACGGTCGGCCGGCCTCCGAGCCTCCGTATTCGGACACTTTTTTCACTTGGGTCTAGCTGGCGCCGCCGATCGTTCGGAAGATGGCTGGATTTCTCTAACAGAACTCGGCAGCTACGTCGGCGACGAAGTTAGCGAATGGGTCTCGCAGAACCGCAACAGCAACCAAACGCCTCTGCTATTACGTCGTCACGGTACCGATTTTGTTCTTGCACGAAGTTTGGAGCCGGGAGCTCTGTCGTCAGTGCTGGCACATCAACATGAACCGGCCGCACCAACTGTCGCGGACATCAAACTTGATCAACTATGGGAATCGTTTCAAAGCCTGCGCCAGCGATCTGCCTATCGCGCCGAACCAGTCGAATTTCGAGATTTAGAGCATCAATTGCTTTGGCTCGAACACTTGGCAACCGCCGGAATCGGCTACCGTCAAGAAGCGATAGCGATTGAAAGGGAACTAACCCAACGATTTTTCCAGATCGAAAACCGTATCGCAGTGCTTCCCATCACCCCGGTGCTTTCAAAAACAAACGCCATTCTTTCCGGTCGCTCGCCATTCGCAAGCGATTCGGCTACCGTGCCATCACTTGGCATTGCAACCCTGCTGGGGGCTGTTTCCCCCGACGACTCTCAAGAGCTCGAAACTCAAATCGCAAACTTCGTTTCGCAGCCCAACCCAGATTCACTTCGGAAGCTGACAGAGCTTGATCGAACTCGTGATGCGACTCCGTTTGGTCGTTTACAGTTTCTGGCAATGCTGCGGCGATACCAGACGACATCAACCTGGCAGCGCCCCGAACCGCTTCAAGCACTATTGGAATCTCATCAGCGACTCAATCGGCTGGGCATTCCCTTTCAGGCTGCCCCTCATCATGTTGACTTGCGAGTCCATGGTCAACTACGAAAAAAGTTGGAACCTGCTTTGCAGCTCCGGCGTCAACTCGACGACCAGCTGTTTAGCAGTATCGCTTCATCGCCCGATGTCTCGCGCCGCCTGACGAAAATGATCGAATCCATCGCGAAGCAGGCCTTCACCATGGATTCATCATTGCACGATTGCGATCGGCTGTTCGCGACAACACCGTACTTGGCGGCATGGCTATCCGATCCTCGCCGCAATACACGATTGAGCAAACGCCTCGGTCGTCAAATTGAGGAGGTCGTCTCACTGATCGATGGCACGGCAGTTGTTGCAAAGGAAGTTTGTAATGACGATTCCCAAGATGAGACATCTGCACTGAACGACCTCCGTCGTCAGCATCAAGCGATCGTGGAACTGCTGCAACACGAAGTACGTTTGGCAACCAAAGCTTGCGATCAAAACCAATCGGGAATGGTTGATCGTATCGATGCGCTATTAGATGTTCCAACCCTGGATTTCGAGCAGCGATCCAAGCTGCGGAGCGGACGCCGCAATTTGGCAATACGATGTGAACAGTCACCACATGATCAATCCAGTGACAATAGCGAAAGACCAACACGCAATGACTACATCGCTTGGATTAACAGCCTATCGCGTCATCCCCTCGACGCGATTCTCGACAAAGGATTTTTGCATGGCGAGCAAGTCACCGGCGATCCGGTGCCATTCGCGCAATGGATAGACACTCAAACCAGGCGGAGTCAGACGCACGATTCCCTCGCTGGTCGTCTTGCAGAACTTAATGCGATAGCACTTCGTGCACGGATCGCAGCCCCGGTGTGGTATCCGTCCATCGACAACAACCCAATTGAGCAGCTACTGAAAGTCAATGTCCAATCTCTGCTGGTATGGCATGGGGAGCAGACGCTGATCGACTTTTGGGGGAATATGGGAACCGGGCAAAGCTATTTCTACGCCGCAGTCACCGCGTTCGCTGACGCATCGACAAAGCTTGACCGAATGACGATCAATCGCGAAATCCCAGAAGCAATCGAGATCAAATCGCTACGCGAAAGGCTGCACAACGGAAACCAGGCACTCCGCAATTGGGTTCGCCCTAGCGTCAAACGAGCGATTCAAATTGATGCACATGATACGATCCGCCTGAATATCATGATAGAATGCGACACTGAAACTAAGATTTTGCCTTCTGGCATTGCTTCCATACGCCTAAAAGTCGACGACGCAATCACCGGGGCGAACATCGTCGCAGATAGCCAACGCGTTCACTTGCCGGCTTCACAGGAAAGCAAATCAATCACGTTTGCGCCGCCAGCCTCGGTGACGAACACAGCGGCTGTCCAGCCAACGAAAGCCTCCACAATTTTTCGAGGACATGAATTTGATGCGCCACTGAACATTCAAACCGTAGGGGGCGTGACCATTGCAGCTCGACCAGAAGATTCTGCGATCAGCGACATTCGTGTGACCGCGCCCTCGGGGGGATTATCGGTCGGTTTTGTTCTTGACGGTTCGGCCAGCATGAAGGAACGTCTCGCAGAGAACGTTTCTAAAATTGATATCGCGAAAGAGACATTGCAGTCACTTCTGCTCGAATTAGCAGGTCGGGGCGAGACTCGTGCGAGCGTCCATGCGTTTGGACATCGCGTCGGATGGAGCACCTCTGTTCCACTTAGAATAATTGAACGTCCGGCCTACGTTGGTCGCATTCCAGACAACCTACATCCCAGCAATGACATCGAATGTCTTCATCAACTCCGACACCTTAGTGTGGTTGAGGCGCAACAGGTCAATGCAAAGGTTTCGCAAGTCGAGGCGTGGGGACAATCACCGCTTTACACAGCTATCAAGCAATCCCTTCTGGGATTCAGCACATCGGCTCAGGGTGACAATCGGCACTTGATCGTTATCACAGATGGCCAAGACTACGAATTCAAACCAGAACACAACCACGACGAGAGCCAAAGCAACCTTGATGGGATTCGCCAGGCTTGGCAGATGCGTGATGTGCCGATTCATATCCTTGGGCTAGGACTAGATCGTGTCGCAGACGCAGAATCAGTCAAGGAGTTTGAGCAACTCAGCCACGAGACTGGGGGACAGTTTTTCGTCCTTGACTCGTCAACTGATTTGAAGGTCGTCTTGTCACAGCTTCTACAATCGCGGCGATTTGAAATTGAAAACTTAAGTGAAAGCCAGTGGCCAACCTATCAGCGACAGCTTGGTAGTACCGTTCGATTGCAGATTCCCGACCAATCGGTCCATCGATTTGCAGTCCGCGTTGAATCCGATGCCCTTCGTCCAATGGCGGAGGAGTCTGTCGTACTTCAAGGTGGCGAGTCGATTCAGTTGTATCTCGATAGCGATGCCAACCAGCTTTTCGCATTTCCCTTCGACCAGGATGTCATTCGTTCGGTCA
Source organism: Roseiconus lacunae (assembly GCF_008312935.1). NCBI lineage: Bacteria > Pseudomonadati > Planctomycetota > Planctomycetia > Pirellulales > Pirellulaceae > Roseiconus > Roseiconus lacunae. Next base: position 86,660 of record NZ_VSZO01000007.1, on the reverse strand, counting down.
GCCTATTGAACGAATCCGGTATACCTGCGAACCAACTCTTGCGTGTCCATCGCCCTCGGCAATCGAACCGCGCTGTTGATTTTCGTGTTTCACTGCAAACCATGGCAGGTGCGTCGTTGAAGAAATTTAAGGCTACGTCGCGACCACAAAACATCTGGGTAGCGATTCAACCGATCGACGGACAACGACAGCCAATCGGTGGCCGCTATGTCTTTTGCGATCCGATATTTGAAGAGAGTCGATCTGTACCGGTGATGAAATTCCGGGCTAATCAATGGCCTGAGAACGCAACACAAGCGACTTTCGAAATCTACATTGACGCTGCGCGATCGAATTCGCCCCAGACTGAAGGGCTTAGTTTAGACAACCCCTTGGAAAGTTCATCGACGGTTCGATTTGAACCGGCGAAGAGCACGGTCACCGATCTCGACCCGACGACTACTCTTCAGTGCCGCATATCACCCAAGTCGTTGGCGCATGTCACCCGCATTCAACTGATTGTGCGTTGCAGCGATGATCCCAATCGAATTGAGCAATGGATTGTCATGCCAACGGACAGATCGAAGCAACGCCCGGTGCGAATCGAGCGACAATACGATCCATCCCTTGGGATCGCCGTACACATGTTCGAATACGAAGGAAACGAACAGGAACTCATTGGGCTGCAATTTATTGCGAGTGATCGAGAAACCAAGATGAGGCGAAGTTGGCGACTTCCGCAGCACGTTCTCAACATCAAGCTTCCTCCTCGGGGTGGATTGATCCCCACAGGCCAAGCACTTTCGAACGTAGTTGAATGAATCTAATCGCAGCGTTTGCGATAGAGAGAGAAGCGGAGATATTCGCGCAAAGCAAAGTGAACTGCCTCCGCGAATTCAGATCAATTCGATGCCCGTGTCCGGTTGATTCACTTCCCGCAGAAACCGACACCACGGAAGGCGGTAACACCAATAAGCCGCGAAGCTTGGCTTCTTGCCAAATACCCCATCAGCCGGGACGATGCATCAACGCCAAACTTAGAAGGTCCAACGCAGATCCAACCGGATCATCGTTTCGTACCAATGGCTGGTCGTCACCGCGGTGGCCCCACTGACACCGACTTCGAACAAGCCGAATTCTCCCCCGGAATCCTTTACCAATCGGACACCAGGAAAGAGATTGATGATGTCCTCACCGTCGAGTTCAATGATCTGACCAAGCGGGCCCGTCTGCTGAGCATTTAGCACTGACCAACCAACCATTTCGAAGGTCGGGAGGATCGCAAACGTGTCAGTTTCATAAAATACGTGTGCCACACCGAACCCGTATCGCAAAACGGGACCTGAAAAGTCCGGCTCACCACCAAGGGGGAACCATAGTTTCAGCTCACTATGCAGCATTGTTCGTTCGCTATAGCGATAGCCCGCCACGAACCCGGGTTCCATCGATGCGTGTCCGTTGCCTCGCCCTGATTTTGCCGTCCCTGTTGCAAGCTGATTTCGCAGCACCTGAGTCAACATGAACGAATCGCCATCGATCATGAGGGTCTTTGCTGTTAAGACCAAGTCACCCAGACTTCCTGTATTGCCTAGCACCGTTGGGTCAATGAATCGCAGAGGAAGTTCTGTTGTCGCTGAAAACCGACTTCCGCCCACTTCGATCGCAAGTCTTAAATCTTGATAGTCCACCGAGGACTCTACGGGCAGCGTCAACGCTGGTCCTTTGCCGCCAAGTTTCGACCAAAAGAACTCCGCGCGATCGGGAAACTCCCAGTTGTACCCAGCCTCCATCCGCAGACGCACGTTGTTATGTGGTCGTGCGGCATCGATCTCTGAAAGTGCAAATGGCAATCGCTCCACACCGACTCCGTAGTCACGACACCGAGCCACCGCCAGTTTGGTGCGAATTCGACGGGTGAAGTTTTTGATCGGAGTGACCGGAGCTGCATTCGTCAGCTTTGTACTGATCGACGGCTTTGGGTCTTCCCAAACCACAGCGGAAGACTCAACGTCAAAGTCATCTACAACCTCGAGCGGTACAGGTGTCTGCCGATAGGTGTCGATTTCGACATCCGCATTCAACGACGGGACCAACATCGGTGCGATCGAATCAGCAATACGAACTTGGGGTTGCAGGATCGTGAACCCCGCATCACCACGGACTGGCACCGCAGGCTGAAACATAAGTTTCGGCCGATCTGAATAAGCTCCAATTGCGGTGTGAGGCTGAGGCACCCACGAGGGCGGAAGTTCATCAACTGGTACGGTGGCATCAACCGTTAAGTCCGATGACTCGGACGTTCGAATAGCATCAACAGAACTATCAGCCGCCGTCGCGACGCCGCCAGCCAACGAAACACTTGAGATCGCAACAAGCAAACTCGAAAGTCGAGAGGATAGGCTGCTTCGGCTCACTGATTCTCTAGTGCATAGGGGACGCAGCGTCAGTTTCACGTCGTTGACGATTTCGTCGGTTCGGTCCGGCCAAGGGGCGTTTGCTTTCTTCCACTGCAGATTGGCCTTCACCGCGGCCGGAATTTTTAGGAACCGATTCGAAAAATGATGCATTGTGACTTGTGGGCCGACAGCGTCCGCGAATGGTACCGCACTTCACTGGCTATGGCGACGAAGGCGCGACGCTCCTATTCGTCTCACCAGAATCAGAGGGTATTACGTCTCCTCACCGCATCGCCAAAAACGAATCTTCCAGTGTCTGAGTCAACTGCCGTCGAGATTCAAAAACCATCCTGCGGTTTACTGATGTATCGGTCGATCGGTAGGTGTCGGTTATGAAAATGAGGCAAGTTCGAACGGTTATCGATCCACTGAACCGCCAAGACAAACAAGATTCAATCAACGGATGGGATTTTTTGACTGTGGTTGGCCGATGTTGCTTCCGTTGATTTACCGAGACCGCACAATCTCCCAACCCTCCCTATTTTGTGCGGGTATGTCGTCACCGGCACAACTGGTTCCGGTGTAACAATCGATCCCACCGCAATCCACGTATTACCAGCTCTTTTGAGGCACACGGGGCGCATGATCAATCCACCCGTCCATTGGTACCAAGGGCTCTTTGTCCGTCCGCAACACTTTCAGGCGGCGGACCGACATTGGATGGAACACGCCCATACCTCTGAAAGCTGGGATCACCCCTACAACTACGGGTTGCGATCGTTCCGTTTCAGCCAAGATGCGTTGGCAAGTGGTCGTTTCCGGGTCGAGTCACTCGATGCAAGGCTTCGCGATGGAACTCTCATCCGGCTCGAACAAGGCCAAGACCTTGAAGTTGACCTGAAACAAGCGTTCGATGATCAGTCCGACTCCGACGGCGATCGCACCTTGATGATTTACATCGGAGTTCCAAAACTGAATCTCGGCGGTAGCAATGTCAGTCAAGATGAGAGCGAATCACTGACACGTTACTGCCGAACCCAAACGCAGGTCGCCGACGAAAATGGCCAAGCAAACGGGCAATCGATCGAGTTTCGCAAGCTGAACCTCAGACTGCTTGTTGGAGATGAAATCGCTGGCTATGAGGTGATCCCGATCGCTCGTGTTCGCAGTGCAAGCGACCGCAACGTTCAACCGGTGATCGATGATCAATACATCCCACCAATCCTTTCAACACAGTCTTGGCCCTTCCTGAGGCGCCACTACATCCAGGGGATCCGTGATGTTTTGAGTGGGAACATGGACGTGTTGAGCGAACCGGTTCGTCAATTGAGCGTCGGTCGACATAGTCTTGAACCGGCAGACTCCGGACGGGTGTCGATGCTCGATCGGCTAAACGAAGCCTATTGCACCCTTGATGTGATGGCGCCGGCATTGGGCGTGCATCCGTTCGAAGCGTATAGCGAACTAGCACGGATCCTTGGTCGTCTTTCGATTTTTGGCACGCAGCGTCGGGCGATCGACATCGAGCCCTACGACCATGACAATCTGGGATTCATCTTCTCCGATATACGCGAGAAGATTCTTGGCATCTTATACGCCACGCAGTTCGACGAGTACTTGCGAGCTAACTTTGAGGGTCACGGAGCGACGATGATCGCAAAGCTCGGACCGGAGTGGTTCGACCCGGGCTGGGAGTGGTACCTCGGGGTTGAGCGTGGGGGTGCTAGCGAAACGACGCTGCTGGAACTTCTCGAACAATCGTCGGAGTGGTACTGGGTATTTGCGAGTGCCGAACAGGTCGAGAACTATTTTCACATTCGGCAAAGCGGAATCAAACGGGCGCATGTGAGTTCGACCATTCCTGATTTGCCTTCGCGTCAGTACTGGACCTATTACAAGGTTTCGCAAGATGAATACGAGTCACCGGCATGGGCCGAGATCCGAAGGACACAATCAATCGCGATGAGAGTCCGCAACTATGAAGAACTAACCGGTGCTAGGCATCTGGATGTCGTGTTGCCAGACGGAAATCGCGCCCGCCTCCGTTTCGCTCTCTTTGCCGTGCGAAGCTAAACTATGACTCCTCGATTCGCCGATGCGGTTGACCCCATTCTGATCCACGCGTTTTCCTTGATGCAACGCATCGATGGAGCGACGGAAATCTCACCCGCCGAAGAGAAACGCACGCTCGAAGGCCTGTTCCAACAGGCCGATCAGCGTCTTCAAGGGTTCTCTGACGATTGGGAACTGGCGAAGTATGCGCTCGCCAGCTGGATCGACGAAATGTTGGTCGATGCACATATTTGGTCCGGTCAAGACTGGTGGCGTGACAATGTATTGGAGTGGAGTCTGTTCAAGAGTCGACGCTGCAATGACTTGTTCTACGTGAACGCAAATCGAGCGTTAAACTCGGGTTTCGATGATGCGTTACAACTAATTTACGTCTGCGTCATGCTGGGATTTCGTGGTCTCTATCGCGATCCGCATCTCAACCGAATGCTAATTGACAAGCACGGGTTGCCACCGGAATTGCCGACTTGGGCTTCCGAATACGCAAACGTCGTCGGTCAAGCAAGACAACGATGGAACGAAGCAACGGCGGGCCAAGAAAGTGAACGAGAAATCGATCCGGCACTGCCGATGTGGTCACGGGCCCAATTGATCTGGCCTTGGCTGGTCGCCGTTATTCTGGCGGGTCTATTGGCACTCGCGATCCTGATTGCCTAGGCGATTTCCGAGCCGATACGAGAAGACACCATGGCAGATGAACCAACCGACGCAACAGACCAGCCGAAAAAGAAACGGTTCTATCACCGATTTTGGCCGACGACGATTGCGGGAAAGTCAGCCTGCCTCGCCTCGTTCGCCCTCTGGGCCCTGTGGTTTACGATCTGGATGGTCCGTCTATTTGGTGACGAAAGCGTTCGGGTCGCACACAGTATTTCGTTCGTCCATGGCGCGACCGAAGTCCTGCTCGCAATTCTGATTCCGGTTGTTTTGTATTTTGGCATCCGCCGCTGGAACCGAGTGATTGAAGGTGAATTTCCAGATATCGATCGCGCGTGGGAGGCCGGTATCGCGGCATTACAAGCCAAAGGAATCAGCCCGCGTGACTATCCGATCTTCCTGATATTGGGGTCATCCGACGAAGGCGATGAACACGGCCTCATGGAGGCACTCGATTCGCCATTATTGATCCACGGAGTGCCGGAATCCAATGGAGTCTCACACGCGCTCAAATGGTACCTGACGTCCGATGCGTTGTATTTGTTTTGCACCGGAGCTAGCTCGCTCAGTGTGCTGATGGGACGAATGCGAGCGAGCAAGCTTAGCCGGGTGTCAGTCCGCCCACTACCACGAGCCTCATCAACTCTAGCGCAGACTGAATTGCCTCAGCAAGAAGCATCCACGCCGACTTCAACGATTGGCGGACCAATGGCCAACGCCGAAGCCGCGCCTGCTGCCACCCCCGCTTCAAATTCTAGCACATCGACCTCACAAAGTCCTGATCGGTCGGCTTCGCAATTTCCAGTCGATGCACAGCCGGCGCCGGTAATGGCAACCACCAAACCCGACGCAGACGATCAGCACCAATACCTCGGAACGATCGGACAGCACACGATCAGCGGCCTTAATCAACCTCAATCGGTGACGAAAGTCACGACTTCTTCGGCAGCTTTCGGAATGCAAAAATCGCCGCAAACCAATGCACCGGGAAGTAGCTTGTTGCCGCCACCGACCAGCCACTCATCGGCGGCGTCTGTCGCGAGCCGTTCGTTGACGAATGGCAATCAGGGCACCCTGATGATCGATCAAGCTTCTGTCGCTGCGATTGCCGAGCAACCCCCGACTACCGCCCGGGTAGCACCACCCACAGCCACGCGAACGTTCGACAATTCGGCAACCAAAACAGACGAAACCAAAGGGCCGACAACGATCAAGCCGGCGCATATGTCGATGCCTCAGGTTAGTGCCAACAAAAAAATCGCACTCCCCGAAAATCTCGACACCTCCGACCAACTACCGCGTCTGACCTATGTGTGCAAATTGTTACGACGCTATCGACGTCCGGTGTGTGGTATCAACGGTGCGGTCACCTTGCTTCCATTCGAGCTATCTCAGGTCGGCCCACTACAACTTGCCGCGATTGCACAGTCCGCTCGAAATGACGTGACGACCGTTCAGAAAACACTTGGAGTCCGAACTCCGGTCACGGCGCTGTTGGTAGGGCTGGAAAGAGAAGCAGGTTTCATCGAATTGGTTCGACGACTGGGAGCCGACCTGCTTTCACGGCGTTTGGGTGGGCGTTTTGACTTGCGAAGTCGCCCCACCCCCAATGAGTTAAATACCCATAGCGACCGCCTCTGCGATGCTTTCGAAGACTGGGTCCATCGCCTGTTCAGCCGTGACGATGGGTTAGAACAGCAACGGGGCAACCGAAAGCTGTATTCATTGACTTGCCGTATCCGACACGAACTCAAACCTCGTCTGAGGATCGTTCTTGGACAGGCATTCGGATGCGATTCAAGTGACAGCACCCCATCGCCGCAAACCGATGAATCGTTCTTTTTCAGCGGGTGTTACTTTGCCGCTAGCGGAGCTGAAACGGGGCGACCGGCATTTGTTAAAGGCGTCCTACAGGACAAATTGATCGACGAACAATCCAATGTTCAATGGACCCACGAATCAGTCGCAAATCACCGCTACTTCCGCATGGTCTGCTTTACCGGTTGGTGCATCGTCATCATCCTTTTAATGCTGCTACTCATGCAGCTCTCGATCGGTTAGCGGAGACGACGCTAGCGATCCAACATCACTGGCAATGACTTCACCGGATGCGACCGGTACTCCGCTATAAGCACCGAAAATTAAACGCAATTTTGAGAAGGGGCATTGCTCGCTTTGATCGGCTCTCAACTTGGAAAGCAAAGCGATACTGCTATTGGCCCACTGTGGCTAGCTTCGTTTCATCAAAAAATACGGGTTAGATTCATCAGCCGACGGGCGTCAGCCACGGTTAATGCGTTGAATCCGTGGCTAACGCCATGCGGCTAATCCTAAATTCGAGTTGGAACGAGCACTAGAGATTCAGCGGGCAAACGAGAGACACAGTCTATCTACCGATGTCTATGGGAACGTCGCTCCGTGACCGATAGAGGAACGCGTCGGAGGTGAGAAGTGAGATCAATAACGCATTCATGCTACCGTCGCTGTCCCGGTAAGCCCTGTAAGCCTCTTGCAAGATCGGAGCATCGTGAAGCGTTTCGTTGCGTCCCATCCAAAACCGAAATGCGTGACGGACGAAGACCTGTTCAACGCGCTCACTTTCGGAAAGTCGCTTGATCAATTCGATCGCATTTGCCACTTCGCCATCCAGTTCTGGTTCACCGCTGTCGATCACCTCGCCCACAGTATTGACGGGCCTGCCAAGTTCCTCTGTTCGATAAACACCGGCATGGTTGTACATTTCAAATGGCAAACCAAGTGGATCCATCTTTTTATGACACGTCCAGCAATAGTCTTCGCGGGTTACCCGCATACGTTCACGAAGCGACACTTTCGGTTCGTCCGGCAACATCGCGTCAACAGTAATTGGAACGTCGGGGATACCACCACCCAGCAACCGCTCGCGGATCCAATGTCCGCGCCGAATCGCATGGTTGTCCATCGCATCGGAATGTGAAACGAGCCAGCTCGGGTGTGTCAGAATCCCAAGCCGCTCTTCTTTCGGTACCGTCGCCAAGATTCGCTCGGGCTTCATCGATCCATTGCCGAAACTACGACGGCTCACACGCGCAAAAATTTCAGGCCCGGCGAGCGTTGCTTCGGTGATGTTGTGGTTGATACTTCCGCGTCGCTTCTTCAAATTCGCGGCACGTTTTTTGATCGTTTCGAGTGACTTGGTTTTTCGGTCAAGTGAGCGTTTAAGACGTTCGTCATCAGGGTTGCTCTTGCGTTGACTCGTTAATTCTACGAGCTCTTTTTCTGCGGCGAGGATCTCAGCTTCGAGTTCACGGTCCTCTTGTTCGGCGGCATACTTAGCCGCGGCGACCGATGCGGCACGTTGTTCATTTGTATTTCTTCGGCCGAAATAGGCTCCGTCCGCTGGCGTCGCTACAACTTGATCGGTTGTCAGTAATCGCCGTAACACTTGCCGATCCTCGCTAAGGACTAACTCAACAAGCCGATCGGTGCTTGCACTTGCATCAAACATCGCTCGGTAATGCGACGTCCCGCGCGTGTTGACGCCGGTATCCGCGAGTGCTCGATTGTCTTTGCAAAGGTAGCCGGCGTGATCGTAGTCAAAGTAGTCTCGAAAAAACTGCAAGACCCGAGGCTTTCGAATGCTGTCGGTGGTCAACATCCGCACGAGCTCACGCTTAACGTCTGCCTTTGTCCTCATGCGGCCATCAAGAATGGCCTGGCGCAGCGTTTCATCGGGGCGGATGTATCTCAAGGCGTGGTTAAGCGCCAAACCAAGTTCCCAGTCTTGCAGCCTGACGCGACCGAATTCGTCGGCTTCGCCGTCACGCACCAATTCCGGGCGAAACAAGGCGTCTCGATCGAGAAAGATCGCAGACAACCCGAGCACTGTGCCGTCCACCCATCCAAGTTTGTCGATCGACTCGTTAACAATGCCGCTGTACTGCGATGATTCTTGTTCCGTCGGCGGACGAAACGTTAACGCTTCGAACAAGTAATCGACGGCGGCGCCGACTTTCGATGCGTCGCGGCTTTGCGCGGCCAGTAAGTCATGAATCGGGGTGATCGGACGGACGACCTTGGTGCTATAAACGATCGCTGTGGGCAATCCACGAATATCACCTTTGATCTTGTACGTACTGGGATCGTCGGTGATCTGTTCCGGGTTGGCGATACTGAGAGGACCAAACGCCATGTATCGTAACAGGTCATCAGCCAAATCCATGATCTGGGTCGCTTCAGAACTGTTGACGCTATAGAAATCCGGATAATTTTTCAGCCCATGATCTCGAGCGGATGACAAAATCGCCGGAACGCTCTTCACCGATGTCGCATACGCAACCGTGCCACCTTGCCAACGAAGAATACGATCGGTGCCGAAATAAAGCTTAAGCTCACCGCCATGGTTAGTCGGGACCGCATCACCGTGGGTACGTAAGCCGGGGCGTTCAGGATCAAACACCGGCTCTGTGTTGATCAATTCATTCAGGCGTGTGATATGCTCTTGAGGCGTCAAACGCCAGAGTCTCGCCGGTGTTGAAGTGGGACGTAACTTAATGCCATCCGGCAATACGCCGAATAACAAATCGTGGTCGAGGAAGTTTGCCTTACCGGGATCTTGATGAGCATGAAAGCCACCCTTCGATCGCATCGCATGTTGAAGTTCGCCGACAATCCATTCGGAAAACTTCAATCGCTCGACGACCTCCGGACTGTCGCCCTCAGCAGGCGGCATTTCCCGCAACGTTACCTGAGCCCAAACACTACGCCAGACGTCAGCGTTGAGTTCATCGACCGAACCTAGTTCGGCAAGCGTCAAACCACCCTCCGGATCAATTTCACCGTGGCAATCAACACAGTACAGACTCAGAAACTTCGTCGCAAACTGTTGGCCTAGATCGCTGCCCGGAACGAAGGGAGGAATACCGGGGGTGTAGGTCTCCGCCTTGCCAATGGTGCTACCGAAGTTGCCAGTGATGAAGCCCCAAAAGAGCACGCACACGGCAACCGACCGTATCCGGTTCATACCAAGATTTCCTTAAGTGGTCCTGATTGCTCGTCGTACTTTTTCGCCATTGATTCGGTCATATTGAAGCGATCTACATTAGCGCCCGCCGTCTGCAGAAGCGTGGCGTAAAGCGAATTGATGGGACGCTTTTGATCTAGTTGAGTGAAGCAACCGGTTTTAAAAATGCCGCCACAGTTTCCGAGTAACATCACCGGCCAGTTCGCGCCATTGGTATGCTGCTTGTCTGCGTTATTGCTGGTGTAAACGATCAACGTGTGGTCCATCATCGAGCCGCTGCCCTCGGGGACACTCTCTAGCGTCTGCATGATTCGGACTAACATTCGACTGTTGTACTGTCGGATCTTTACCCAGATCGGGTTATCGGGCTGATCCATGTGTCCCAAGTTGTGTCCCTGCTGATCGACCCCAAGTCCCTTCCATGCACCGAAGATTTCGCCCCGCCCCGAACCGATTGTCAGGGTGTTGGTGATCCCGGATGCGAGAGCCGAGATCCCGAGATCGAGCAGACGGTCATGCCAGTCGGTTTCAAATTCTGGATTGCCATAACGTTCATCAATCTCAGGTGCGAACTTTTTTAAATGATCAGAGACATCCCCTAGCCGCTCCCGTAACTGATTTGCATCTCGGAAACCTTGGACATATTGCCCATAGCGCTGATGATCTCCCTGCGGTAACGCAGTTCCTTTTGCCGCCGCAAACGATTCGATTTGATTGAGAATGTTGGAACGGGCTTCGTGTTGACGTCGGATCCCTCCGGTAGAGATTCCACCGTATAGCATCTGGTACAGATGGTTCGGATTGGAGTGCATGAAGATGGGTTGACCGGCACCACTTGCAGAAAGCGTGGCAATCGTTGGCTTAGTCGTCATGTTCTCAATTGAGTCCATGCCGATGCAAAGATGCGGGAGCAACGTCTGCGGCAACACCTTGCTAAGTTCATAGTCGATCGTCGAACCGCTCGGCGGGACGCCATCGCCGCCACGATATCCACCGAGTGCTCCAAAGAAGGCGCTGTGGGACGGACTGGTGTGCAGCCCGTGCAATCCGTTGATGATGTGTAGACGTTCTTTGTATGGCTCCAACGCTTTGATGGGTTCGGGCAATTTAACCTTCGCCAACGTCCCACTATGCTTCATCGACTTAGGGATGCACGTGCGGGGGTCGAACCCTTGGTTTTGCATAAAGAAGATGATGCGTTTGGGCCCACCTCGAGAAGTCGTCACCTTTGGCAACGAGGAAGGCGAGGGGGAAGCCGCGAACACATCGCTCGGGACGGCAGACAGACCTAACGCGGTTCCGGCGCTCGTCGCAACGGCGCGCATCATCTTCCTGCGATTCAGCATGATCATCAACTGTTGAAAAGAGCGGACGCCGGCACGTCTGCTCGGGTATCGGTGGGATTTCTGGTGGCGGGAGAGGCGTCGGTCAACCAACGTCCCTGTTGAGATTGCGCCTGCGGGATTGGTTATTCTAAGATTTTGTTGCTCCCATCGCAACTTTTGGAAATACTCGCCCCTTCTAGCCAATGCCGAGCAGCAACTCAGATTTCGTTTCTGATGTGGCAAAATCCAATCTGCAGATTCAATGGTCTTTTTGAGTACCGCGATCGAGTGCACTCGTTATTCAACTGGCGTTTTGTATATTAGCTGCTGAGCGTTATAGCCTTCCGGAAGACGCTTATTTAAGACCGAGCTGGCCGGCGCACCACCCCGCCTAACCAACCCCGGCCCACCACCAAGATGTAGCTGACCGACCTTTCCACAACATGACTTTCCTCTCGTTCTCGGGATTTGGACATCAATGAAACTAAGTATCAAATTGCTTGCTGCCGCAATAATTGTGAGCTTCCTCTCCAACGCAAAGGCCGGCACGATAGTTGTTAATGAGCTTGGGGCTTCCGTCTCCGGATACGCTGGCTGGGCACACGCCAACCGGGGTGGAGGCACTTCGAGCTTGGTCGATTTAACAGGCCAAGGAGGCAATCTGGAGAGCGGGCAACCGTTGCCAACGGGGGCAGCCAAGCTGACGACCGGAGCGGACAACGCGGACGGAGGAGAGATCGCGATTGCCGGAGACTTTGGAAGCGCCGCAGCCGTCTTGAATGACTTGATCGCAGGCTATTCGTACTTCAAAGTCGATAATGGCCCGAACATTTTCGCAGCTCCCTCACTAAAACTGGCTGTTTCCGCCGCTGGCGGGACAGGCGACAATTATGGCCAGCTCATCTACGAACCTTCCTGGAACCAGCCAGTTGGTGGATCAGTCGCTCCACCGACGGATAGTTGGCAAACAGTCAGCATTGACTCGTCCACAGGATCCGCGTCCAACTCATCGGGCGGTTGGTGGTGGACTGGTGGATTTGAACAACCAAACGGAGGCGGCGGTCCGCCTATTCGCTCCGCGTCAGAGTGGGCCGGCCTCTTCGCAGCCGATAGTGATTTTGCTAATGCCAAAATTGTTGGAATCAGCGTGGGTGTGGGAACCTACAATCAAAATCAAATTGGTTATGTCGACGCAGTGACGTTTGGTACGACCACTGGCGGAACCACCGTTTATAATTTTCAGCCAGCAGCCGTTGTTCCCGAGCCGATGTCAGGATTTGTATTCGCAGGCCTTGGACTGATTGCCATCGGTCGTCGACGCCGCAGCTAGCCGCTGCGTGTTGGTCGCTGAGGTTTGCCTGCCAGCCCTCCACGTTAGCAAATTGAGGTGTATCGACCTCATCCGCGAAACGCTCGCCCTTCCAGCGCGAGCGTTTTATGTTTCTTTTCCACGATCGGCTCCGATCGCATTCAGTCAACTAGCTAGCGTAGCAGACGCTATTTTGTCGCCGACGACGATGCAGCCCAGGGTCGTTGCGCGGCATTAGCGAAGACGAGACAATTCCCAAGTGCCTCGCTTGATTTGTGTCACGATCTGCTTCGCACTCAAATCAACATGTTCTGCTAGCGAGAAGTCATAGACATGCAAGCTTGACTTGCGTAGTTCATCAACGCGGACGACCCGCCCGCCATCATCTGTGGCGAACAAGTAGAACTGCCTCGTTTGAAACTGGGGGACAACACGCGTCTTTTTGTTGTCGTCGTGTTCAAGACGAAGCTGCGTCTGAATTTCGTAGCCCTCATCAAACGGAGCGGGTAGACTCGGGATCGACGGACCATCGCATCCGGCATCCCGCGATTCACCGTCATCGCCTTGCTGATGACCTTCAAGAGTGATCTCGAACTCAAGCGCCGTGATCAGATCTCGAAACGCTTTGACCGCCGGTCCAACCAATGTTTGCATTCGTGTCTGGGCGTTGCGAACTTCGTTCAACTTGCCAGCAGAGATAGCTTGGTGCCCTTGCTTGGCACCAGAAATGACCATGTTGACAGTCCCGTTCCATTGGCTCAGGACTGTATTAAAACTGGTCTCCAATTGTCGGACGCGTTCGAGCGCAGTCCGCGCCCGCCCCAATTCAAACTCCTTCTGCGCTTCGGCAATTGACGAAGGATAGGATTGGACGCCGGGAAGTCCATCGATCACGACATCGTTGGGCAGTCCACGAACCGCACCGCCGGTCAAGCTTCCCGTTCGCTGGACCGCATTGGTGAGGTTCGAAAACTGGGCGGCTTCGAGTTGGATCATGTGTGCGTTTGGAAACAATGGCTGATCTCTTCGACCTTACAGCCTTCAATTTAACATGATTCTCGATCTCAAGAGTAAATGCAGTTGACGCCAAAATGGAATTCTTCGCTGATCAACGTTTCACCGCGCGGTCAAGCTAGGTTAAACTCAGATCGTTCCGTCAAACGGGAATCGCGTCGACCAACCGCTATGCCCTCACCCTCGCAGGCAAGTGTCGGAGCACTTCCAACGCCAGTACTCGTTAGTCGTTGCCAAACTAATCCGCATCTCTGTCGCACTGACCGACCATGTCTTCCCTCCGATCTAGCAAAATAGCCGCGCGACGGTTCGCTTCATGCGTCCTCGTTGGGCTGTTGCTGTATCAACTGGGAGCTTGCCCCTGTGGTTGCCTCGAGCATAACTTTTGGCTCCAACTCGCCGGGTTTGGAGAGCATGGTGACTCGGAGAGCAGGGATATCGAACTTCGTGCCGCCAGCGATACGCCCGTGCTCATCAGCAATGACCTCGATGAGCATGACTGCACTGGCAAAGCTGGATCCAAGTTTGCCAGTCTCCCTCGCGGAAATCGTGGCGATCATCTCGTCGCCTCGTCAGTGACCGATCTGCTTCTGGTTGATCGCGTTCGCTCTAAACCCTTTGGCGCCCTGCCCAAAAAGCTCAGCCAGCGCGTGATCGGCTTCCCGCTTGCGCATGCGCCGAACCTATCTTCCCTACAAGTCTTTCGTCTTTAGCAACCTTCGTCGATCGAGTTTCGGAACTGTGACCAATCAAGGTTGGAACAGTTTTCGTGTTTGGTTGTTTGGAATTGAAAGAGTATTGGCATGTCACGGACAAACCGTCAGCGCGTCGGGCTGCGCACATTGTATCTCTCGTTGGGACTGACCGGCGTATTTGCGTTCGGATCGGCGAGTGGAACCTACCTCGCCAGCCGGCGTGTGATCGCGACCGAACACGATGATCATCACGGCGAAATGCCGTCCGACCATGCGTTACACACACCGCAAACCGAACGACTCACCGAAGGAGATGCTTCAGATCATGATGATGACCATGACCACGTCGCACTGACGAAGCAAGCATTTGAAAATCTCGGTCTACAGTTAGGGCCAATACCACGCCGTGACTATTGGAAGTCACGACTCGTGCCGGCAATCGTCACCGAAATCCCAGGGCAGAGCGATTTATCAATCTCAGCCCCCGTCACCGGAGTGGTAGAAAACGTTCGCGTACTTCCGGGGCAGAGCCTTCGAGACGACCAGCCGATGTTCGTCATTCGATTGACTGACGAGGCTTTGATCGAGTCTCAATCGAAATTACTCGGCGCATTAACACGCCAGGAAGTCATCGACCAGGAGCTTCGGCGTCTCACCCCACTTCGGGAAACTGGAGTTGTTTCGGGGGTAAAAACCAGAGAGCTGGAATACGAATTGAAACAGCTTCGTGCCCGACAAGCGATTCTTCTTCAGGAAGTTCGCAGTCGAGGACTTCCGCAGTCAAGTATCGACGGACTGCTTAAGGAACGTACGTTAGCCACCGCATTTTCAGTCTTTCCGCCGGAGTTCATTCGCGAGCAAGCTCGGTGCCGGTCGGGACAATCGACGGGGTTCTCAGTCGAAAACCTAGTGGTTCATCCTGGTAAAAGTGTCTCCCGAGGAGACGCGTTGTGCTCGATCGCATACCACTCTGACCTCTATCTCGAAGGAACCGCTTTCGAAGACGATCTACCGATCCTCAATCGCGTGATTGACCATGGCTGGAACGTCACCGCGTCCTTTCATGACATGAAAGTCGCCGGCGTCTCCCATCTTTCGCATCTCCGCTTCGATGGTCACTCTGAGAAGTTGAATCTATTGCGAGTGGACAACCATATTGACGAACGAACCCAAACGATACGATTCTTCGTCGAGCTCCCCAACCGAGTGACCAGTACGAGGGAAGTTGATGGACGTATCTTCGAGCAATGGCGTTTTCGACCGGGACAACGTATCCACCTTCGCCTCCCAGTTCAGCGATTGGAAAACCAGCTTCAGCTCCCTGTCGATGCCGTGGTGGTGGATGGCCCCAATGTTTATGTGTTTGCCAAACATCGCGAACATGGGATGTCAACAGCGGCATCGTTCACATCAGTAAAAACAAGGCGGACTCAAGCGGACACCGTCAATACCGTTCAGAATTCAAACACTGACATCCCCCATGATAGGCACGATGACGTGTTCATCGAGTTTGAACCGATCCCGGTGCGATTGCTTCACCGAGACGACCAGACCGCTGTGATCGCGGTTGACAGACCACTTGAAGAGCATGACTCGTTTGCGCTCAACAACGCCAATAAGCTATACCTGGCACTCAAAATCCAACAAGGCTCCAGCGGCGGGCACCACCACCACGACCACTGACAGCGTCAAGATCAAGTGTGGATCGCTTCGCCCTTCGGACTGTTTCTCTTTCGCCTTGTTGTTGAGTGTTTGTCATGTTGAATCCGATCATCTTGTTCGCGTTACGCAATCGGTTGATCATCCTTTGCGCGGCGATCGCGGTCATTGTTTGCGGGTCCCTAGCCGCGCGAACGCTCCCCGTTGATGTCTTACCTGAGCTGACTCGGCCACGTGTCTCCATCGTTACCGAATGCGATGGCCTCGCCCCGGAAGAGGTCGAACAACGGGTTACGTTTCCTTTAGAAGCCAATTTGAATGGAGCGGACGGAGTCATCGCCGTGCGAAGTTCGTCGGACATCGGACTGTCCGTCATTCATGTTGAATTCGATTGGGGCACCGACGTTCATATTGCCCGCCAGATCGTCCAAGAGAGGCTCGCAATCGCTGCCGGACAGCTCCCCACTGGCGTCAACCCCCAAATGGGTCCACGTTCCTCGCTGCTCGGGCAAATCGCACTGGTGGGAATGTGGAGTTCGGATGGATCGACGTCGCCGATGGAGCTACGCACGATCGCCGATTGGAATGTTCGACAGCGTCTCAGGAAAATCGCCGGGGTCTCACAAATAATCGTGATGGGGGGCGATCGGAAACAGTTTCACGTTTTGGTCGATCGCCATCAACTTCACCGCTATGACGTCAGCTTGTCCGAAGTCGAATCGGCGCTTCGACAAAGCAATCATAACGTGACCGGCGGGTTCCTATCGCGTGACGGAAAAGAGTACCTAGTGCGTGGGTTAGGTCGATTCGCCAATACAGCCGATATTCGCAATACGGTGATCAGGCATCAAGACGAACGATCATTAAAGATCGGACACGTTGCGGAGGTAAAAGAGCAGGGCCAAAACAAGCGGGGAGATGGCTCGGTCAACGGTCAATCAGCGGTTGTATTGACCATCCAAAAACAGCCCGGGGCTGACACACGAGCGTTGACTCGATTGATCAGCGATGCACTCGAAGAACTTCGCCCAGGATTACCGAGTGATGTGACACTTGAAATGACTTATCAACAAAGCGAGTTCATCGAGCACAGTGTCACCAATGTTGTCGAAGCACTCCGTGATGGTGCAGTGCTGATTGTGGTCATTCTATTTCTATTTCTATTCAATTTTCGAACCACGTTCATCACGCTTACCGCCATTCCTCTTTCGGTCTTAGTAACCGCAATTGTATTTCGTTGGATGGGGCTTTCCATCAACGTGATGACACTTGGTGGTCTTGCCGTCGCATTAGGGGAGTTGGTCGATGACGCGATTGTGGATGTCGAAAACATCTTTCGCCGACTTAAAGAAAACGCCCAAAGGGCGCAGCCATGTGCAATTTTGCGGGTCATTTTTGACGCCAGTGTAGAAGTCCGTAGTGCGATCGTCGTGAGCACCTTGCTGGTCGTCATTGTCTTCGCTCCCCTATTCGCGCTGACAGGAATGGAAGGTCGGCTATTCACTCCACTCGGCGTCGCGTACATCGTCTCAATTTGTGCATCGACGTTGGTCTCCCTGACCGTGACACCCGTGCTAGCGTATTTCTTGCTTCCCAATGCAAACGTCACCTCTAAGGCAGACGACGGTTGGGTCTTGCGTCAGCTTAAGAAGGCATGTCGGCCGATCATCCGATTCAGCATGCAGCCGGTCGGACTGACCATTGCGTTGACCGCGTTGGGGATCGCATGCGTCGCCGGAGGCCAGCTTGCCTGGACTATGGGGCGAGATTTCTTGCCACCGTTTGACGAAGGCGCGGCACAAGTCAACCTGTTTGCACCACCAGGAACCTCACTTGCCGAAAGCCGCGAACTCAGTCGCATCGCCGATCGAAATCTCGCCAAGCTAGTCAAGTCAGAAAAAGACCCTACCGCGCCATTGCTATGGTTTACCTGTCGTACCGGACGTGCCGAACAAGACGAGCATGTCATGAGCGTTCACATCAGCGAATATGTATTGACGCTTAATCCCAATAGCGGTTTGCGGCGCGATGAATTGATCGAAGTCCTGCAAGAAGCCGTCGAGCATGTTCCTGGCGTAGAAACCGAGGTCGAACAACCGATCGCACACCTAATCAGCCATCTGATGTCCGGAGTCACTGCCCAAATTGCGATCAAAATTTTCGGCGACGACCTCCATATTCTGAGGCAGCAAGCCGAGCATGTCCATCACGCGATCGAGTCTATCCCTGGGATCGCTGAACCGATTGTTGAACAGCAGCAACCAATCCCACAGTTTAGGATCGAGTTGAAAAAGGAGATGCTGGCGTTCTATGGAGTGCCGGCAAGCCTTGTGAATCAATTCATCGAAACGGCGATTCATGGCAAAGAGGTTTCGGAAATGATTGATGGCCAGAAGTCGTTTGAAATTTTGCTACGAATGAACGAAACCCAACGACGTGACCTCGACAATCTGCATCGGATTCCTTTCGAGTTGCCAGATGGTAAACGGATCCCACTCGGCGCTATTGCAACTGTCTACGAAGCTGTCGGACCGAACACGATTAACCGTGAAGACGGCCGGCGACGCATCGTCATCCGTGTGAACACCCTTGGGCGCGATGTGGGAAGCGTCGTCGAAGAAATTCGGCGTCGGGTCGCCAACGAAGTCGCTCTGCCTCAAGGCTACTTCGTTACCTATGCGGGACAATTCGAAGCCCAGCAGCAAGCCAATCGTCGAATCTTCTTGCTTAGCTGCGTTGTATTCCTCGTTGTCGTTCTGATTCTCTATTCCACGTACCACTCGATCAGTATTGCCTTTCAACTGTTGATCGCAATACCGGCTGCTTTTGTTGGCGGCATCTTCGCACTTTCGTTCACCGGCCAAACATTTTCTGTTGCGGCTACAGTTGGCTTTGTTTCTCTCGGGGGCATCGCCGCGCGAAATGGCCTTCTACTAATTTCGACTTACCTTGATCGTCAAGACGAAGGCAAGATCGGAAAAGACCAAATCATCGAAGGCAGCCTTGATCGTTTGGCCCCGGTATTGATGACCGCACTCACGACAGGACTTGGCTTGGTACCGCTGGTGATCGGTGGACATCTTCCTGGCAAAGAAATCCTGTTTCCCGTCGCGACCGTAATCCTTGGCGGATTGATAACCGCTACACTGGCCGAGTTTCTTCTCCGTCCCGGCCTATTTTGGTTCCTCGCGCCCGAATCGATTGCCAAGGACTCGCACTCGTTCCGTTCAGTCAAAGGCGAGATCGACGTCAGCGATCTTCCTTCCTCCACAACCTCCGTCCCCAGCTTCTCCGCACCAATCCACGGGAGCGTCTCATAACTGATGTCTGTTTCTAAAC
This sequence comes from Roseiconus lacunae, assembly GCF_008312935.1. Classification (NCBI taxonomy): domain Bacteria; kingdom Pseudomonadati; phylum Planctomycetota; class Planctomycetia; order Pirellulales; family Pirellulaceae; genus Roseiconus; species Roseiconus lacunae. Next base: position 67,215 of record NZ_VSZO01000007.1, on the reverse strand, counting down.
CACCTATTCGCCCGACGATCCAATCCATTTTATCCTCGGCAACCCAAACGATCCGATGGCTTTGCCTTTTCTGTTTCGTCACCGCTGCCCAGTCCGCTTGGTCGCAGGACAGCGTCGAATTTCTCAACGGAACGACGCTCTCCGGGAAGGTCATTGAAATTCGAAAAGCGGACAAGGAATTTGATTTTCAATCAATCATTGCTGGTCAATCCGTCGCTCGGACGTATCAGTATTCTAAAATCCATGCCGTTACCTTCAACGGAAAACGATTCGTCATCAATCCTTTGCCCAGCAACAGTGGCCCCGTGACCACAACTGACACGGCGCACAACAAAGCAGTGATTCGGTCGTCAAAGGAAGTTAGACAAATCATTGAAACGGTCGGCTCCAGCGACCCCGACTGGCTTGCCGGAACGCCGGATAACTACCCGAACACCCTTGACTTGACCTGGCCCATAAAACCGTCGGGTCCTTGGAACGAATCTAAAAATGTTGGCCAGTTTCTCTGGGGCCGAGTGAACCCTAATCCATCGCGTTGGCGATCGGGAATCAAGCTGATCTACGGTTGCATCGACAAACACACGAGCAACCGAGAATTGCTTCAGCGCGATTACGCGTCCTTGGCAGATAAATATTTCGTGCTCTTCCAAGACTATCCACGCGCAGCGTACTGGTTCCAAAAGGCCAACGTTCAGGTCAATCAGAAAGGTGGCATCCATCTCGCGGAGTGCTACTACCGACTCGGGAGCAAACCGATGGCAATGGCGCTACTGAGAGGAAAAAGCTTGCATGTCGACGCGATCAAATTACTCGGCGAAATGGATGAGCTTGATACCGCACTAAAAATAGCCGACCAATATGGGCGCACCCAGGCGTTCAATGAGGCGTTCTTAAATGCCGGTGATGCATTGCGTTCTGCAGGGCGTCATGACGAAGCGATCGCCTACTATCAACAAATCCTGGATCGCAACCGCGCCCGCAACCAAGAGTACTTGCAGCGTTACAAAGGTCGCGCGAGAGATTCCATCAATGCGATCAAATTGTTTGACAAAGCAGATGTCACCAAGGTGGCCGACGGAACATTCACCGACACTGCCGTAGGCTACAACGGGGACTTGGAAGTTCGTGTCACGGTTGCCAATAAGACGATCAAAAATGTTGAAGTCAATCGCCACAAGGAGAAGCAGTTCTATGCGGCATTGACCGATACACCAAAACAGATCATCGATACCCAAGGTGTGCGTCAGATCGATGGTACGAGCGGGGCGACGATCACCTCGCAAGCGATCGTCAATGCGACCGCACGCGCGCTTGCTCAAGGAGCGAAATGATGATTCAGAAGAAGATCGTTATCGCATCAGTCGTGGGATATTGCACGTTGGCATTCAGCTTGAACTCCGTGGTGGATGCACAGGACTCGGTATGGGAAACAGGAAAGTTTCACTGGAAGGTCGGGCCACCGATACTCTCGGTATCGCAAGAGCGTCTGCCAAACTCAGAAGCACCATGGGTTGCCGTCAAGGATCCCAGTGTCGTCCGTTTCGACGGTGAGTGGCACCTGTTCTGTACCCTCCGAAATCAGAAGACTGGTAAGGGGCGGATCAGAATTGGCTATTGCAACTTCGACAAATGGTCCGAAGCCAACCAAGCGGATTGGCACCTGCTGGATCTCACTATGGACTACCACGGCGCGCCTCAAATCTTTTTCTTCGAACCCGATCAGCGTTGGTATCTCATTTACCAGGCTGCCGACGAATCTAGGGGACTCAAATACGGCCCTTGCTATTCTTATACGGCGACGATAGATGCCCCAACTTCGTGGTCAAAGCCCGAACCTCTGTATGTCGTACCAGAAGGGAAAAAAGCCGGATTGGATTATTGGGTGATTTGTGATCAAACACATGCGCACTTGCTATTCACTTCACTTGACGGCCGGATTTGGCACTCCCAAACCGCTTTGAATAGGTTTCCCCAAGGTGATTGGACTGCACAACAGGTTGTGCTGGAGGCAGATCTTTTTGAAGCTAGCCACACCTACAAGATGCTCGGGCAGGACCAATTTTTAACGCTCGTCGAGGCACAGGACGGACGACGTCGGTACTTCAAATTCTTTACCGCCATTCACCCCGCTGGACCCTGGCGACCACTAGCCGCGACCCGAGGCAATCCCGCGGTCTCGGTCAACAATGTGGTCAATCAAGACCAGTCCTGGGCGACATCTTACAGTCACGGCGAAATCCTTCGATCTGGATACAATCAGCATCTTGAAATCGATCCCAAATCGGTCCAGCTGATATTCCAAGGAGCCAACGATCAAGAATATCAGCGAGGCCAATACGGTGATATCACGTGGCAACTCGGCCTGCTGCAACTGGTGGACGCACCATGAAACACTCACCTAGCATGGCCCGTCGAAAGCGATCCCTCGCGGTCGCATTTTTGATTTTAGCGACACTGCTGACCTTGTCTCTCGCTCTCGAATGGGGCTCTGTCGCACAATGGAGTAGCGGAGGAATCGCCGCCGGTTGGCTACTTGCCGGGATCAGTGGCTTTCTCGGATTGACGCTGTTTCAAACCGCTTGGGGCGACCAGCGTTCCTTGGCATTGATACGTGTCGACTGGTTCCTACCCGCGATCAAACGCACAAAAGAATCGAACCCGGCAAAATCGATTGGCGGTCGTCTTCTGCGGCGGCTGACGCCGGGCATGCATTCAGATTGGAACAAGAAAAAGCGAGGTCGCGCGCGCACGTTGCTTCGCAAGCTGGGGATCTCGTGGGTCGCATCACCTCTGCGTCGGTTTAGCCAAGCGATCTGCCTTCTTCTGTTCTGCTGGTTATTCTTTTATGTCTGTTGGCCGTATCACGCAAAACCGACTCCGATCCAAAGCATTGGCAATCTGACATATCAATCGTTCGATCAACAAAGCGGTGCCATTACCTTCCTGATCGATCAGCGCGACGCGAAGATCGGCATCAACGATCCGATCTTTGTGCGTTCCGCGAGTGATACAACCAACGTCGATGGTGAATTTGATTCACTGGCAGAGTTTTACGTGCTATCAGATTCGGGGGATTCGATTGAGCTCGCGTCGACGACCGAATTAAGCCCACACTATCTAGACCTTGTCACGGGAATGTCCAGCTTTCAAGTCTACACGGCGACGGACATTGATCCCTCGGCATGGCCCAGTCATTACGCAAACAGTCTTGCCAGGAAAGAGTTTTTGCCAGCAGAATCGTTCTTAATGCTCGATCCTCTCGTGAGTCTCTCGACCGCAATTGCTTCACGAAGTTGGGTCTGGTCGTTGGGCTGCGCGGCTGCAATCTTGATTGTCTGCGTCTTTATTCCACGCGGCTTTTGTGGCTATCTCTGTCCTTTGGGAACGACCATCGACTTGTTCGACTGGGCTGTCGGAAGACGAACCAAGCGATTCAGAGTTTCTGGTGATGGTTGGTGGGTTCACATCAAGTACTACCTGCTCGCTGGAATTTTGGTTGCGGCGATGTTTGGTGTGCTTGTCTCTGGATTCTTTTCCGCGATTCCGGTCATTACGCGCGGGATGCTATTCATTGTTGATCCGCTTCAAAATGGATGGTCGCGTGGCTGGCACCTTGTCCCCTCATTGAATGCCGGGCACTTTGTTTCGATCCTGCTTTTTTCTGCGGTGCTTGCGTTAGGGCTACTTCGTCCTCGCTTTTGGTGCAAATATGTATGTCCCAGCGGCGCCGTGTTTTCGCTTGGGAATCTATTTCGAGTTACCGAACGTAAGGTCGAATCAAGCTGCATTCATTGCAACAAGTGTGTCGAGATCTGCCCCTTCGACGCGATCAAGCCGGATTTTACTACTCGCGTGACCGATTGCACTCTCTGCCAGACCTGTGCCGGGGTCTGTCCGACCCACGCGATCAAGTTTGTCGAACGATCCAATGTGGTTGAACTAAAAGTCATCAATGAGCCGCCGACAGGAGAGACTGAGTTAGGACGTCGAGGTTTTCTTTCATTGGCGGCGGGATCAGCCGCAGCAATCGCAGGTGGCTCGGCTGTTGCGATCGGCACCAAAACGTTCGGAGCGAAATCTGCTCGATCCCTTCCCGTGATTAACCGGAATGATGATCCGAGACCTTTTCTTCCTGTGCGTCCTCCGGGAAGCGTCCCGGAACAAGAGTTTCTCGAGATGTGCATCCGTTGTGGAGAATGCTTTAAGGCGTGTCCGAACAACGTGCTCCAACCAGAGAGTTTCCAACAAGGACTCGAAGGTCTTTGGACGCCGATGGTGAATGCCAACTGGGCCGGATGCGAATCGAGCTGCAACGCCTGCGGTCAGGTTTGTCCCACGGGGGCCATTCGGGCGCTTCCGATCGAAGAGAAGAAAGCGGCAAGAATGGGGCTCGCGATTGTCAATGAATCGACATGCTTGCCCTATGCCGGTACCGAGGCATGTGACCTGTGCGTCCAAGAATGCCAGGCGGCGGGATACGATGCAATCGAATACACGCAAGTCGGCGTGGAGGTCGACTCGGAAGGACGTCCGGTCGAGGGAACCGGGTTTGCCGCACCTGTTGTCCTCGCCGATAAGTGTGTCGGTTGTGGACTTTGTCAAACACGTTGCTTCGCGATCAACGTTAAGGACAAACATCTACTGGCAGAGTCCGCGATTATCATTGAGGCCGGTGAGGGGCGTGAAGATCGGTTGATGTCAGGTTCTTACCTTAAGACGAATGATCATTCTGGGCACATGCGGAGCGAAGAATCTGAGGCGTCATCAACCCGCATCCGTCCATCGGCCAATCAATTCGATACAACGGAAAGCAGATCTTCGCGGCCAGAGCCGGAAGCGGAAACGACTGGGGCGAGTTTTGACGATCCTTTCGGAGTCCAACCTCCCGCTGGACAAAGCGTAGACAGCGACATCGACGGCGAATCACCATTTTAATCGTGCCTGAATTCGATGAGATCAGCACTCACGGTGTGTTCGCTATTCTTGTCGGACTTCGCCCCGTTTGTCGTTTTGGTACTCGTTGAAGCTTTCTCCAATTTCTCTGCGTCTCATTCCCATGTCAGCACCGGCGGATGCAGGAAAACGCTTGTCCGGATGTCGCTCCCCAAGCCTGCCGCACGTAACAAGAAAAAGCGCCCCCGCAACAGGGACAGCCCGTAAGAAAGCAGGAGCCAATCAGGTGTCGATCTTTTGCCCAATCCCAAAAGATTCGGACCGAGGCAACGTAAATGTATCACACCCACGCTTTGATCCAGTTCAACTTTAGGAAATAGATCAATGACCTCAGCCACGGTTTCGGTGCAACCACTGAGGCTGACGCCGGTCCGTGGATAAGCCGAATGCAGACATTTGACTTCACCGGGACACTCAGACGTTACACAATTCGCCGGACGTATTGCGAATGATCGTTACTGGAATACTTCGACGGGCAATGTGAAGACCTTGCCATCGCCAATCCTGCCGGTTCTCGCTGCCGCAACAACTTTTTCTAAGATCTCTTCGTAGCGAGATTCATCGACCCACATGTTGATTTCAACCTTGGGAAGAAACGCTTCGGAAAATTCAGTTTCCTGGTACTCGTCCAAGTAACTCTTCTGTCGACCGTAGCCTTTGACTTCACTGACCGTGATCGCTTCCAACGGTGCGCGCTTGAGCGATTCCAAAACTTGCTCGGCCAAGTGAGGGCGAACAACGGCGATGATCTGTCTCACTGCGGCATCCCCCACAAACGTTTCTTTTCGACGATGTACTCTGTTAGTGTATCCGTTTCGATCGCCGCCCGCGCCCCGGCCATCACACGTTGGTAGTAGTGCAAGTTGTGAAGCGACAAAAGACTCGGTCCGAGCATTTCTCCGGCATTAAAGAGATGCCTCAGGTAACCTCGACTGTGGCGGGTACATGTGAAGCAATCGCATGTCGGATCCAACGGCGACCGGTCGGTTTTATGGACTGCATTTCGTATCTTCACCGCTCCCTGATCGGTGAACGCAAATCCGTTACGGCCGTTACGGGTCGGCATCACGCAGTCAAATAGATCGATCCCTCGCACGACACTTTCGAGCAGATCGATCGGGCGACCGACCCCCATCAGGTATCGCGGGCGATCGACGGGAAGCTCAGGCGTCGTCGCCCCCGTGATGCGATACATTTCCTCAGGAGTCTCGCCGACACTCAATCCCCCGACGGCGAATCCTTCAAAATCCATCGTCGCCAGTTCGCGGGCACACTGTACTCGCAATTCCGTATCCAAACCGCCCTGCACGATCGCAAACTTGGCTTGATCGGCACGGGAGGCATGCTCAAGGCAGCGACTGGCCCACCGAATCGATCGCTCCATGGCCTCCTGCACTTCTTCGTTTGGTGCCGGCAAGGCGACGACGTGATCGAGCACCATCGCGACGTCGCTACCGAGCGCTTCTTGGATTTCAATCGAATACTCCGGTGTCAGATCGATGATCGATCCATCGATATGACTTCGGAACACGACGCTTTGCTCGCTGATCTTGCTGATGTCTTTCAAAGAGAAAACCTGAAATCCACCGCTGTCGGTAAGAATCGGCCCGTCCCAAGCAAACATCGCATGCAATCCACCGAGGGCACGAACGATGTCGGGCCCGGGCCGCAATCCCAAGTGATAAGTGTTTCCCAAGATCATTTGGGCTCCCGTCGACTTCACTTGATCGATCGTCAACCCCTTGACCGTCCCCTGGGTTCCGACCGGCATAAACCCCGGTGTTTCAACGGGGCCATGCGGAGTTTGAAACGTTCCACGCCGCGCACCCGTTTGAGCGTCTGTGTGGTGCAATTCGAAGCGGAAAGTCATCAAGCAACAAAATGGAGCGACAAGGAAGGCGGGCAAAAAAGAAACGGTCGGACCTGAATTAAAAACTCAGATCCGACCGATCTGTGGATCACATCGTCAAAGGGCAATCGCGTTCGACGCTCAGTCCCCACGAAGCTTCAAACCGAGATCGGTCAGCTTCTCGCGAACTTCGGTCAGACTGGTCACACCGAAGTTCTTGCACTCAAGCAATTCGTCGCCGGTCTTGCGAAGCAATTCTCCGATCGTGTTCAGCTGCAATCGTGCCATGCACTTGCGAGCCCGAACCGAAAGATTCAAATCGGAAATCGGTCGCTCCAGCATCGCCTGCTCGTCGGGCGACAAGTGGCTGGTATCGACGGGCGGATCGGCCGACTTCTTCTCGTGGGCAAACTGTCCCAGCTTCAACCCCTTCGACGTCAGCATTTCGCGGATTTCGATCAGGCTAGTTTCGCCAAAGTTTTTACTCGAAAGTAACTCGGATTCGGTCGTTCGCGTCAAATCGCCGACGGTCTCGATCCCCATTTTCGAGAGGCAGTTGCGGCTTCGAACACTCAGCTCGAAGTTCGCAACCGGCATCGCCAACGTCTGGGTGAGACGATCGTTGCGGCGCTGCATTTCTTCGTCATACAGCATGTTGCCATTTGCCGAAGCATCCTTGACGTACAACCGGGTACGTGGATCCTCTGGGTGAGAGTCAAGGATTCGCTTGTAGCACGCTTGCGCCTTGTCGAACTCGTTGCGATCTTCGTAGATCAATCCCAAGTTGATCAACGCACCGACGCCGGTCGGGAACGCTTTGGCGGCACGCTCGTAAAGCTTGATCGCTTCTTCGTCGTTGCCCATCCGATCATTTTCCCATGCCAAGCCAAAAAGCGCTCCGGCATGGTTTTCATCGGTTTGTACGGCGCGTTGATAAAGTGTGATTGCTTCTTCGCGACGCCCACCCATGTAAGCCACCGTCGTGGCCCGTTGATACATGTATTCGGCAGTCTGTTCGGCCGGACCGAAGATATCGTCAAGCAGCATCATCGCTTTTTCGATGCGGCCGGCGTAACGATTCGATTCCGCGATAAAGATCTTGCATTGATCTTCGTTGTAGCCCGCCTTTTGTGCCTGTTCGTATGTTTGAATCGCGTCGTCGTAGCGTTTCAATTCAAACATTGAACGGGCGGCATAGAAAAGTGCCGTTGCACTGCCATCGGCCGCTTGCAACGTTTCTAGTGACTCGGAAAAACGGCCCAGCAGGAATTGGCAGACACCCATTTTGGTCTTGCCCGCCGGAGTGATGTTCTCATCGTGTTCCATCTCGGACACGGCATCGCGAAGCTCGGCAAAATGACCGTAGTTCTCCGCGATCATCTGACGAATCTCCACTACGTCATTTGGTCCGAACGAATTGTTCGACAAAATGAGTTCTTTCAAGTCGACGACGTCCAGTTCGACTTCATTCATCAGGTCCAGTTTCTCCTGCCCGATCATAGATGGGCTGTTGAAGGACGGATCGGCTTCCGGAGGTTTCAACGATCGAAACCCACCGTAGCTGGGGCAAATTACGCGTGGGGAATCTCCCCAGGATTTCGAATATTTACCAAAAAAAAAGTTTTTTGTCGAGTCGTGGCACGGCGATCGCTGAGATACTGAGTTTTTTCTACCTTTTTCTAGGTCGCAGCCCGGAAAATCCGTCTCCTGCCCACGTTTGCTCAAACGGTTTCAAAGCCGCGGACCTCGCCACCGCGTTCGGCTCAACTCCCTTCTTCCACAAGCTCCTCTGTCGGGCCGCCGCTGTGGTTAGATCACTCGCTTGATCCAAAGTCGTTTTAAAAAACAATACGAACCACCCTGGTCGAGTCGGCATTCCTTTTGTAATTTCTTGGACCTAGCCAGTGCCGCTGACCGATAGATCGGGACAGCGTTTTCGCCGACGTAGCTCAGCTGGTAGAGCGTCGCATTCGTAATGCGCAGGTCGCCGGTTCAAATCCGGCCGTCGGCTCTGATAGTCACCCTTCTTGATTTGGTCGCTTCTCTACAATTGGGCCCGGTTTGACGGAGCCTCAGGCGGCCTTGCAACGGCCGCCGACGCGACTGTTTGGATCGCTCAAAACTTACGTGTCAAAGCGATCCGTTTCCGATCGACATCAACTTCAAGAACTTTGACACGGATGACCTCGCCGACTGAAACGACGTCACTGGGGTCATCGACGAAACAATCGGCGAGCTGGGAGATGTGTACCAGCCCATCCTGATGCACGCCGATGTCGACAAAGGCGCCGAAGTGCGTGACGTTCGTGACCACGCCTTCGACGATCAAATTCGGTCGCAGGTCATCGATCGAATTCAAGGTGTCATCAAACTTCACGGCCCGAAACTCACGACGAGGGTCTCGCCCTGGTTTGCCAAGCTCCGCGATAATGTCCTTCACCGTTGGCAACCCAACCCGATCACTGACATACTCTTCGGCCCGAATATTTTTACAAAGCGACGCGTTTCCAACGATCGCGTTCAGGTCGGCTTGGAGATTGCGAGCCATCGCTTCGACGACCGCGTAGCTTTCTGGGTGAACGGCGGATCGATCAAGTGGTTGATCGCCGCCACGAATGCGTAAAAAACCAGCGGCTTGCTCAAACGCCTTTTTCCCAAGCTTGGGAACGGCGGTCAGTTCCTTGCGGTTCTTGAACTCTCCTTTCGCATCACGATGCTGTACGATTCGCTCGGCAAGTTTCGGACCGATGCCCGCCACATACGACAACAACGATACGCTTGCGGTGTTCAAATCCACGCCAACTTGGTTCACACATGATTCAACCGTTCGGTCCAGGCACTTGCGAAGCTGCGACTGATTGACGTCGTGCTGGTACTGGCCAACCCCGATCGACTTTGGATCTGTCTTGACCAACTCGGCCAGCGGGTCCTGAAGTCGCCGAGCGATGCTAATCGCACCACGCACGGTGATATCCAAATCGGGAAATTCTTTCACTGCCACATCACTCGCCGAATAGATCGAGGCGCCTGATTCACTGACCATGACCTTGGTCACATCCAAACGATGCTGTTGCAAGAGTTCGCCGACGAAGGCATCGGTTTCTCGGGAAGCAGTCCCATTACCAATCGCAATTAGTTCAACGCAATGTTTCTCGATCAGCTTCAATAGCGTCACGCCGGCGGCTTTCGTATCGTTCTTTGGTGCCGTCGGATAGATCGTAGCGTTCTCCAGAAACTTGCCGGTACCGTCGACCACAGCAACCTTGCAACCGGTACGAAAGCCCGGATCAATCCCCAGCGTCACCCGCGGCCCCGCAGGCGGCGACATCAAGAGTTCGTGCAAATTTTTCCCGAACACCTCGATCGCTTCTGCGTCGGCCCGCTCTTTCAACTCCGCGAGAACAGCCGACTCGGTTGCGGGCATCAACAAACGATCGTAGCAATCCTCGACGCAGCCAAGCAGGTCCGGCGTAAACTCTGATGATCGATTGGGGACGAGCTTTCGCTTCAGTTCCGTTACTTCGCGATCGCCCTCGATTTCCACATTCAACCGCAACAGCCCTTCGCCTGCGCCTCGCATCATCGCCAGCAAACGGTGCCCGGGAATTCGGCCCACCGACTCTTGTCGGTCAAAGTACTGCTCGAACTTGTCGGCGCCTTCGGCGTCCTTCTTACCGCGTTTGATAGACGAGGTGACCTTGCCGTACTTTTTCGATTGATCGACCAGCCACGCGCGTGTCTCTGGAACCTCGGACCACTGCTCGGCAATAATATCGAGTGCACCGGCCAGAGCTGAGTCGATATCGGGGACGTCCTTTCCGGCGTCAACGTATAAAGCGAGCAAATCCTTCTTCGACTTCGGCAGCGTCTTCTGGCTAACGATCAAATCGGCTAGCGGCTGCAGGCCACGTTCACGAGCGATCGTTGCACGAGTCCGACGCTTGGGTTTATACGGCAGATAGAGGGCCTCAAGCGATTTCAAATCGGTACACAATTGTATTTGGCGACGCAGTTCATCGGTTAGCACCCCCTGGTCGCCAATCGACTTTAAGATCGTCAGTTTCCGAGCCGCCAGTGTCGTCGCACGCTCAAGCGAGTCTTCAATCGCGCGGAGGGCGATTTCATCAAGCGTGCCCGTCGCTTCCTTACGGTATCGCGCGATAAACGGGATCGTATTTCCGGCTTCCAGCAGTTCAACCGCTGCGCGGACCTGCTTGAGAGGCAAATTGAGTTCGTCGGCGATCTGCCGAAGCGTGGAATCATCCATGGTTTGACGATCTTGTCAGAAAGGGAGTGAAGGAGCCGCTACCAACCAACGTGCATCCTGGTTTTGTCAACCGGACGAGTTATACCAAGCTGCGGTACAACCTTGCATCCGAGATCGTCAAGTGTGTTTGCAGCGACAGTCGCGACACTTACGATCATCGTTTTGCGGTGGGCCTAGACCTGAGTTGCCAGAAGGCGGAATCACAACTCCGAGGCGAACCCCGAACGGCTGAGGTTACATCCAAACTGGCCCTCAGTGTGCGGAAGAAGTGCGACACTGAACAAACACACGTTTGTAGCCCAGCCAGGCCCCCAAGGAATGCCTCAGAAAACTGGCCGGCTGAAACGAAACAAAGGCCACACCGTTTGGCTGGCATGGCCTTGTTGATAAAACGCACGCTGACGTCGACATCGAACGAATGCTTCGTCAACGTCTGAAACTAAGTTTAGCTAAAAGGTGTTAGTAATTTCGGTTCCGGAGCGACAACCGGGGCTAACGCCCTTCGGCTGATGAGTCGCACCCGAACATTTGACCAAATCGAAACGTCTTCGCATCGCCGGTCGCAAATTCGAATACGCCGGCGACCGAACCAGTCTTACTTCACCGGGTCTTGCTTCAACCAGTCGGTGACCGTGGGCTCGGGATCTTTCTTTTCAGGAAATGGCGAAAGAAGCTTGCTGAAGAAACCTTCCGACTTCTGAGTTTGAGCCGGTTGTGTCGTGGTGCTGTTTTGGCGGAACCCGGCTGGGATTAACCGCATCGGATTCAGAGTTTCCTTGGTGCGCTGCCAACTCTGCTTGGCGGTCGTCGAAACCTCCGTCACCAGATTGTTTTTCTTGGTGATGACCCGATCTTTCTCATCTTTGGTCGGCAGGATGCTACCGAAAGAAGGCATTTTCCAGTTCATCGGATTCAGGTTGGTCATCACTTGCGAAACCGGGTTAGCCGGTGGCAATTCCGGCGCCGATTCTTGGGCGAAGGACGGGGACGGTGCGAACACCAGCAACGTTGCAAACACCGCAGCGGCGAAAGCGGCAGTACGGATCTTCATCGCGATAGCTCTTTCTTCGAATGACCAAATCGTCAGGGCCGGTCTCCAATCAAGCCCTACGACCCTTGCTATCGCATTTTTCGTCAATTGGATGCAAGCCCAATCACCAAAGTCGAGAAATTTGTCAGGTTTGCTTTAGCCTTGCCGTCGGGCGCGGGCTTGCCGTGCCGGCGCGGGTCCGAGTAAAAGCTGATATCGCCTTACACTTGCGCCCCAATCACCTCCGCCGATTCATGCTGGTTATCGCTCGTCGCTACGGACAACTTGGCAACCGTCTGTTTTTGTTCGCCCACCTGATCGCGGCGGCGAAGCACTATGGCGTGGCGCTGCGGAACCCCTGTTTCGCCGAATACGCGCATTTGTTTCCCAGAATGAGTGATGATCTTTGGTGCCGCTACGAGCCCGATTCGAACGTCAAATCTTCCCGAGAGAAAACTGCATCGCGACATGCCTCGCCGCCCTCGCTAGCGCAGCGAACACGGCTGATGCATGCGATCGAGATCGGCACCAAGACGCTGTATCTAGCACGTCTTCGCGAACACCCTTTCAAAATCATTCGTCTATCAAAGCACGACGAATGCGACTTGGCAGGCAATGAATTTGAATCGGCGGCACGCTCTGGCCGAGTCGTACTCCTTCAGGGCTGGCGGTTCCGTAGCGATGCGTTCCTGATGCAACATTGGGCCAGTATCAAAGACTTCTTTTCGCTTGGTGTGAGGGACCGCAACGCGGTTGACGAAAGTTTGGCGACCGCTCGTCGCGATTGCGACGTTGTCGTGGGAGTCCATATCCGTCGCGGCGACTATGCAAACTTCATGGATGGTCGTTACTACTTTGACGATGCCTGTTATGCACGGTGGATGCACCAAGTTCGTGAGCAGTTCCCGGGTCGAAAAGTCAACTTTTTGGTTTGCACTCACGAGGCAATCGACGAGTCATCGTTTAAAGGACTGAGCGTCTTTCGTGGGCCGGGATCGGCGATCGGCGACATGTACTCGCTCGCCGAGACCGACGTGATGCTGGGACCACCAAGCACGTTCACGGGATGGGCATCATTCATCGGGCAAGCGCCGCGAATTGAGCTGCAATCCGCCGAAAAGTCAGTGGCGTTGCCGCCCCACGTGCAAGAATCCATCCTAAGCGGTTCGATTCAAGGCAAGGGAACGGTGCAAATCGTCGGCAACCGGCTCGTCGGTTGAGATACGTTGTGCAAAGATACGTCCCGTTCCCATTCGTCTGATCCGTTTTGCCCTCTTCATCGAAAGCGTCAATGCCGACCTGGCCTGATTCCCGACCGAAAACATTGCTGATCGGAGCCGGCGTGGTTGGGGTCGCTATCGCTGAAGCACATTTCGCAGCCAAACGAGCATTCTGCCTCGGTGATGCAAACGCATCTTCGCTTGAGCAGGCGGCGAACTACTTTTCGCAACACGGCGGAAACGTCGAATCGTTGCCTGAATTACTTGATGGACTGCACTTGATCGCGGTCTCACCTCCACTGCGGGAAGGGGAAGCGGAGCCCGAACCTCTGCCTTCACTGATGGTGATCGAATCGGTCGTGGAGCAATTGGCGGTCAAACAGGACTTACTCGGTAAACTTAGCCGCGTCCTTCAAAATGATGCGATCCTTTGCAGTAACACATCAACGTTGAGAATTGACGAGATCGCCGCAGGGCGTGAGGTCGACGCACACCGTTTGTGCGGAATGCATTTCTTTATGCCTGTTCATCAACGTGCGGGGGTCGAAATTGTCGCCGGCGGTGGGACAGACGCTGAAGTACTCGAACAGGCGGTTGAGTACGCCGGAGCAATCCATAAGCGAGCAATTCGTTGCAAAGATGGCCCCGGATTCATTGTCAACCGAATGCTTTCGCCCTACCTGAATCAAGCGTTGCTGCTGCTGTGCCGAGGAGCGACGGCGGAACAAATTGAGCGTGTCGCGGTGGCCTACGGAATGCCTTTATCACCACTCGAGCTGATCGATTGGATCGGTGCGACGACGATGTTTCATGCCGGCCGGGCTTACATCAATGCGTTTCCCCAACGCGTCGACCCGTCGCCGATGATCCCTGGGCTGCTAAAACGGAAACGATTGGGTCGAGCCAGCGGGTGCGGTTTGTATGACTACGACCGTGGCGAACGAAGCCAAAACCTAAGTGACGCCGCGGCTGAATTAGTGGAGACATATCGCACGGCGAATCATGACTACAGCGACGGCGATGTGTTGCGATTGCTGGCGATTCCTATGTGGATCGAGGCCCAACAGATTCTTAACGATCAGATTGCCGAATCGATGGAACAGATCGATGCGGCGATGGTCGGAGGCTTAGGATTCAACAGCCATGAGCGTTGGTCGTCCATCTTCGAAGAGATCGGCGAGAACGAAATTGACGCGGCGATGGTAGTGTTCGGTGATCAGTTTGCGGCGATGCGTGCCCCGGAAACGAAGAAACCTGGGCGATGACAAGGTCCAGCAGGAGCACCAGTGGAAACTGAACGACGACAAGTCAATTCGTTCTTTGTTTACGGAACGCTGAAGCGAGGCCAGTGCCGAGAAAAACTCTGGCCGGCGGAGCCATCCTCCGTCCACCCCGCTTGGGTCGTGGCGACCCTGTATGGACGACATGATTATCCCGCGATGACGCGTGGCGATTCGCGGGTGATCGGCGAAGTATGGACCTTTCCGGACAGCGAACTCCCGCTGGTGATGTGCGTACTTGATGAAATCGAAGGGACTGACGGAAACGGACCGAGCGACTTGTACCACCGATATGTAGTCGAGGCGACGCTACTGTCCGGCAATCTTCAACACGACCGTGACAATTCCGATTGTGTCAAAGCTTACGCCTATTTCTACAACAACGATCCCGTAAAAGATGGCTTTCACGTTCAGCCGATCGATAAGGGCAGGCAGGCATGGCCGGGATAAACCGCCATCGTCGGCGGTACTTCGGGAAAGATAGGTAATGCGAGATTGCTGGTGATGATCCAGGGGGTTCGCTGCTCCTAATATCACCGCGAACCGTCACCGGAAACTCACCATAATGGCCTGGCTTGAAGCACCGGTACTTTACACAGCTTGCCGCTGGCGGTTGTGGTAAAATAGAAGCCGCCCGGCAGCGTCATGCCACCCGCCTTCTACTTTCAACCCCCACCCCCACATCGCTTGGATAAAGCAATATGAGCCAACAAGAAGTGACGCCCAAGTCGTCGAATCGTCGCAATTTCCTCAAAGCTGGAGCTACCGCAGGGGCAGCCTCGGTCGTCAGCTTGCCGGGGAGTGCCGGCGCAACCCCCGCCGCGAACGAACGCTTACGAATCGGATTCATCGGCCCAGGTGGCCGCGGCTTTGGTGCCCACGTCAAAACGCTTTGTCAGTTGCACAATGAAGGTCGCAAAATTGATCTAGTTGGTGTCGCCGAGGTCTATGAAACGCAGCGTGATAAGGTCGCCGATTACATCAAAGAAAAGACGGGGAACGATCCCGGCCGATATGTCGACTACAACGACATGATCGCAAAGGAAAATCTTGATGCGGTCTGCATCGGGACGCCAGACCACTGGCACCATAAACAGATCGTCGATTCGCTCGATGCCGGTCTGAGTGTTTACTGCGAAAAACCAATGACCAAAAGCGTTGAAGAGGCGTTCGACGTAGAAGCGAAATGGCGTGAATCCGGTCAGGTCATGCAAGTCGGTGTCCAGTCAACCAGCCTGCCAGTTTGGAACGAGATCCGCGCCCTGTTGCAAGACGGTAAGCTCGGCAAAGTCCTCGGATTTCAAACTGAGTACTTCCGCAATAGCGATCTCGGACAGTGGCGGTACTACAAGTTGGTACCCGATATGTCGCCAAAGAAAATTGACTGGGATCGCTGGCTGGGCAAGAACGAGGGCTTGGCACCGGAAATGCCATTTGACCGCGCGGTTTACAAGCAGTGGCGGCGGTTCTGGCCGTTTGGCAGCGGGATGTTCACCGACCTGTTTGTGCACCGAACCACATCAATGTTGAAAGCGACTGGGTTGCGAGTTCCCGGACGCGTTGTCGGTGCTGGCGGGATCTACATGGAGTACGACGGGCGCGACGTTCCCGATGTTGCCACCGTGGTCGCCGACTTCAACGAAGGCGTCCAAGGTCTGATCACTGCGACGATGTGCAACCAGGAATCGCGGGTCAACCAACTGATCCGAGGTCACTATGGAACGTTCATGCTGGGCAACGGCGAATCGTTCGACGGTTTTGAGTTCGTCCCCGAACGTCGACAGGTCACCGCCCAGGGCGATTCAGCGAAACGGACGTTTGAACCCGAGCGCATTTCAACGACGCCGGTGAAGAATACAACAAAGGCCCACTTCGAAAATTTCCTGGATGCTTGTGAAGCGGGCGATCCACAATTGTGCAACAACCCACCAGACCTCGGTGCCGCCGCGATGGCCGTCGTCAACCTGGGGGCCCAGAGTTACCGTAACGGTGAAGTGTACTTCGTCAACGAAGGCTCGCGTGACATTAGCACCACCGATCCCGGCTGGGCTGCCAAGTGGGAAGCAAAATCGCAAGCTCGCGAACAAGCCAACCACATCCCAGGGTGGCAAGCCGGTGATTTCGGTAGCCGGTTGAACGAACCGGAATACATGCGGTACGCCGGACCGTGGACCGACGGCAAGGATCCCGGCGACGCCTAATTCGCCGAAGCTGAAGCGACGTTGACTTCGTTTTCGAGTCCCGTCCCGGAGCTCTGCCGGACGGGACGCGAACCGGTCGATCGGTGAGGCATCACAGCCTGTCGATTTTCTTTTGTCGTCCTTCACCCCGTGAATGTAGCGATCTTTGCTGCGGTTGCTGCGGAGTCGAAGGCAACTTTGTGAGAGGGCGAACCTGAAAATCAACAGGTCGATCAGGGAGAAGTCTGCGAAAAACGCGCTCCCTGGACAAAGCAGCGTGAACCGGCTTTGATAGTGAGTTGTCTGTCTTAAAAACACTCGCACGATCAAAGCCATGGCCACACTCGCGACCCCAAGTTTTTCTACCAGCCGACATCAAATCGCAGGTCTCTCCGTTGCCGAGTTGGCGAAGAACTTCGGTACGCCGCTGTATGTTTATGATCTGTCGGTGATCGAGCAACGCATCGACGACCTGGCGAAATTCGACATCGTGCGTTACGCACAAAAAGCGTGCAGTAACTTGGCGATCATCGATCGCATGCGGCGCAAAGGTGTCGTCGTCGACGCCGTAAGTGCGGGCGAAATCCGGCGAGCGCTCGCCGCCGGCTACGAAGCAAAAGACCACGGTATCGTTTACACCGCCGACATCTTTGACGCCGAAGCGTTGGAGTTGGTGCTTGAACACAACATCCACGTCAATTGTGGATCGCCGGACATGATTGCCCAACTGGGTGAACGTAGGCCCGGCGCCGAGGTCACGCTACGCATCAACCCCGGATTTGGTCACGGACACAGCCAAAAAACCAACACCGGCGGAGAGCAAAGCAAGCATGGTATTTGGCATTCGCAAATCGACGAGTGCCTACGTTTGGCTGACCAGTATGGTGTGACCATCACAGGTTTGCATATGCACATCGGTTCGGGTACTGACCTGGAACACTTGAGCGAAGTCTGCGAAGCAATGCGACGAACGGCGATGGAAGTCGGACGCACATTGACATCGATCAGTGCCGGCGGCGGCTTACCGGTGCCATATAGCGAATCAGAAACGTACGTCGATCTGGACAAGTACTTCGAACTCTGGGACACGACTCGAAAACAGCTCGCCGAATCGTTCGGACACGACATTTCACTGGAGATCGAACCGGGGCGTTTTCTTTCGGCAGAATCCGGCTACCTGATCGCGGAAGTTCGCAGCGTCAAAAAGGTCGGTGACAATCTATTCTTCCTGCTCGACGCAGGGTTCAATGATCTCGCACGCCCGGTGATGTATGGGGCTTACCATCCGATTTCTGTCTGCGGCGGCGACGGCGTCGCGACCGCTGACCGTGAATCGGTCCAGGCCGTGATTGGAGGGCCGCTCTGTGAATCGGGCGACATCTTCACCCAACGCGAAGGTGGGTTTGTCGATCAACGTTCGCTCCCAATGTGCCGTGTCGGCGATTTTGTCATTCTCGAGAACGCCGGCGCTTACGGCTTTGTAATGGCCAGTAATTACAACAGTAAATTACGCGCCGCCGAGGTGATGATCGAGGACGGCGAAGCAAAGCTGATTCGAAAGCGTGAGACTTTCGAAGACTTAGTCCGTAGCGAAATAATTCCCGAATAGGAAACTGGGCATAGGTTCTAAGCCCTGCTTATCATTCAGCAAGCAGCGATCAGCACGCAGCGGTCCCCGGGGTGATAAGCGACGAAAACGAAATCGCCAAAGCCAAGAGCTGACTTCTTGCGAGCCCTTTTCCGCAACTGAGACAATCGCTTGGTTTCCTATCGGCGAACCCAAACTTTGCGGCGAAACGGGACACTACGATTGACTGAGCATCCAATCGGTGATCCGGCGCGATGCTTGACCATCGCCGTAGGGGTTATCTTGGATGGATTGTTGCGACCGGCCATTTGATTGTTCGAGTAGTGCCGAAACCCGACGAACAATCAGTTCACGGTCAGTCCCCACCAATTCGGCGAGCCCCGCATCAACCGCTTCGGGACGCTCCGTTTTATCACGCGTAACCAAAACGGCGCACTTCAGCGAAGGGGCTTCCTCTTGGACTCCACCGGAATCGGTCAACACCACGTCGGCTTGGTCCATCAACCAAACAAATTCTGGGTACTGTGCGGGCGGTACAAGATAAATGTTTTCGCAACCGGATAGCGCCGCGTGTACCGGGCCTTTGACGTTGGGGTTAAGATGAACCGGGTAGATGAACTGCGTTTCGGGGTGAAGCCGAGCGAGTTCAAGCAATGCTTGGCAGATCGCCTCCAGACCTCCGCCAAAGTTTTCACGGCGATGCCCGGTCACCAAGACGACCCGGTCCGCTGTCGCCATCGGATACTTGGACCGCCAACGAGTATCATCGGCACGTTCTTTCTCGACTGACCAGAACAAGGCGTCGATCACCGTATTCCCGGTCACGCGCACTTGGCTGTCGGGAACGCCTTCATCCAATAGCGCCTGGCGACTTCGTTGGGTCGGGGCGCAGTGCAACGTTGTGACCAAGCCGGCGACGCGTCGATTGAACTCTTCCGGCCAGGGGGCCCCCAAGTCTCCGGTTCGCAATCCGGCTTCGACATGCACGACTGGCAATCGGTGATAAAACGCAGCCATTGCGGAGGCCATCACCGTCGTCGTATCCCCTTGGACGACGACGCAGTCCGGTTGATGCTGCTCAATCACACCATCCACTGACTCAATGCAGCGTGCGGTCAATCCCGCCAGGCTTTGACCGGGCCGCATCAACCCTAGATCAAGATCGGGAGTGATTGAAAAGTAGCCGAGAACTTGATCAAGCATTTCACGGTGCTGACCGGTGCTACAAACGATCGGCGAAATTTGGCCGCTGTTCTGTTGAAACTGTCGAATCAAGGGCGCCAACTTGATCGCTTCTGGTCGAGTTCCGAATACGACGAGGGGGCGCAGTCGATCGCCATTGCGCGGCTGTAACAGGCTGGAGGTCACTCGATGGCTTAGATTTGAGAGTCGTGTTGGTGAACCGGGGAAACTTTGCCGATTAGGTCCTTTAGTACTTCGTTTCAACTCGATTTTCGGATTAGCCGCATGGCGTTATCCGCGGTTTCGGTGCAACAACTGGGGGCAAATGCCCGTCGGCTGATGAATCGAACCCGCATTATCAAATGGAACGAAGTACTCGTCAGGCGGAAAGGCCGAAACCGAAGCTTTCCAGAGGGGCATGACATGGCTACACAGAGTCATCGACGGGCCCCCGGCACGGGGATTGTTTGCAAATCCCCTTGGGAATTGGTTTCGGCGCGGCTATACATATAGCCCGACCGCTGCCATCGCGGAATCTGAGATGGCCGCCGAAACTACAAATCCACCCCGTCGAAGCAGAGATTGACCTCTCGGTTGAGCGAAAGGCTGGGCGAACGACGAAAACTTCTCGCCCAACTTGTACGAGCAAGACACGAATCTGTCACAATTCACCGCCGAGCGCCGCGCGTGCGAACGTTTGATTCCGTGCGGGCTGACGAAAACGGTCGTCGCCATGACAGTTTCGATCCTCGGATCGCTTCCAAACTGAACGAGATGATGAAGAGAATCGGTCGAACCGAACTTTCCAGGTGAATCGTGTCGCGACGTCAATACAACCCTTCGCCGCAGCAACTATTAAGCGTGCGGCTCGAAAACGATACGCAGAATAATTGAATGTCAGACAATTGGAATTTACTCGCCAAGTTGCTCGGAACTCCTCAGCCTCCCCAGCCGAAGAAGACGCCCGCTGAGCGAAAAGAGCAACCACCGGCTGCCTCCGACGATCCGAATCCATCCGGCGACCAGCTCCCGCAAGATGCTAACGCCTCTCAAGACGACGAATCGGCCTCTCGCGACTTGCCGCCGGTTGCCGAAGCGGCGATCGACCAAGCGGACTTGCAGCCCACGCCTAGTCAAGCCGCGACCGTCCAGGACTCGGCGACTCCAGAAGACACAAATGTCGAATCGGGAGAGGACGTTCTGCAAGCTCTGACGTCCCAAACCGTTGTGACTCAGCTTCCCGGCTTTGGCATCCCAGACAAAGACGTCGGAATCGAGGAATTGACCTCCGGAGGACCGCCGGCGATCGACGAACCAGTCGTCGAGGAACTGTTGCAGCAAGAAACGACCGTATCCGCTTCAGATGAGTTGTTCGACGATTCGGATGCCGGCGAAGACACGTCAGCCTGGTCGGACTTGGCGGGCCAGCTTGGTATCGAAGACACGACACCACCGCCACCACACCGCGAGCCGGTGAAAGTGGAAAGCCGACAAAGCAATGATTCGCTTCCAAAGAAATCGAAGTCATCGGCAACGGCTTTCGGTGAAGGCCTGGGCATTGATCTTGGTCCCGAGCCAGACGATGTGATCGAAGACCAAAGTGACGATAACAACAGCGAATCGTCGGCGCCGATCGCGTCTAACGACGCCGGGACGGCCGAACCCGCCGACCGATTGCCTGGATTCGACGAACCGCCCGCAGACGATCCTTTTGACCCGCTGTCGTTTAAGTCGTTCCGCGACTTGCCGGACGATGATGACGAAGAAGAAGAGAAAGCCGAGGCCGTCGCCGAAGAAGAGCCCGTCGCGCCAAAGCGACGTCAAGCCCGACGCCGGCGCGGTCGCGAGAACAATCGTGAAGAGCGATCTTCAGAACGGAGTGAGTCCGACCGACCAATCAAGCAGCGTGAAGAAGTTGCATCCGATGACCAATGCGACGATGAAGACGATGCCGATGATGCCCCACGCTCATCGCGTCGCTCACGCCGATCGGAATCCGCTCGTGAAGAACGACGCCCCCGACGTGGCCGGCGCGGCCAGCGTCAACGAATGGGCGAAGACGATCAAGAAACAGAATCGTTTGACGCAGCGATCGAAGAACTTGAACAAGACGAACATCCGTTCGACGAAGTGGACGACGATAGCGATGACCAGTCGCCCAACCGGCGTCGGCGACGAGGTCGCGGACGCGGACGCAATCGCCGCGATAGCGAAAAACGAGAATCCGAGTTGGTCGAAGATGAAGTCGTCGATCTCGATGCTGACGCTGACGATTCAAGTGACGATGATGATTCCGACGGTCCACGCCGAAAACGTCGTGGACGCCGCCGCCGAGGTGGACGGCGTCAACGCGGTTCCGAAGAACTACAGGATTCAAACGACGATCGCGATGACGAGATCGAAGACGCCTTGTCCAGCACCTCGGCTTTCGACGATGACCACGAAGACGATGACGAGGTCGAAGAAATTCGCCGCGGCCGACGAAGACGTGGACGACGCGGGCGCGGTCGCAGCCGAGACGGCGAGCACAGCCAAGACGCCGAGAACAAGAGTCGTGAAGAGGTCTCCGACGACGAACGCGGCCGATCCCGACGCAATCGTGGTGACATCGATGAGGGCGACGCAAAAGCCTCGCCACGGCGTAGGGCGGTTGTTCCGACGTGGAATGAAGTCGTCTCTGTCCTAGTCGACAACAACGTTGAAAATCACAAGAAATCAAACTCGGGACGTGGCAAAGGGCGCGGAAAACGACGTTAGTCGCCCATCGAAACACCGCGAAAAAACAGGGACGTCCAGAAACTCAGCTTCATAGCGTGGTCCGAGTATCACGCGTTTCTGAAGAGGCGAGCGGCATACCGGCTAAGGTCGTCCTTTGCTTGACTTGCAACTACTTGGCTTAAATCATGTCAAGTCGGGTTACAAACTCGCTCCGCTACCGCTCACCATAGCGGTCAGCGGGGTCGCGGGTAACGTTGCGGTTCTACTTGGTCGAAAACACCGCATGACTTAGGAATCTTTCGAATCGCAAAGTTTCCGTCTGCTACGGCCCCCGGCATTGCGTTTCGATTAGAATGCGGTCCCTTCCTCGGCCGATGCAGGCCACCATTTCCCCACCGATGTTTCGCCGGTTTCAGCATGTTGACAATGCGTCCTTCAAGGCCACTCCAGGTCATAGTGTTTGTCGGAATGATCGCGTTGATCGAGTCGATGCTCCTCATCCGGACGCTTCCGGCAGCAGAGTTCGACCTGTATTTTCTCGGCGGCCAATCCAATATGGAAGGCTTTGGGAAAGTCGATGAGTTGCCAGACTCGTTGGCGGGCCGCCTCCCCGGGGTCTATATTTTTCATAGCCCCGCCGCGGCGGATCAAACGGCCGCATCTGGCGAAGGATTTTGGACGATACTCCAGCCCGGCCATGGAACTGGGTTTCAAATCCGAAATGGAGTCAACCGATACTCCGATCGATTCGGCTTGGAGCTATCGATGCTACATGCATTAAGGAAAGCTAACCCCGATCGGGAAATTGCGGTGATCAAATACGCCCGCAATGGTTCATCCATCGCAATTAATGCTGCGGGGCGTTTCGGTTGCTGGGACCCAGATTTCCATGCCGAGGAAGGCCTTCATCGTGACGTCAATCAATACGACCATTGCCTGGCAACGATTCGAAACGCGCTGGCAGACGTTGACATCGACAACGATGGCATTGATGACACCCTAATTCCTGCGGGCATCGCCTGGATGCAAGGGGAGAGCGACGCAACGATCGACTTAGAAACTGCCGACGCCTACGGAACCAACCTGAAGCGTCTGATGGATTTGCTGCGTGCTGCCTTGCATCAGGACGATTTGCCTGTCGTCATCGGAAGGATTTCCGATAGCGGGAACAACCCATCAGGCAAAGTTTGGACGCATGGCGATGCCTTACGTCAAAAGCAACAGGCCTTCGTCGAAGGCGATCGATGTGCCGAGCTGGTGATTTCTACCGATGACTATCAATATTCCGATCCCTGGCATTACGACTCGGAAGGCTACATCGATTTAGGCAAACAATTTGCCGCGGCATTTGAACGCCTTCAAAATCCACGGGGCCATCGAAGCGTTCGCGTCGACTGATCAAGCGATACCCAAGATTTGCATCTCGAAAGCTACCGGTGCTAGACTGGTCCCACTCGACAGTCTTTCGATTGAACCGGTGGGGCTCGATGAAACGCTTCCGATTTTCGCTTCGAGGTCTTCTAGCACTCGCCGTCATCGTCGCGATCGTTAGTGTCGTGCACAAACAACGGCGCGAAGTCCATGCCGTCGTCCGCTACATCGAAAAACTAGGCGGTCGTGTTGAGTATCGCAGCGGATTTCTTGATCGTATTCACGAGCGTACGAATCACTATTTCGCGACGCCAGTCACCGTTCGCTTGGCTCGCAGTAGTGTCGCCGGTGGCGATTTGCAAACCATCGGCAAGCTTACCAGTTTGGAACGCTTGTACTTGGAACGAACGAAGATTCGTTCCGAAGACTTGCAGTACTTAGTGCCCTGCCGCAAGCTTAAACGGCTCTCGATTTGGGGCAACCGTAATATCACGGCTAAAGCCCTAGGCTATCTCAAAGAATTGCCCGACCTGCGGCTTCTAGACATCCACTCGACTTTGATTGACGTGGATCGAATTGCCGAGTGTGGTGATTTCCCAGCTTTGGAAAAGCTGATTTTTTCGCCAAGATTCATGTCAGGCAAATTCGGACTCGGCGAAGAGGATCTCAACAAATTACTTCGCATCCCGGTTCTGGAGCCGGTCGGTCCTTGCTACTTCCAACAAGCAGACTCGAGGTCATTGAATCATTTCTTACGACATGATTTCTATCGAGTCCGCGAAATCCATTTCCGCGATTGTGACTTGGATACGGCCGGGCTAGAAAAGCTGAATCAGATGCTGATGTTTCGACTGGATTTTCAGTTTTGCAAGATCAACGCCGAAGAACTGCATTCGCTCGACCATCGCCCGAATCGAGAACTCCGATTTTATCTTCCATTCGATGTCTCCGATGATGATCGATTGACGCTCGCGGATTTCTGTGATTGGCTCCCAGGGCATGTACAATCGATGACTGTCAGAGACAACGAGGTCGTCTTTACATTCGCGGGTTTACGGCCCGTAAGAATTCGCTGGAAGAATTCACTTAGCGAGCGATTGGACATTCACAAGGTCATCAACAACGGTTGCGACTCGATCGTTTTTGACTCCTCTGAACCGCTTGAAGATTACTTGCGGGCGTGCGTGATGCTAGGCTTTTCGCGATCGCTTCGAGTGCCAGCCTCGTCAATGACTTGGCGTTACTTACCGCGACTGACGCGTCTGCAACGCCTAACGATTGCGCGAAGAGATGTGACGCCATTGCAGTTCTCGTCACAGATGACGCTAAATTCACTCACGGTGACCGGAACAGTGCCGTTAAGCGAATCAGATTGGAACAGTATCGGGCAGCTTAGAGATTTGGAGTATCTTTCGATCCACGGTGGAAAGAGCTATTCCGCCAACGACATCGCGGTACTTGCGGAAATGCCAAATCTTGGTGAAGTGTTCATCCGCGGTCTGACCACCGAAGCGATCGCCTTCCTTTCCTCCCACGGCATCAGGACCAGGACCTACATAGGTGGCCGGATGTAGTGAGACGTCATCGCCTACCCGCGAAAGCGTTCTCGTGGATCGGTCAATCCATCGGCAAGTCGTCGAAGTGCTTCGGTTTCAATCTGGCGAACTCGTTCACGTGTCAAACCGAGTTCGGCGCCGATTTCTTTCAGTGTCTTCGGTTCGGCGCCATCCAGGCCAAACCGTAACTTCAGCACCATGGCTTCGCGTTCTTCAAGGTCATCAAGTAGCTCCATCGCATGATGCAAAATGTCGTGGTCGAGCAGCATTTCATCGGGACTTTTTAGACGCTCATCCATGACCATCTCGCCCAGCGACCACCCCGATTCACTCTGGTCGCTTTGTGGGGTGCTGTTGCTGATCCGGATGGCTTTGCGAATGATCGGCAACTTCTTTTTAGGCAGTCCCAGAACACGCGCGACTTCTTCGTTGGTCGGTGTTCGGCCGAGTTCTTCGCTCAGACGCGCCGTCGCCCGTCGCCACTTACTCAACAGCTCAACCATGTAGGCGGGAATGCGAATCGTCTTGGCGCTATTGATCAACGCGCGTTTGATTGACTGCTTGATCCAGTAACTCGCATAGGTACTAAAGCGAGTCCCGACCGTCGGATCAAACCCTTCGACGGCTCGAAGCAATCCGAGGTTGCCTTCCTCGATCAAGTCTTGCAGGCTAAGACCTTTGCCGGTGTAGCCGCGCGAAATATTGACGACCAAACGCAAGTTGGCGCGGACCATTCGGTCACGTGCTTCGACGTCGCCGGCTTCGATGCGGGCGGCGAGATCCAATTCTTCTTGGGCCGTTAGCAGCGCCGTTTCGTTGATCTCGCGCAAGTAGGTCTCAAGCGGAGATTGTGCCGCGTCGGTTCGTCGAGTGGTCGATTTGCGTACCTTTTTAACGTCAGCCAAATCAGGGTCGACCTGGGGAGTAGCAAAATCGGACATGGAGTTTCTTACAGTTTTTGATTCTTGATTGGTGCCGCGACAACGACGTTGCGATCGCTTGTTCCGAACCCGACGGGAAGGGTGAGGTTGGTCGAGTTCGACGGTCGCTTTCTCGGTTGCCGTACGGAAAACATCGGATGCAAGCGGCGACTCACTGGAGTGTCAGTGAAATGCGTATGGGTTTGCTGCCCATGCGGGTTATGCGTTTACTTCTGATTGCACACAAAACACGGCAGAAGCAGAACCAGAGCGAAGGTGACGCCTTGTCGAACACACGAACTTCACGTTTACTGTTCCGCGAAACTATTGGTTGGTATTAGCCTGCACGTTGCGTCGAGTCACCCGGAAATGTTGATCGATTCCCATCACCACCTTTGGCAATACTCCTCAGAGGAGTATCCCTGGATCAGTAATCAGATGTCTGTGCTAAAGCAAGATTTCTGGTCCGAGCAGCTTCAATTGCTCGCGAAAGAGAACGAGATTGATGGATTCGTCACCGTTCAAGCCCGCCAATCACTGAATGAAACCCAGAGTCTGCTGGACTTGGCCGAACACGTCTCTCTGATTCGTGGCGTCGTCGGATGGGTCGATTTCCGCTCTCCCGAAGTCGCTTCTCAACTCGATCGCTTCGCCGCAAACAAAGCGCTGAGGGGTTTGCGACACGTCGTCCAAGATGAGTTCGATGACCAGTTCATTCTCGGTAAAGCCTTCAATCGTGGCATCGCCCAGCTCGAAGGACGCGACCTAGTTTACGACGTCTTGATCTTTGCAAAGCATCTCGAACCGTCGGTAAAATTTGTCCGTTCTCATCCAAACATTCCTATGGTCCTCGATCATATCGCCAAACCAACGATCCGCGCAGCTGATTTTCACATGCAGTGGAAGAACGATCTTCTAAAGCTGGCCGAAAGTGAAAACGTCGTCTGCAAATTCTCTGGCGTTGCAACGGAGGTTCGTGACTCGGAGTGGTCGATCGACACCATTCGCCCCTACTGGGATACCGCTCTGGAAGCATTCACGCCGAAACGGTTGATGTTTGGAAGCGATTGGCCGGTTTGCTTGCTGAGAACGGGATATCAACAGTGGTTAAAAACTGTACGCGAGCTTGCCGCCGAATTGACAGAGAGTGAACAAGAGCAACTGTTATCGACCAACGCGATCAAATACTATCGATTGGAGCAAAACTAATCGTGCGAGCCATTCAAATCAGCGATGTGAAGACGTTAAAGCCAATCGAGATCGACGCACCGGCAGCCCCCGGGCCTGGACAAGCTTTGGTCAAGACACACCGAATGGGAGTCTGCGGGACGGACATCAGTTGCTACTTAGGAAAATTTCCGTTCTTTGACTTTCCTCGAATACCGGGACATGAACTTGGCGTCGAAGTCGTTGCCGTTGGCGAAGGCGTTTCGAATGTTTCCGCAGGTGATCGTTGCAGCATCGAGCCCTACATGAATTGCGGGGAATGTTATGCCTGCCGGCGCGGCGCGACCAACTGTTGCCAAAACCTTCAAGTGATCGGTGTGATGTGCGACGGTGGCTTGTGCGAATCATTCTTGATTCGTGCCGACAAACTGCACCCCTCGGCGAAACTATCCTACGACCAATTGGCACTCGTCGAAACGCTTGCAATCGGTTGTCACGCCAATGACCGAGCGAATCCCCGACCGGCTGATCATGCGTTGATTATCGGGATGGGGCCGATCGGACTGGCGACGCTCGAATTTGCCAAGCTGACCGGCGCCCGGATCAGCGTGATGGATATGAACCAAGATCGTCTGGACTTTGTGCGGAATCACTACGGGATCGAAAACACTGTCCGTTTTGTCGGTGACGGTTCAGAACTTGAATCAATGCGACAGATCACCGGCGGCGATTTCTACCAATCGATTGTCGATGCGACCGGAAACCGCCATTCGATGTCTGGTGCATTGAATTACCTTTCTCCCACGGGAAGTTTGGTTTACGTCGGAATTACAACCGACGAAGTCAACTTTCGGCACCCAGCGATGCACAAACCCGAAGCATCGATCGTCGCGTCACGAAACGCACTCCCTGGCGATTTCACTCGGATCATTGGCTTGATCGAAATGGGCATGATTAACACCGATCCGTGGATCACTCACCGGACCGACATGGAAGGCGTGTTGAGTGAATTCGAATCCTACACCAAGCCAGAAACCGGCGTGATCAAAGCCGTCATTAATATCGCTTAACGCCTCATCACAGTTCGTTGCACCGATAAGTTCGGTTAGCCGATCGTTGCGATCCGCCAAAATCCGGCGGCGACCAAAAACGGACGCACCGACGGTAACCATTGGTAATCGACGAAAGCGCGCTGGACGGCACTTAGTTCGCCGCCAGGTAAGTTTCCAGTCGGCGTTTTCCCGGGGTCGTACGACTGTTGAAGAGACGCAATCGCCGGAGATGGGCCACGTCGAATCGCATCGACAACGTGGTCAAACAGATGTCGTGGTGGTATATCGATCGCAACACAACCATCTGACGGGGTGTTGTCGTCGCCAGATGAATGGTCTTCCGTTTCCGACTCGGAACCTGACCTCGAATCGTCGCTCGCCGACTGATCGACCGATTTAACGGCTTCGATTGCCTGACGAAACGGTTCGATCGAGTGCGCCAGACGCCAATCCTTAGGGATGATCATTGTCGACTGCGAAATACATGCAGGTGATTGCGGGTTACAAAACACGTCGTGTAAAGCAATAGCCGCTTTCGCTTGCGGTTTAAATCGGTACTCGCGAACGAGGTAAAGAAACAATGCATCGGCGTTGATCGAGTAGACGCAGTGCGTCAGCACATCGATCAGTGGTCGGCCACCTGCCGTGAAGATCGCCTCCAACTGAATTGCCACCGATCACCTCGTCATCTTTGATGTTTTCTTGCGTGCATCGGTCAAATCTTCATCGCTGTCTTTGACTCCGCCGCACACAGCGCATTTTCACTGAACTTCTTACTCTACCCGTCTTGTGTCCGGCAGGCGTCAAGTTCTCTGCTTTCTGCATTGAAAGAATCGCTGGCATTGAAGCCTACAACGGTAAAGGTCGATTTATCGATTCTAGCCGGTCCGTTTGTCCGATGGGGCCGCTCCGGAAAACAGTCCGTGACGACGAGGGAGAAAACGATGAGCAGCGACGAAGCCGAATTGACGATCAAAGAAAACCTGAACAAGGCGATCGAGCTTCATCGCGCTGGTGAACTGACCGAGGCAGAGGCGTTTTACCAAGCCGTCTTGCAGTTGGATCCCGACCATGCCGACGCTCTTCAATTGATGGGGGTGATCGCGGCCCAGCTGGGCGATTTGTCGTTGGCCGTCCAACGGACAGAACTTGCGTTGTCCAAGTACCCCGAACAACCGGTGACATTCAATAACTTGGGAAACATGCTGGTCGAGTTGGATCGGTACGACGACGCCATTAAGGCATACGAGAACGCTGTCCACCTTCGTCCGGATTACACACAAGCCTATTTGAACCTTGGTCACGTGCTATGCCGTGCCAATCGCCTTCTTGAAGCCCAAGATGCCTATCGAAAGGTGACCGAGCTAGAAGTCGACAACGCCGACGGCTGGGACTCGCTTGGCGATGCCCTGCATAAAGTTGGTCGATCAGAGGACGCGATCGAGGCATTCCGCAAAGCAAGTGAACTTGCACCAGAGAGAACGTCAATCCTACATCACCTTGGGATGGCGTTGCGATCACTCGACCGGATGGACGACGCGGCAACAGTCTATCGCCAGTGCTTGGAAATCACCCCCGACGATCCAATCGCGAAACATTACCTTGTCGTTTGTGGTGACTTAGACGAAGCCCCCGAGCGTGTTTCGATGGAGTTCGTCCAAGAAACCTTCGATGACTTTGCCGCTTCATTCGATATGGTACTCGCGGACTTGAAATACAAAGTTCCGGAGCTACTAGGAAAGATGGCAGCAGATTTCCTAGCCGCACACGAACAAGAAACGATTGACATTGTCGACCTAGGCTGTGGAACCGGATTGTGCGCCGAACACCTACGTGGACTGGCCAATGACTTGGTCGGAGTCGACTTGTCGAAAGAGATGCTCGCCAAGGCAGAAAAACGCGGCGGTTATGACGACCTCGTTCATGGCGAATTGACCGAGTACCTGACGTATTGTGATCGTAGTTTCGATCTCGCGTTTTCGGCCGACACGTTTATCTACATTGGCGATCTAAGATCTACGATTGAAGCCGCCGCGCTGGTGCTTCGTCCAGGCGGAGGATTGATTTTCAGTCTCGAAAAAATGGATGACGCTCAATCGGAACGATCTTCAACCGGATTTCGACTCGGACTTAGTGGCCGCTACCAGCACGACAAAGAGATCGTGACCCAGTGGCTGAACGACTCAGGATTCATCGTCCAAGAAATTCGCGACGCCCATGTTCGCAACGAGGGAAAAGTCCCGGTCGTCGGTTACCTCGTCGCGGCGATCAAACCCGCTTAGCAAACGATCACGACGCCTCACGTCAAGTCACAACCGCTGACAATCCGGTTCTCACTTTCTCTACATTCCCGGCTCACGTTCAAGTCACTTCACTCCTACGTGCCCCCACACTCCCAAACTCTTGATGCTCAACACGTCGACACTAAAACCGCTGTCTTCTGAAGATGCCAAGCTGGTTCGTGACACATTTCGTGATGCCGAATACACGGAAAGTCGGCTTCGAGAGCGATCGGGATTACTCGTTCCGCCGCCGGCCGAACTGACGCCTGGCGGTGTCGTGGAAGCTTTTCAAGATTCGGATAGCGCATTCGATTGCCTCGCACAACTATTCTTTCTCGGACGCGAAATTGATGTCGTCGCAGCTCGCAAAGTACTTCCCAAGGGCTTGATCGATTGCTTCCTTCGATCAGGTGTCATTGCCGAACGCTACCAATCGCTGACCCCCAAGGTATTGCTCGTCCCAGTCGAAGACGTCTGGCTAGCGTCAGACTTACAGGTTTTACGTGATCACTCTCACAAAGACTACGTGCCCACCGTTTGCGATGCGGCGCTGCATCTCGCATCGGTCGCGGTTCGACAGCCAACGAGGCGCATGTTGGATCTCTGTTGCGGATTCTCTCTGCACGGTGTTTTAGCTAGTCGGCATGCCGAGTCGGTCATTACGAGCGACCTGAACCCTCGTGCCGCCGCGTTTGCCCGATTCAACGCCGCGTTAAACGAGTGCCAAGACTTCACCACGGTCACGGGCGATGTCTTCTCCGCGGTGAAAGGAAAGAAGTTTGATCTAATCCTTAGCAACCCGCCTTTTATTATCTCTCCTGAAGCTGTGACGACCTATCGGTTCGCACCCTATGAACTTGACGGCTTTGTCGAGCAGATGTTTCGGCAAGCTCCCGATTACCTTCAGCATGGTGGCATTTTTCAAGCCGTATGCGAATGGGTGGAAATCGACGGCGTTGACTGGCAACAGCGTCTACAAACATGGTTTGAGGGTCGTGGTTGCGACGTTTGGGTGCTAACCGCCAATCGTCAGCTACCGTCAACGTACGCGGCAAACACGCTTCGCCAATCCGATACCGACGCAGATCAACTGCCGGATATGATCGCCAATTGGGAACAGTATTTTTCCAAACAGAAGGTGAATGCGATTCATGGCGGATTCATTTTTCTACGTCGACGAGATGGTGACAATTGGTTTGATGTATCTCAGTTGACTAAACCGATCCGTAGCCAGATCGGTGACGCAATTGTTCGCGGTCTGGATAATCGAGATCTACTGTACGGTAGATATGCGGATCAAGACATCCTGAACAGCCGCTTGGCGGTCACCCGCGGAATTCGAATTGTCGAAGACTCGATTTATAATGGCATTCGTTGGGAATCTGAAACGATGACGCTACACGTCGATTGCGGCATTCCTGTTTCGATCGGCATCGATAAGTACGTACGCAATTTAATCGCCCGATACGACGGACAGAGAATCGTTTCCGATTGTCTCGCAGACTTTGCGAATCACGTTGGTCTACCGATGGATACAGGTGTCGCGCAGGGGCTGGAAATCACCAAGGCAATGATTCGTACCGGCGTACTTGGCATCGTCAAGGAAAGCCTGGAAAACAGAATTCTGGCCAGTCGAGTTGGCCTCACCGGCACGCCATCTCAGAATTCCTTTTCAAACTAATGCTTCGTCAACCTTTGTTTTTAGCGTCAGCCGCATGGCGTTAGCCACGGTTTCGGTGCAATAACCGGGGCGGATGCTCGTCAGCTGATGAGCCGAATCCGAAGATTTGGTCAGAGGCAGTACGAGGCGTGATTCAGCTCTGCCGGGGAACAATCGCGGTATCCTCGTGGCTTGACGTGTTGCGGATACAATGGTTTGTTCAAAACCATTTTCCTACGCAACATGCCCAAGAACGAATGCGTCAGTTGATTTTCATCGACCGAATCGGCAAACAAACGACAGACCTAAAAGACGCTCTCCTCGATCGGAAAACGATCGCTCAAACCGTGATCGCTACCATCGGACTCGTCTTTTTCTTGCTCCCGGATCTGCGGGCAAGCGAACCGATCGACATTGTTTTTTTGCGGGCGGATTCCGGCGACGAATCAATCGAGGCAGTGAAGATCAGTTCTGCGATCGCTCATCCGAGCGATGCAACCGTCGTGCGTTTGATGCCATCTCCGGCACCCGATCTTTCGTCCAATCGTCAGATTCGTGGTGCGAGTGGTCGCGATGTAACTCTACCTAACCGGTGGCATCAAAATCGCATCACAAGCTTGATGCGTGGCATCGCCACTGGCCCCAATCGTCCATTCATGGAGGAACGCGACAAGACACTGCGAACGCTATCGCCGGTCATCCCGAAGCTACGAGAAATGCAATCGATCGACGCCTCACGCCTGCCGAGTGATGTCGTTGCATTTTTGGATAGAATGCAGCGGCTCCATGTTGCCGCCGACTGGAACTGTGATTTGCAGTTGACTGATGACGAATGCTACATCGTCACAAACGACTGGACGTCGATTCATCCAAATCAAACTCCTATCCCGATCGCACCTTTTGAGTCTGCGCCCCAGGAGTTCAATGACCAGTCTTTTGAGCGGATCATGCTTTCCCCGTGTTCTTTCACGGAGCTTCCCGAAACAGTTCGCGCCGCTGCCATCACACC
Source organism: Roseiconus lacunae (assembly GCF_008312935.1). Classification (NCBI taxonomy): domain Bacteria; kingdom Pseudomonadati; phylum Planctomycetota; class Planctomycetia; order Pirellulales; family Pirellulaceae; genus Roseiconus; species Roseiconus lacunae. The sequence continues at coordinate 33,931 of NZ_VSZO01000007.1, read as the reverse complement.
CCGAGACGCGATTCATCTCTGGTTCCGTCTGCCCGATCACTCTCCGCAGCATCGCGTGAGACTGAGCTTTGGTTGCGACAGCAAAGACGACGAGATCGCTCACCAGGCGGTCAAGATTTGGACGTTCTCTAATGCCGGTTGGCGAAGTCCACACCCCGTTACGCTTAACACGACGCTCCAAGCAACACCGTGTACGGACTGGATCATGGTTGCGACGGTCGATAAAAATGAGCAGGTCTTGGATCCGCAGATTCCATTGTTTGCCGACATCGCCGGCGAAAAAGAAGCAGTTTCATCAGACCACACTGACCGTTGGCTTACCGACTACGATCGCGATCCGATGACGGCTGCTATTGAACAGCGCATCGCACTGGGAATTGATCCGGAGCAACTGGTTGAGGATTCCACAACGCCCACGCCAGACCGAGGATCGATCATCGAATGGAGAAACCATCTTGTCACGATTGATCATCCACGCGTCCGCAAGCGACATCTCAATAAAGTGATCGCTGCGACTGAGCAAGTGATGAAACGGTGCATCGCAGCACTGGCCGAACAGCAAGTCGATTCCGGCGCAATGTCAATCGACGGATTGATCAAGATGACGATTGCGGACTCACCACCGCCGCTCAACGCGAGGCGGGAACAAATCCTCTATGCATGGCTTGCTGATGCGGCGTATCGCAGGGTGCGAGCAATCGGATACCGAGAACTTCCTGACGTGATAAAAGATCAGCCGATCGAGGACTGGGACATCCAGAACACGGCATACAACAATGCGTATCAGACACTTTGCCAACTGGTACCGATCAACGATTGGCGGTTTGTACTGACTCGTGTTCGTTTCGAACGCCGCCGAGGCAACGCCATCAAGGCGTACGAGATTCTGGTGCGGTACGGATACCAGGGCCCCGCAACCCCGTGGTACTTCAAAAAAGAACGCGATCTTTGGAGCGAAGCGGGCGATGAGGCCCTTTCACGGCTGGGACATGCCCGCTGGTTTCTCAAGCAAGCCGGTGTTGCCGTGACGCAGTGAACGGCTAGTACAAGCACTGAAAAATTTGCTGTCGGCAAGCAAACGCAAAAACCATTCGGTTTTCTTTAAGGCACTCGGAATTGAATTCCGCAGGGACGGGTGAGAGCGAATCTCCTCCGCGGACTCGTCAAATCACTGATTTGTCAAGTCACTGACAGTTCAGCCACCGAGTACCCCAGCCATGAAACGCTTCAGCATTCTTTTGATGTTCGCCCTTGTCGCATCTGTTTCGACAGCGTCGAAGATTCCTCCCCAAATGACTCTGACCCGGCAAGTCGATTCGGAACTAGGACGGATGCAAACGGACCTGCGATCGCTCGAATCTCAACTAAGTGAGTTGCAGTCCAACGTTCGAGATGCTCGCGGGCGCGTGGACACGGCAATCCGTGTGTCCGGAATGATCCGCTCACTTGACCGGCGTGTTGAAAAGCTGATCGATCAACTGAAGCCCTACCAATCAATTCCCAAAGTGCGAACGTTTGCAAGAAACCTAAGCAGGAATCTCCAGCGGATCCATGAGCAACTTCATGAGCTGCGAAAGAAATCTGATCACTGCGAACGCAATGTTTTGAAGCCTCTAAAGCAACGCCTGGTTTCGATCGAGCAAACCGTGATGGGCGGGCGTCAAAAACTCGCCGGGTATCGAAACGGCGTTGCAGTATGGCGAAGTGAACTAGCGTCACTATCAATACAAGCAAGCCGTCTCCCGAGCGTCTCCTCCAAAGTTGATCGATGTGTCGGCGAGATAAATCCGATGCTTCGGTCAGCAAACCGGGTATTGCATACGGCAACTGAGAATACCGTCTCAATCCTTCGTCAGGTAAATCGACTCGGCCGAATGTTCACCGCCTATCAATCGGTAGGCCATTCGCTGGCGGGCTTCGAAAAGAAAATCGTGCCCGCCGAAGCGACAGTTGGGAAGCTAGACAACACCCTGGGGAAGGAACTGAAGATCAAGCTGCCGTTCTCGAAAAAGTACCTACGTTTTACGATCCGGGAGATTTTGGAAAAGCCCGGTCAAATTGTCGGCGTTGTACTAAAGCCGTTTGAGGCGCTAGCTGATAAGGCACTGCAACCGTTATTGAAAAAGCTGAACCTTCAAATCAAACCTCCCGCGGGCTTAGCAGAACTGACACGCGAACTCGACCGAGTCCAGACGATCCACCAAGCAATCGACCGTCTCGGTTCGAATCTTGTCAGTGAAGCGCTCTCGCAACTTGAATCCGTATCCCGTCGAGCTATCGCACTTCGGACCGAAGTACGACGGACCTTCGCTGCTGCCCAACATGAAACCTATCCGATCAAGCAAACGCCCAAACCGAAAAACACGTCCGAACGACCACCTGTTGCGATGTTCCTTCAGCTTGGCTAATAGCGTCCGGGACATTCTACGGAAACGGTAACGTTTGATTGCACCGCCGAGGACGTTCTCGGCGGAGTATGAATTGCGAACGATTCAGCTTTCCAACGGTTTTCCGTGCTCTGACTGAGATGCGAAGAAACGTTGGGATCAGCAGCCGCCCCCCATCCAAAACCGGTCCGCATTTTCTTGGCCCATCAATCATCATGCAGAAGGACAGGCAACGTGAGAGTGAATTGACCTAAGCCGAATCATTCGTGTTCAACTGCTTAGTGTCACGCCAAACATTGGGGGAACGCTGCAAGACACCGAAGGATCGTCGCACGACATTCTGGTTCCTGTCGGTATTACTTTGAATGCAGAACGGGCGTGTGCCGGGACTTCTACGCTTGATTTGGAGCGGCCTTGCGATCGGTCAGAAGCTCACACAACGGTTGCTATGGATTTTCGTCAGAGTTGGCTGCGTCTTTCGCGGTCTCGGCGAAACGATGGATGCCTTTGCCAAAGTGATCACCCATCTTCACGAAAACTTCGCAGAATGTCTTTCCACCGAAGAGTTGGCCGAGATGGCGGGCCTTTCGGTCGGACATTACGAACGCCGGTTTCGCCGCGCATTCGGCGCCTCTCCCCGACAGTACCTCGTACGAATTCGCGTGGAACAGGCCGCGAAGATTCTTCTAGAAACCGACATGACGGTTTCCGAAGTTGCCCACGCGGGTGGCTTCTACGATCACGCGTATTTCAGCCGAAGCTTTCGAAAGATCATGCAGCTTTCGCCAAGTCAATATCGCGGTCGCTAGGTCACGATCACTTCCCTTCGCGACGGGTAGCGACATCGGCGTTCGACGACGCGACCGCTTGGCTCCTCATCCAGACGGCGGGCCACTCACCCAGCCCCTCTACTTGCAACCCTACTGCATTCGCAATACATTCTCTCTTGTGGACTGTAACGTTTATGACGGTTCACTCGGAAAGCATTTCGTCCCCGTGTGGCTCGACGATCTGCCCCACTAAGTTCCCTATTTGTCTAGCTAAAAGACGCGAGGAAAAAATTGATGTCGTTGGTTAATCGTTTATTGGGTTTGCTGGTCGTTGCCGCGATCGGCACCACCGCTCATGCCTCTCAACTCGGCACCTACTATGTCGGTGTTGATGACGCAGATACCGTCACGTACGGTACATACTCCGGGGAATACAACACGAACGAAGGGCGGTTGACGCTTCTATTCCATCACGGAAATCACTTTCATGGGATCGGCACGCACTCGTACACCGGACCGGCTTCGTCCCCGGTCGCGAGCGATACGAGTTCCAATAACCGTCTGCCCGAAAGCTACACGGGCCTGAATCCGATTTCGCTTCAACCCGGGTCGGGCGATTTCGCAGGGACCTACCGCTCAGGTCTTTCAAGTTCGCTGCCCCAGGACTTGGAATACGGCAACTTGAACATCCAAAATGTTCATTCGCTTAGCGGCGTCGATGACGTGATCTACAATAGCTCGGGTGGCCGTTGGAACACGGATTTCGATCTAGCCCACATCCACATGGTGTTGCTCAATGCCACCCCCGGCTTGAATATCGCCTTTGGTAACACTCCCGTCTCTGCGGTTGCCCCTGGCGGCGATTTCCACTTGGGTGACGGTGATGAAATGTTCTCCGTCACACCGACTTTCTGGGTCGATGACACGGCCAACGTTGGTGACGTCTTTACCGCGGAATTTATGCTCGCTGATTTGAGCGGTACCTACGGCAATTCGGGTCGTTTTTTCGTTGATTTCCAAGCTGTTCCAGAACCGGCCGCATGTACATTTCTTGCATCTGGCGGACTGCTGGCTTTCGTACGTCGTCGCCGAAAGGTAGCTACGAAGTAAACAGTTCAGTCGTCTGCTGACACATGGTCAAGCAATGTCAAGCCTCCGCCTAAGTAAATGCAGAGGCTACCAGCCGCGCCCCGATGTATCTTCACGGTACCGGGGCGTGGGTCTTCCTTTCCTGAAACTACCGTCAGTCCGATCATCAAAACGACGGCGATTCGTTCAACGGCCTTCGAGTAGCAGGCTATACCGAAATTTTCTGTCTGCCGTTTCTATCTGCCCCTTAGCATCACTCCGCGGCTGAACAGCTATCGATATGGCTAATCGTGGTGATACTCGTGGGTGTGATCGTTGCTATGGGGAATCGCTGCACTAAAGGTGTTTCCTTCCACCGAATAGGAAAGCTTCAAGACGAAGTGATTCGTGGCGACAAGTTGCTGTGGTAGCTTGTCTAGGCTTAACGCATACCGAGACGAAAGCGCTCGTGATTCGTCGGACCGTGGATCGGATTGGAAGCTCACCTCGAAGACATCCCCGCGGCTTTCAAACTTGCCGTTCAGTTGATCAACCGGTAGCGGATACGGCTGATGCTCACCCGACTCCTGAACATAGATCACCATCCGCCTGCCTTCTTCGTCCAGCGTCAACTCCAATTCAATATCGGAGTCTCCGGCGACCGCCGCCGCGTGTCCGCCATGATGGCCGTGCGGCTTCATCGTCGTGAGCGTTTTCGGATCGGGGTCCTGGGCGCAGCCATAGATCACAAACAGAAGCAAGCTCGTCACAATCAAAGCCCACCGAGCGGACTGATGCTTAGAAGTCACCAACCTTTTCTCCGTCGTCACGCTGTGCAAGATTTTGAAAAACGCGGATGTCGATATGTTCGGTCAGATAACGAACCGCACCATCGGCCAGCAAGAAATTCGCTCCGCCGCCATGGTAGCTACTGAAATTCGCGGAACCCTGACCATCACAATCGATGTTTTGGCGAACCGGGGAATCATTTATGGGATAGAACGCCGTGCCTAACATCATTTGATTGTCGACGAACCCGCAGCCCTGCCACGAATTACTACCCGCCCACACCGCCGAATAGTTGCGCATGCATCGTTCACCGATCGCTAGCGTGTTGCTCATGCCGTCGAAAATCTCGGCGATGGTCAGGTCCGAGTTTCTTCCGAATACCCCATTGCCGCGAAAATCATTTAAGTCCCAATCGCTTCGTTCCGTTTTCCATCGGCTGCCAATCGATCCGACATAGTTGGATTTCCCAAGTCGGATAGCAACGTAGATGATTTGCGGCTCGACTGGTGGCGGCTCCGGAGGAGGAGGCGGCGGCGGAGGGGGCTTCACCGCATGATCGGGCGTCGTCAAACTCGACGGTCCATCGGCAAACGAACTCGATTCGGGCATCACCGTGATCGGAACCAGGATCGAACGGTAGGGATGTGAAAGACTATCTCCGGTGTCCGACGGGCATTGATAGAGATCGATGTTCGTCTGTAGAAGCGCCGAACGAGATTCGTCCGATGCAACTTCATCGAACGACCGGTTTACCGAACGAAGCTGATCGGCAAGTGAACGCTGTTCAATAAACGGCAGCAGAAGCGTCCCCCATCCCCAACTTCGGCCATCGCCGCCAGATTTCAAATCTGCGAGGTGACCGGGCGGAAATCGCGAATGAGCACCATGGTAAGCGTGCAGCGCGACTCCCATTTGCCTCATTTTTCCGGAACATTGCATCCGTCGTGCCGCTTCACGGGCCTCCGATACGGCAGGCAAAAGCAGTGCACCTAAGACACTGAGAACGGCGATGACAGTCAGTAATTCAATCAGCGTTAACCCATGCCGCAGATGTCGCCACCGATTTTCATGGACACGTTTACCATTCGGCGATTCGATCGAGGTCCCTGGCGACAACGCAACGTCTCCTCTTAGGCCGTTTAACGGAATCATCGGCTAACACACGTCAAACTACTGACACCACCCCATCTGCACATGCATATCCGTTGCGAGAATAACACGCCGCCATCACAGATGCAACTTTTAATCGCATTCGCTCCCAAATTCCCGTCGTGGCCTCCACGATGAACATGGAATGAGTTGCAGCGACAGCGGAGGGCTTCGAACGATGAATCCGCTTGGTCATACAACCACAAAAGTCTCTTCGCTACTTCATCGTGATTCGCTGATAAAGATCTGCGGCATCGGTGGCCTGAAGGATCTGCTCCCGCTGGCTTTGCGAGCCAATTAATCTCGCAATATACGATAGATGCGCGAGGTGTTCGTCGGCACTACCTTCGGGGCTGAGCAACATAAAGACGATATCAATTGAACGATTCGTCAATGGGCACTGAACTTCACGCACCGGTCTTGCGATGACTAGTTTCGTTTCCTGGATATCGGCAGACCAAGCGTGCGGCAATGCGATCCCGTTGCCCAACAAGCTGGTGTAGTCCTCTTCGCGTTCCCACATCGATTCGAGCATAGACGCCGAATCCAATTCCGGTAGCTGATTCTCAAGATGCTGCAGCATTTCGAGGTACAGTGTCTTCAGATCATCGCATTCGGAGAAGAGGACGTTCTCCGGCTCCAGTGGTAGGCGATTACTTTGCTGACTCTTTTGACGATCGAAAATCATCCATTCAACATCGTCATCACGGATATCGGCCGGTGCCGTCACGATCGCGGCCTTGTTCCGGGCGATCATCAAGACACTCTCTATGCTTGGCGGTGGATTCTCTCCACTAGGCTGACTTCGTACCGGTGCCGGCTCGCTGTAGGGACGCATCCAACGATCAAGCGGGAAATCTTCCCAAATTCGATCGCCATTGAGCAGGTGTTGGTTTTCGTCGGTCTGGTATCCCGATCGCTCCCATCTCAAAATTGACTTCCCTTCCAAGATCTCCGACCACCGTCGACACAACATTCGGTTAAGGTCGGGGTTGGCGGTGAAAGCGATTAGATTTCCGCAGCCATAAAGTGCCGGGTGGGCGTCCGGGTTCAGGGACATCGCGTCCTCGTTCAACGCGGTCAGTCCTTCGCGCTCCGCCGCCCGCACTTCCAATGCGTTGGTGTCGATCAAGACAACTTGTTGATGATGTCGGACCAAGAACTGCGATACTTGACGACCGATTGCGTGGGCACCGACGATAATCCAACCATTCGGATCTGGGCGTACGACGCCTAATAGCTTGCCGACGAAACTCGCCGAAAAACCCTGGATCACGACGGTCCCTGCGATTACCGAGAACGTAAACGTCTCAACGAATCGCGATTCGCTCGCACCAATCTCTTTTAAAGACAGTGCGAAAACAGACGCCATCGATGCGGCAACAATACCGCGCGGCGAGATCCAACTCAGGAATAGCTTCTCATTGAAACTTAGGCGTGTTCCAAGTGTCGACAACATGACGTTGACCGGCCGAACCACCAGCATGATGACTGCCACCACGATGACGAGCCGCCAACCGGCATCAAAAAACGCGGATAGGTCGAGGTTTGCGGCGAGCAAAATGAAGAGCAGACCGATCAAAAAGTCTTTCAGCTCTGATTTGTAAGTCACAATCTCGCGAAGCTGTGGCGTGCTGCGAATGCCGAGTACAAGCCCCCCGACCGTGACGCTTAACAATCCGCTTTCGGAAATCAGCATGTCCGCGACGGCAAAATTTAACATCGCCATCGCCAACACAAAAATATTGATCTGACGATCATCGACCCAGGATCGACGAAGTACAAAGTCAAGAAAAAAGCCGAACGTCAATCCAATCAAACTCCCCACCACGAAACGCAGCATAAACGCTTGGATCGCCCAAGAATCCGCCGCGTTCGAACTGACGTAATACTCAAAACAAAGCAGCGCAATGAAGACACCGATGGGGTCGATCAAGACTCCTTCCCAGTGCAATATGGTTTGCACTTTAGGACGGGCACGGATGCGATGAAGCAACGGGCCGATCACGGTCGGCCCGGTCACGATGACCAAACTTGCGGCCAAAAGGCAAAACGACCAGTCGAAAGAAAAGATCAGCTTGATCGCGGTGGCTGTCCCGAGCCACGTCACGAGCACACCGACCGTCAAGAATTGGATGATCTCGCGGCTTGCTTTTCGATACTCATTGATATCAAGTGTCAGGCCTCCTTCGAATAGGATGATCGCCACTGACAGCGCGATTATCGTCGGCAAAGCCTCTCCTAACGTATCCGGCTGAACAATTCCGAGGCCGTTCGGACCAGCTAGGATCCCGCCCCCCAACAACATGACGATGGCTGACGTTTTCAAATGATGCGCCAGCGAAAACAGCAAAACACCGATGGCTGCTGCAATGGCAAACGTCATTAATGCTTCGTTCGCGTGCATTGGCGGTGGCTCGAACGGGGTTTTAGAGACGACCAAGAAATGTGCTCATGGCGGAGAGAATACAACGAGGCGTCGCGTTCAAACGAGTGATCCTCAACAATTCCAGCGAGGACAACGGGCGCCCATTTTCGTCCCCAGACTAAATGACATCGATCCGGCGCACCAGTAGACGGATAATTCGATCAAGCGGCGACTCTCCCCCCCAAATCTGTGTCCTCCGAAAGGGACTTCAACCCTACCTAACACATTGCCAGTGAGTATCAGAAACCACCGACGCTTTCGGCAGACTATCCAAGCACTTATCGAAGTCAATTCCGGGCTCTGACGCATGGCGATCGCCACGGTTTCATCACAATCAATTACCGCTGACTGATGCGTTATCCGACCGCCCGACGCGACGAACTTTCCACCGCTACCGATCAAAATATCGCCGGCACTAGACGCTCATCATCAGTGACCGTACCGTTTTTCTTTTCCATTAAGAGTAACGAGTGAAGATGAACGAACACGCGATCGGAGATCCATTAGTCGTCGAACATGTGTCGAAGGTCTATCGACAAGGTGCCGCGGAAGTTAACGCACTCGACGATGTCAATCTGCGCGTGCGACAGGGGGAACTCGTCGCGATTATGGGGGCGAGTGGCTCCGGAAAGAGCACACTGCTACATGCGATGGCAGGCTTAATTGAATTGGACGCAGGGAAGGTCATCCTCGCCGGACAAAACCTTGCGGAATTGAGTGACGGGCCTCTGACCCGTTTTCGTCGAGACAATCTTGGAATCGTCTTTCAAGCTTACAACTTGATCCCGAGCCTAACAGCAGAAGCCAACATCCGTCTGCCCGCTCCCAAAAGTATGCATGAGCGACTTGATGCGGTCGTGGAGAAACTGCTGGAGCAATTGGGAATGACGGCCCGTCGGCATCACAAGCCCGGGGCACTCTCCGGCGGTGAACAACAACGAATCGCAATCGCGCGGGCACTCGTCTGCGATCCAGCCATTCTGTTGGCCGATGAGCCGACCGGTAGCCTTGACTCCGTCTCTGGAACACAAATCTGTGAATTGCTGCGTTCTTTGGTGGACGACCAAGGCCGTTCGATCGTCATGGTCACCCATGAGGCGCACGTTGCGATGTGGGCCGACCGAATCTGCGTACTGAAAGATGGCACAAACTTAACCGAACTAACAACCGACGGCCGGCGCGATCCGCAGACCGTCGCCAGAGAGTACCAAGAAGCTCTCGGTGCGGGGGTAATCGGATGAACAAGACATCTTCGCTTGCCATTTCTTTCCTACGTGAACGTCGATCTCGGACCGCGCTGACAATCGTTGCCACGGCGGCGGCCGTCGGAATGGTGATCTGGGTCACGAGCAGCTACGAAGCTCTGCACAAAACCTACGACGAGTACGCCAATCTAGCCCTCGGCAGATACGAATTGGCGATTGCACCGATCAGTCGCGAGCCAACCGATTTTGTTCCCCAAGATTCCGTCGATGCACTCCGGGCAGATCCTGCGGTGAAAGCCGTCGATCCCATGTGGGCCGGACGAATCGCTGTGGTGGAGTTCCAAGGCCAACCACTGCCGAGCGATGGAGGCACGCGACAAGGCGGTTCCGGATCGGGATCAAACAGCCCCCTGCCTTCGCTGATGTGTTTAGCCACTGACGCCCCCGAGCCTCCTTTCGAGATGGCGAGTGGTACATGGTTGGCCGATCATGCCGAGTACACTGACGATGCCACTCCTCAAATTGTGATCCGCGCCGATGTCGCAGAACGAAGAGGGTTAAAACTCGGCGACGGCCTGACGCTTGAATTACCTCGACCAAATCAAGCGGGCGAGTCGACGATTGCCGTAAAGATCGGCGGCATTGTCAACGCACCCACGCTGCACGGTCTTGGCTCGCGCGGTATCCCCATTTTGACGCCCAGTTCAGGGCAAGCATTTTTTCCCGCATCGATTGCCGAACGTATCACCGGCCAACCATTTCGAATTAGCTTGCTAGGCATCTCCGTCAATCCAAACGCAGATATCAATAAGTTTCGATTCGGTTGGTCGCCGCGGCTAAGCAGTTACTCGGTACCGTTACAGTTTCAACAGGCTTTCGAAATCGAAGAGGCGCTCGATCAAGCTTCGGCGGCCCAAAACGTAAAGCTGCAGTCGTATGCCGCAACCGGGGTAGCAATGCTCGTCGCAATGCTGGTGATTTTCTGTTCGCTCAGCATGGGAGTCACCGAAAGAATCCGCCAGTACGCAATCCTTCGAGCGGTCGTTCTGACGCGTGGTCAAGTTGCCATGTTGATCGTGATCGAAGGGTTGGTCCTAGGTGCATTGGGTTTAATCACCGGAATCACCTTGGGCTGGGGTTTGCTAAAGCTCATCGAAGTTCTCTTCGGGGCTCTACTCTACCACGGCGTGACACTCGGTCCGAGCAGCTTGATCTTGTCGACGCTAGCTGCCATCGGCGGGGCGTTGTTCGCGTCACTGGTCCCCGCGTATCAGGCAACGCGAGTCAAACCGATTGACGCGATGGCACCCAAGCAGTCTTTGACCGAAGCGAACAAGGTCATGCGGCCAAGCCTGTTCGCCGGTTTGATCTTGTTAGCAATCGGTCCGTTGTTGACGTTTGTGTTTCCGCCGAGCGAAAGCGGAGTTTGGTTTGCAATGGTCGCAACGTTCGCTTGCACCGCCATCGGATTCGTTGTCCTCGCCCCATCGATCGTCGTGTCGGTCGATCATTTCATTGGGCCGCTTCTCGCTCGCACATTTAGGCTCGATCCAAAATTGTTGGCCAGTCAGGTGACGAACAACATTTGGCGCACCGTCGGCGCCGCGATCTCGATGGCGTTCGGACTAGGCCTCTTCGTTGGCATTCAGGTTTGGGGCTTCACCATGTTGGAAGCCTTCGTACCAGGAGCTTGGGCCCCCGATGCGATCGCGGTGATTAAACCCGGTTTGCCACTCGATCAAGTTCATAAGATTGCTGAGTTACCCGATGTCGACGAAAAACGATGCTTGCCGCTCGTCGTGGAGCAACCCAGACTTGCCGATGATTTGACCGGGAGTGCCAAACGTGCTTCGGTGATTCGTCAAGACAATGTGGTCATCGTTGGGCTGGATCCCGATGGCGCCTTCGCCGGCGACAAACCTTTGCTCGAACTCAACTGGGTCGAAGGTAATCCAGTCGAGGCAGTCACAAATATGCGACAAGGTCATGCGTGTGTCGTTCCCGATCACTTTCTTGCCGAAACCGGTCTAAGGCTCGGGGACACGATCGATGTCAATCCGCCACGCGACGCTGGCAAGACGGTCCAATACACGATCGTTGGCTCGGTCGAACTACAAGGTTGGCATTGGCAGACAAAGTTGACAGGATTGCGACCACGTACTCACCGCGCCGCCGCGCTCGTGTTCGCGGACTACGACTCTGTCGCGACCGATTTCGATCTTCCCTTCGCATCTCACGTTTGGTTCGCCTACGCTGGCGATAATGCTGATGTCGAATCGATCGAAACGGCGACGACTGAACTAGTCGAGTCGATCCATGGGAAAGGGAGTGAACCTGACGAGGTGAGCGCACGAATTGTATCGATCGCCAGCATCCGCTCGACGTTACTCAATGGTGCCCGCCGTTGGCTGTGGATGATCAGCGTCCTACCGCTCGTAACACTCTTGATCGCATGCATCGGAGTCTTAAATGTGATTATCGCGTCAGTACGTGCCCGTCGATGGGAATTCGGTGTGCTGCGTAGCATCGGATTCACAAGCGGTGAACTCGCGCGCGCCATCCTGGCGGAAGGCTTGATGATCGCCATCGTCGCGGGATTGCTAAGTGTCGGATTTGGAATATTGAGCGGTTGGTGCGGCGCCGGCTTGGCACAGTATGTGAGTTTCTTCGGCGGTCTCCATCCTCCGATGGTGATACCGTGGACGCCGATCATTGGCGGAGTCATGTTGGTGGGGCTGTTGGGAATCTTAACCGCCGCATGGCCCGCCTACTCGGTACGTCGAACCGCTCCCATGACCTTGCTTCAAGCCGGACGCGACTTCACCTAACAGCCTCTCGATTTTCGATTGCCACCGTTCACTCCTTGAAGATAACATTCTTTCCACAGGTATCGCGCGGCGGAGATATAAACCTGAAAACCAACAGTTCGCTGGTGGATCGAACTGGCGTCTGGTCCGCTGGGACCGTCTCGAAGAGCTGCGAGGTAGCTTCCGACGGCGGCAGCGTTTCCATGTTTTTGTGGTTTCCGGTGGAAGTTACCCTACCCGCTGAAACCCGTCTTTTCCTCCTTGGATGAGTCAATTCTCAAGGCCAAACTCCAAGGCTTTGTCGAGCCCTAGTCGCCCCAAAAAGCGACTGCGCAGGAGCTCGCACCCTCTTTGAAACGCCCACAGAAGCGATCTCTGGCTTTTTTCAATTTTGCGTGACAGCATTCGGGTGGTTCGCGCCTTAAGATGACGACCTCAGACACGAAACGCATCTTAAACCGAGGTCTATGATTCGTGAGGAGTATCAACTTGAGTTTTCGCCGATGGCTTTGTGCACTTGTCTCGATTCTGCTGTGCACCGTTGCGAGTGGGCAAGAGCAGGACGAGATGCAACAGCTTTGGCACGAAACGTACTCGCTGTTGCAGAGACGTGAATACTCTCTGGCAGTAAACTTGTTGGAAAATCGACTCGACGATTCGGAATTCTTCCGCTACACGAAGCGAATTCAGCAGGATCTCGACGCCATCGAACGAATCAAGTCCCTTTCCGATTCGGTCAAATACGCGGTTAAGAAGCTTCCGCCATCAACGCCTCTGACGATCCTCTCGAAGGACTATCTTTTCGAGCGATATGATACCAATGAATCGGGCATTGTCTTGGTCTTGAATCACAACGGGAATCGCCAAAGAAACGAGGAATTCACCGTCCCCCTTTCTCGCCTCGACTCGGCGACATGGTTGCAGATCGCAGAGTCGGAAATCGCCGAATGGTCGGACACAGAATTTGTGATTGGAATCTTCCTAGCATTTGATCGTTATCCGAACGTCCGCGTAGCACGCACCCAATTAAATCAAGCAGCCGATTCGGGGCACGACGTTGCGGTATGGATCAGACGCCTCGAGGAAGCGGAGCAAGAACGTAAACAGAAGAGCCATCCGGGTAGTGGAGATCCAACGGCAAAAGATTTGTTGCTCGGCAAGTGGACGGTTGTAATCAAGGGAGGTCGACGATTGGTATGGGAATTCAATCGTGGCGGTGACGGCTTCGCCTACGTCAAAGACCGTCGTTTTCCGGCCAAGTGGGAGGAAGAATCCGAGGGCGTGTTTCGGTTTTCCAATCGAAACGGTGGGACGGCAGTCATCAACGTTTCGGGTAATCGGATTTTTGGGAAATTGGCGAACGGAGTTCCATTTCGAGGCGTTCGTCATGCCAATTAGTCCCATGAATAACGAAGCAATTAAAGCAATCGCTGATCTCAGCGTCTCGCTTGAGACGCTAAGGGCATTCGCCAAAGGGCAACTTGACGAAGAGCAAGAGCAACACGTGCTTGACCTGCTCGAAGAGCACCCTGAACTGGCGGCACAAGTGGCCGCCATTTCGGTTGACTCGGTCGTCGCAAAAATGCGAGATCACAGCAAGTTGGCATCGGAGAAGTCGTTGTCGAGCCAGCTCGCTGAGGAAAACCTAGGTGAGACAGAAATGATCGGAGGCCCGATCGAGGTTGATTCGAAAATTCAACTCGAATTGAAAGGCCTTACCGATTTTAAAATCATCAAGGAGATCGGTCGTGGCGGGATGGGAGTGATTTTTTTGGCGCAACACATCCTGACCGGACGCGAGGAAGTACTCAAAGTGCTTAACGAACGATTGGTGGTCAATCGCGAAGCTCGCAAACGTTTTGAGCAGGAGATCAAATGCATCGCAGCGACCAACCATGAATCAATCGTCCGTTGCTACACAGTCAAGCAACTTCGCGATACAGTCGTGTTGTGTATGGAATATGTCCCTGGCAAGAATCTTCACCAGGTGATAGCTGCTAACGGCCCGCTCCCAATTCACGTCGCTTGCGCTATCACCATCAAGATTTGCCTTGGGTTGCAACATGCAATGCAGCACGGTTTGATTCATCGAGATATCAAACCGTCGAATATCATGCTCAGCAAACAGAATGGTAGAATCCAAGCTAAGATTCTCGACTTCGGGCTCGCAAGGTTAACAACATCGAACGCCGAAAGCACCGGAGATTCGGTAGATGGGTTGACCGACGATGGCGTTTTGTTGGGGACGCTCGAATACATCGCACCGGAACAGTGTCGAGACGCCGCGTCGGCGGACATTCGATCCGACATCTATTCGCTCGGATGTACCGTCTACCATATGATCGTTGGGCATCCGCCGTTTTCCGGTTCCACGGGGGAACTTGTTCTCGCCCATTCACAAATGATTCCGCCAACGATTGATCGCATTCGCCCCGAAGTTCCCAAGGGCCTTAGCGATGTGGTGGAGAAAATGCTTCACAAAGATCCGAGCGATCGCTACGCCACGCCGACGCAAGTCGCCGAAGCGCTCAAACCATTCGCACGACGAGGCATCGCGACGGAGAAACACTCTTCGCAAGAAGATCCTGATTCGAAAATCAATGACAACCGAATCGAGTCTGGGAACGAAACAGAACCTCCCGTCGCAGACGCAGTTGCGGAATCCGCAAAGGCGTTTTTGAATCATTCGTCGGCACGGCGAAGACTAGCGGGTGCTTTGGCGGTGATGTTGATCAGCGGTCTCATGATACTCGGCATGAATTTCACCCTCGCCGGGAACGCTGGCAGGATCACGATTTCGGATCTGCCAAAGAACGCCGTCGTGCAAGTGGACGGTCAAACGGTCCCCGTCGACCGATCGGGAACAACCGGGACGATCATTGTCAAGCAAGGCGAACGAGAGATCGCCGTTACCGTAACCGGCACCAAGCTCCTGGAAACTCGAATCAATATTCGCAGAGGCGTTGAGGAAACGCTGCAAGTAGATATTAAGGAACAACGCCGGTCGCGGGCCGGTCCGGCAAACTTAATTGACCTCCAAGAATCTGCGAGGCTTCCGGAGTTGTTCAATGAGTTTGCGGAGCTATCGACCTTCAATCGTTTGCTCATCGATGAGCGAGGGATCAGCGAGGACCGTTTGCTTGAGAATTTTGAAACGAATGGCATCGATTATGCCATCGATCAGGATGCTGGCACCGTTCGGTTCAGCGGACGGCAAGACTCAGGCAGCTTTTTAAGTACCAAACGAAAGGATCTCCGTAACTTTCATCTGCGTGTGCAGATAAAGATTGATTCTTCGAACAACGCTTCCTTATGGAATCAACACTTTGTGCTTCGAGCCAATCGGATCGGAGAGGATAAGGTGGGATGGCGCGCGATGCTAGGAGGGCATCGGCCGCACGCCGGAGTGATGCATCAAGTCGCTCCGTTCGGGTTGATGGGGATTTTGGTCAAACCCTTTCCCGGTTACCCCGATGGAAACATAGGCGTGCCATATTTCGCAGAGAACCGGCTCAACTTTTTCCAAGTCGCTCCGGAACAGTGTATGACTCGCGATGAATTTCATGTCGTCGAATACATCGTGTACGGAAGATCCATTGAAGTTTTCCTGGACGGTCGATTTGTTTGCTCTGCTACGGATTCGAGAGATCGTGTAGATCGCGGTGGAATTATCCTGATGAAGGCCGAGTCAGCGATTGATTTCTTTCGTGAATTTTCGATTCTGGAACTAGGCGACGATTCAACAGCAGAGCGATACGCCAAAGCGATGGCGTTGGCTTTGGCGGGCAACTAAGGCGATTCCCTATGCAAGAAACATCCGTCAGTCTGTTAGAACGTATCGCAAATGATGGCAGGGACGACGATTGGCAGCGTTTGATCGAAATCTATCGGCCTTTCATGTATCAGCGGATTTCGAGTTACCCTCTTCTTGTCAGTCAATCCGAAGACATCGTTCAAGAAATCCTGTGTGTACTGATTCGAGAGATGCCAACTTTCCACCGACGGCGGGAAGGATCGTTCCGTGCCTTCCTCCGCACCATCGTGCTTAATCAGCTGCGATACGCGATGCGAAGAACAAAAGGAAATCCGATTGCCGCCGGACAGTTCGATAGGCTGAACGAACACATCGAACAGTTGGCCGATCCAAGTAGCCTCGAATCAATCGAATTCGATCATCAGCATGACCAGGCCGTGTTCTTTCATGCCGCTTCAATCGTTAAGTCCGAAGTGAAACCCAACACTTGGAAAGCATTTAAGAAACACGCGATCGAGGGACAAGACGCCTCCGCCGTAGCGACGCAGTTGGGAGTGACTGTGAATGTCGTTTTACTCGCCAAGAGTCGGTTGACTCGAAGGATCCGTGAAGAGATCAGGGGCTTAGTGGAATAACCCCGAATGTGGATAGCCGAATCATTTTGAATTGGAAGGTTCATTGGAATGAACCGAACGACATTCGCCCAAACATCTGTCTTGACGTTTTTGGAACCTCGGTGTGCCGATGACTTTCTAAAAATGTCAATTGTGTGAGTTGCGGCATAGAGCACACGGATCGGTCGTATCCAATAGGGTTCTGAACTAGTCCGATTGTCAGTCGACCGAGTGTCTTAATCCGCATCGTTGAATTAGTGTCATTGCCACCTACTCGTATTTCGTCACCATCGAATTTGGGATGAGCCGATTGGCGTTAGCGGCGGCTTCGGTGCAACACCCGAGGCGAACCCCGTTGGCTAAACGGTCAAACCCAAAGATTTGGTCGAGACGGAGAACAAGGTAACATTCTCATGAAGCCACAACTGAGTGTAACGATCCCATCTGCAGCTCAAGAGAAGAGTCGCGTTATTTCACGCGTACTCTTATTGTTGCTTGCACCAGCCAACTTTTCGCGGTCCTTCACTCGCCCCATCGATAGAAGGTCGCCTCATCGGGGTCTTCAGGTCTTGTCTGATCTGGCCTTGTCAAAGACAGGCGTATTTGGACTCGCATTCATCCTGGTGGCACTTCCCTGGATGCCATCCGGTTTAGCAAAGGCGGAGACCGTGACTGCGTTGGCAACGACGGAGGTCAGGCTATCAAACGCTTCTGGAACAGATCGAAATAGCGGAATTCATGGGGGTGTCTTCGGGGATACGTTCCGTCGTTTTATGTCGATACGCGGATCGAATTCAAGAAGAGGATTGTTACAGGCATTCGCGGTCTTTGATTTTCAGTTCGGCCAACCGCAAACGCCGGTGTCCGATGTCGACACGTTGACGCTGTCATTGGTCGAAGAACACCGGTACTGGACCGAAGACGGCGAGTTCGATTTCTATTGGCTAAGGAACCGGAGCGACCAACTTACCGACGCTTCGCTCAACCTCGACGGTACGCCGAGCTTTCAGTTGGACCAGAATGGGATTGACGCAATCGATCCTGCCTTTTCCCCAAGTAGCGATGCATTGGCGAAAGTTTCGTTTACGAGCGGATTGAATAACCACACGCCCTGGAACGTGGAACTCAAGTTCCGTGGGGACAACCAATCTGAATTATTGAATGCGATCAACAATGGCGAACGGATACGAATCGGAATTTCGGCATCTGAATCGACACCGAATGCGGGGGCACAATTTTTGGGGTCGGACGCACAACAGTCTCAGCTATTACCTCGTCTTAGCTACGGAGTAACCGCGATTCCAGAACCATCGGGAATGCTCGTACTTGTAGTCGGAGGGTGCTGGATTGCGACTCATCGACGACGCCGTTTAGTGCGAAAGTCAGCCGCTGGCTTCCGAGTCATCGCAAACGATCTCGCTGAAGTACCGAATGACTGGAAGTAATTCTATCGATCGGAAGAATCAATGCGATTGCAGTGCTTCAGCCCCCACTTGCCGTCGGTGATTATTGGATCAACCACGTTGCCTCGCCCTAATTCCAGAGGCAGCAGCTTTGATCGTGACTTGGATGCAGGACCGTGCCGAGGATTGAGCCCAAACTCTAAGGCAGCGGCGGTGAATTGCCGGGCAAATTCTGAGCATGCAGTCCGGGCCTTGGGGTCCGGCGGATCGGCGTTGACGGCGACGGTCAAGACAATCGTACGATCAAGCAGCGTGAAAACCGGCGTAAATCTTATCTAGGATAGTTCCGTCCCAGCCTGCCATGAGTCTCTTACCGCGAACCGGCTCTTTCAGGGTAGTGTCCTGCCGAAGAATATTCAGTGCCATTCGACGAAAACCATCGGAGATCTCACCTTTTGCATGACTCCCTTCTATTGGCAAGTATCACGTTGAACCGGAGCCGCGCCAAACGAGAGTTTGAATGAATTCGAGCTCAACTCAAGCGAAGGTTTTAAGGTAGTCGATCGAGTCAGCAACAACTTGATTGGGACGCATCGCCACTTCGGTCCGTTGCTTTTGTTGCCATCGACGAAATGAGGCTAGCTTGCCTTTTCGAACACCGATCCCGCCGAAGTCAGTTCCCGCCGCAACAGACAAAAGGCCGATCGCTTGTCGAGAATTTTGACGGCCATCTTCAGGCCAGAACACCTGAACATTGCGAAGCACTCGAATCGAGTTGTCGATGAACTCTGCTGCAGCGTCTGGGCGACCTGCTTGACCGGCAATCGACATCGCACGTTCGGCCGCTTCAATGATGCGTTCCACGAGCTCGGCATACGCCTTTTCTGATTGTCCCGGAATAGCGTGTTCGACATCACCGATCGATTGCTTCACTACCCGCTCTGATGGCTTTGGGACAGTGACCCGAGAATTGCAGGCCGGGCAAGATTTCTCCTTACCGATCGAACGAATGACGCACTCGAGACGCGCGCCGCAATCGCAGGTAAATCTGACTTTCATGCCGGCCGATTATAGATTCGCTGAATCACGACGACAGGAAAATTGGGCAATTGGTAGCCCAAGGGTAACCCGAATCTGGCTTTCGGGCCGTTTCTCTTATAAAGAAAGAACAGTGCGGATGAGAGGATTTGAACCTCCACCCTCTTAGCGAGGACTAGAACCTGAATCTAGCGCGTCTGCCAGTTCCGCCACATCCGCTTGGTTCATCGAAAGAACGTTCCCGACGCCGTCGAGCTCGCTCTCCGTTGGTGCAGTAAAGTATCGGCTCCGCCCCGTTCCCGCAAGCCGTCTGCGGCTTGCGTTTTCCAAGTTGCTCGCACTGCCACGTCGCTACCGTGACAATCCAATGGTTCGCTTAAACCGTTCGATGACGCAAACACCACAATACTCTTACTGCGACCCCTTCCTCTTGCCATGACCTCAGTCGGGATTAGCTCGCACATTTGCTACGGCGAGAAGTAACGCAACCAGTTTCGGACCGATTGACCTGGGACATAGGCGACCGGCTGGCCCCAGAGGCCCTGCCCGACCTGCACCATCAGTCGCTCCTGGCCAAAAGAAACCAACGCGCGTGCCGGAGCGGCGGCCGACGGAACGGCCGTGGCAATGGTTGGTGGTGCCGTTGCCACCGGAACCGTTGTCGTGAGGGGCGGCATCGTCGCAGGTGCGGCGATCTCGGCGGGCAGCGACGTCGGTGCGACGACGGCGTAACCCATCGGTGCGACCGAACCACACCCGCCATAGACGCTCGCCGCCATGTATTGACTCGGCGGCGTGATCAAATTGCAGTTGTCCATCCGCGCAAAGCTGTTCGTTCGAAGCGAGGGGGCGTCCATCGGTGCGGTATCCGACGGCGATGGAACGGCCATGTTTTCGGCGAGTGTCGACGTTGGCTGCGGCGAAGGCAACGATCGCGGGGTCGTCTCCGTGAACGGCATACTCTCGGGCAAGTTGTCCGCGGGAAGCCCTGCATTCGGTGTTCCGGGTAACGCCGCATTGGGCAACGCCGCGCCCGGACTGGACATCGGCTGCCCGCCCGCCGATGGCATGCCGGTGTCTGGCATCCCCATCTGCTGCATCCAGACCGTACGTTGGACCGCCGGCTGGCTGCGATGTTGGGCGAATGCGTTTCCGCCGGAAGACGCCTGAGCGACTTGCGGCGATTCTATCGCGGCTCGATACCCCACCTGTCGTGTGACTGATTGGGTGATACGCGGATTCTCATACTGCGATCGATAAGCTTCCAACAAGCCTGACGATCCGATCGACTGCATTCGCGAAGCTGCGGACGATTGTGAGCCTACGCCCTGCGCAGAAACGAAAGCGTTGCCAGCGATGTAAATAATTACAATGGCACAACACGCGGTTGTTCGTAAAGGTGAACGTCCAGTCAAAAAATATCGATATCGCATGAATCTTCCGTCCGTGTCGATGGTTTGTTGTCAGCATTATCAAGTGACTGCTAGTCACCGCAAGATTGATGCCGACGACGCGCGAAACGACACCGTGAAACTCGAAAGTTATCCTGCCTGCCGAAGTGAACTGACGGGCCGGAAAAGAGATCTGCGAGGGGCCGCGACTATCGTGGACCGGATCGGAATTTCGATCTGCAAACCGAAACGCTCGGTACGTTCCGCTACACGCGTATCTAAACCGTTGCGACGTCGTGGAGCTTTGCCAAGTCCTCGCGGTGCGACAGCACAATAAGATGATCGCCACTTAGAATCTGGCGATCGGCCGATGGGTTGCGTACGATCTCGCCGTCGGCACAACGGATCGCGACAATAACGTTGCCACCGTCGCCGCTGCTTTCAATCTCGCGAACTGAAAGTTTTAAGAACGGCGAATTGCCATCGATTGGGATTTCGATCAAATCGAGCCCAAAAATTTTGAGGTCTTGGTGCAATCGATACAGCGAACGCGAATCATCGACGATCGATTCAATCGTCGGGCAGGTAATTAAATGCGCAATTCGTGACGCCCCGATCATCGTCGGCAGAACCACCCGAGTCGCGCCGCTACGATACAGTTTCCGCTCAGTCGATTCGGTTTCACATCTCGCTACGATTTCAACCGTTTCATTGAGTTCACGAGCGGTCAAGGTTGCGAAAACATTTTCCGCATCACTCGGCAAAACCGCCGCGAAAGCACACGCCCGTTCGATACCTGCCGTTGTCAACGTTTCTTCGCAAGACGCGTCACCACAGATCACCAAATGACCTTCTCGTTCGGCTTCGTCTAACCGTTGCAAGTCGCGATCGATGATGACAAAGTCGACGCCCAAGTGCCGAAGCTCTTTAACCAAGTTCTGGCCGACTCGACCGTAGCCGCAAACGATCACATGGCCGGTCGTTTCTTTGATACCCAAACTCATGCGATGCGCCCCTATCACGCGTTGAACTTCGCCTTCGGTAATCATCTGGATGAATGCACCTAGCACATAAATGGCGGAGCTACATCCGGTCACAATCAACGTCGCGGTGAATAGCTTCAGGACGGGCGAATCAACCGGGTGAACTTCACCGTACCCGACACCAAAGATGGTGATGACCACCATGTAAAGCGCGTCAACGTAACTCCACCCCGCGACCACATAACCACAAATTGCGATCAAGCACGTCACGGTCAGCACCGTGATGCCAACCCGCATCTTTTGGATCGCTGTGGTGTTGAACATTCCCGGGGCGTTTCGATTGCGGATTGTTGCGCTGCGTCAGTGACTAGTCACTGCTTCACAATCGGTCGACAAATGCACCCGAGCAAGTGGGATGAGGGACAACGTGCCCGTCGGCTTTCAGACAAACCGGGCGTCGGACTACTTAAAGTCGGCGAAAGCGTCGTCACCGAGAACGGGTTCCTGTCCGGCTCCAAAATCGTCCGAGCCCGCGTCGGCGGCAAAGTCATCGCCCAACGATACCTCTTCGTCCATCACGCCCTCTTCCGGGGATTCTTGTTTCGGCCCGGAAGGGATTGATGAGGGGGATAGCTTCGCCGCAATCGGCACCGCGATGATGCAAACGACGATGAGGACGACCCAAGGAATGACAAACAACATAGAACAGCAGAGGGGTAAGGAGGCTGAGTTCTGGTCCACGCGCGGTAGTGGAGCGGCCCTAAGAAGATCACCGTTGCCGATAATCACCAGGCGACAGCAGCCAACGCCGACCACTCCGTCTTCCAGTTTAGTTCGTTCCTACGGCCGCGCCAGCAGGCAATAGGACCAAACAAAAAACGGGCCAGACTTTCTTAGAAAGCCTGGCCCTAGTCGTCCGCAGCGGAGCGCTGCGCTGCAGTCAACGTTCGATCAATGGCTGCGAGCGATTCGCCCCGTCTTCAATTGGATCAGATCCATTCTCCAGCCTCTCCAAATCGACTTATTCCGATTCGGGGCGACCTTCGCCACGTTCACGACCACCGGGTCCGCCGCGACCACCACGTCCACGACCGCCAAAGCCTTCACCGCCGGGACCGCCACGGCCACCGCGTCCGCCGAAACCTTGGCGTTCTGGCATTTCAAATGGCTTGCCCTTTAACGCGTCGAACTTCTTTTTCTGATCGCTGGTCAGCTCGTTGAGCACCTTTTCTTCGAGTTCCTTGCGAGCCGCTTCCATCTTCTCACGTACGCCTTCACGGTCGCCCGATTGGAACATCTCACGCATGTTTCCCATCATTTCTTCACGGCCCTTTTGCATCGTCTCTTCGATCTTCTTTTGATCCGCTTCGGATAGCGAGAGTGCTTTGGCAACACGTTCGATTCGTAAGGCACCGATGCCCGCAATCTGAACTTCGATCTGTTGCAAACGTTCCATTTGCATCGGATCAAGGACTTCTTCAAGTTGTTCGTCAGCCTTCTTACCAAACGCGGTCAACTCTTCGCGGAATTTTTCAAACCGTTCACGCATTGCATCACGATCGACATCCTGGCCTCGTTCACCGCGTTCCATTCTCGGTCGACCTTCGTTGATTTTTCCAATCGCTTCTTCCTGATCGGGTAGCAAATCAATCTCTTCTTTCACTTCATCGATCTGCAACAGCCCGAGTACCGAGCTGCCGCCGAAGCCACCACCGGGGCCACCGAAACCACGTCCACCCGGTCCGCCAGGACCACCGCCTTGGAATCCACCACGTCCGCCCCGTTGAGCTGATGCGTCCGTTGCGATCATCGATAAAATGGCAGCACACAGCAGTGCCATCGAAATTTGCTTCATCTTCATTGGTTCAAATTCCCAGGATTTGGAACAGAAAAGAGGGGAAACTGTTTTTCAGTGAAACCAAGATTCCGCGTCGAATACCGCGGCGACATCCGAGGTTCCCTTTCTCACATGATTGGCCCAGGCACCACTGCCTGAAAGACCGATCAGCGTACGTTGTGTGAAACCACGCCACTTCGTCTTGGTTTCCGCTTCAACAGCGATTTTCCTAAAAAAACTCGTCATTGACGAGAAAACGCAATTTTCGCAAACTCGATCTGAATTCGATTTCAGTTCAGAAGGGCAAACGCATTTTTCGCAATCGTCCGATGGGTGGAAGGGGCGGACCGGCCCACACCGAAACGCTCGGCGCGTTCCGCTACTCGAGCATCGTACGCCGACGGACTGCTCAACGCAGTCGAAATGTAACACGAGTAAATCGTGCGAATCGGCGGACGCTGGTGTTGAACAAAAAAACCGCGTCTTGGTCTTCGAAGGCTCACTCGGTCACTGCAGACGGGCCGAGAAACCAATCACCATCGAAGTTATTTCAATGCCGGATGACTTTCGATTTGTTTCTTCGCTTGCTGTAAGAAAGCGATCGCATCAACAGGCGTCATCTGGTTCAAATCCAATTGGCCGATCTGCGTCAGTACGGGATGATCGGCGAAACCAAACAGTGTCAACTGATACGCACTGCCGCTGGAGTCGTGACCCTGAGGTGGCGCGATGGTCGGTCGATTGAGCGAATCCAAATGATCGGATTCCAATTGGCTGAGGATGTCTTTGGCCCGCTCGTTCACCGACGCCGGAACACCCGCAAGTCTCGCGACGTGGATACCGTAACTCTTGTCGGCACCACCGGGAACGATACGGTGCAAGAAGACTACTTCGTCGTTCCACTCTTTCACAGCGACGTTCAAGTTGGCAACACGAGGCAACATCTCCTGCAATTGTGTCAGCTCATGATAGTGCGTCGCAAACAACGTCCGACTACCGATTTGCTCATGCAAATGCTCGGTGATCGCCCACGCCAATGACAACCCATCGTAGGTGCTGGTCCCGCGTCCGATCTCGTCCAAAATGACCAGGGAGCGCGACGTCGCCGTGTTCAAAATACGAGCGGTCTCGACCATTTCAACCATGAACGTACTTTGGCCGCGACTGAGTTCATCGCTGGCTCCGACGCGGGCAAAAATTCGATCGGCAATTCCAATCGACGCCGACGCGGCCGGCACGTAAGATCCCGCTTGGGCCAGCAACGTAATCAGCGCGACTTGCCGAATGTAGGTACTCTTCCCCGCCATGTTCGGGCCGGTGATCAGCAAAATCATGCCCGTCTCAGGAGACTGTACACAATCGTTCGGGACGAATTCACCTTGCGGCAACGTGACGTCCAAAACCGGATGGCGTCCCGCTTCGATCCGCAGCACCGAATCGTCGGTCATCTCCGGACGCACCCAACTACGCTGTGCGGCCAGCTCTGCCAACGCGGCGAGTACATCGAGTTCTGCCATCGCGGCTGCGACTTCGCCCAACGTTTGCAGATGCCGTGCGGCATGCGAAACCAATTGTTGGTAGATCAACTGCTCGCGCGATTGTGCTTTTTCGTCCGCCGATAAAACTTTTTCTTCGTACTCTTTCAGATCCGGCGTGATGTATCGTTCACAGTTCTTTAGCGTTTGTTTCCGGATAAAGTCCTGCGGAATCTTATCTTTGTGTGCGTTGGTGACTTCCAGGTAGTAGCCGAAGACTTTGTTGTACCCGACCTTCAAGTTCGGGATGCCGGTTTCATCCATCTGCTTCTGCTGGTACTCGGCAATCCATTGCTTCCCGCCGGCGGCCAACTTGCGAAGCGCGTCGAGTTCTTCGTCGTAACCTGCTTTGATAAAGTTACCGTCGGCCGCGCTTAATTTGCAGTCCTCCGAAAGAGCGTTTTCGAGCTCACTGCGGAGCTCCGGACACAGGTGCAGGTGCGACTCCAGTTGCACCAATCGCTTCGGCGTTCGACCGGCCAACTTTGCCTTCAGTTCCGGCAAACCGGCCAACGTCTGTGCAAGCTGCAGCAAGTCACGTGGTCCCGTTCGCCCGGTGGCGACACGAGCGAGCAATCGAGTGATGTCGAAGGTCTGCTTCAACGTTTGCCGAACGTCGCTTCGCAACGAGGCGTACTTCATAAACTCTTCGATCGCGTCATGCCGTGCCTCAATCGGCGCGATCTCGATTAACGGAGCGGCGATCCAGTCGGACAGCACCCGTGAACCGGCCGAGGTGCAGGTCAAGTCGATCGCATCGACCAACGAACCTTCTCGCGAAGACGTTCTTAAGGTTCGAGTGATTTCCAAGCTACGCCGGGTCGACGCATCGATCTCAAGAACCCCGCTGCGGTGATGGGCGGAGATCGAGCGAAAGTGGTCCAGGCCGGCGGGCTGAGTTTCTTGTAAATACGTTAACACCGCGCCGGCGGCGCGGATGGCGGCGGAGTCTTCGTCGTTGAAGCCGAATCCTTCCAGCGATCCGACTTGAAATTGATCACAAAGCGCCTTCGCCGAAGCGTCCTCGGCAAAGCTCCATGCGGGCCGAGACGTCCAGGACCAAGGTGCAGTCGTGTCCGGCGAAAACTTGGCATCGTCCTCGCGATAAATGACTTCGGCCGGCCCGATCCGAGCCAACTCGTCCTCGATCCTGGCGACGGGAAAGACGCCGGCACAAAATCGACCGCTGGACAATTCCGCCCACGCGATCCCAGCGACGGGTGGCTCGCCTTGTTTTCGCCCACCACTTGCCTGGTGCAAAACCACGGCGGCCACATAGTTGGCCTCGCGAGGGTCAAGCATGCCATCGTCAGTAAGTGTTCCGGCACTGACGACGCGCGTAATTTCCCGTTTGACCAAACCTTTGGCTTGCTTGGGATCTTCGACCTGTTCACAGACGGCGGCACGGAATCCGGCTCGTATGAGTTTGCACAGGTAACCGTCGAGTTGATGATGTGGGAACCCAGCCATGGCGGTCGGATTCGCGCTATCTTTGTCGCGGCTAGTGAGCGTCAGTCCCAACACATCGGCAGCGACTTTCGCGTCTTCGAGGAACAACTCGTAAAAGTCGCCCATGCGAAACAACAGCAATGCGTCGCCGCACGCTGCCTTCGCTTCATGATACTGTTTCATCATCGGAGTCATGCCCGAAATCGTACCGCCAAACGACCCTGATTAACAGCCTGTCGCGGCACCGAAGCTCAGCCACGGCGAATGCCCCGTGCCTCGAAATCCGGTCAGCCAAACTCTGCCGATTCGGTGGATTAGAAACCAGCGTTGCCGAGCTTTCGGCCGCACATCGAAACCGACTCCCAAGGCATACAAAATGAAGTCCCCCACACACGGGACTGGTTCGCAAATCGCAACAAGTTCGCGGGCGTGCGCACCAAGCGACGTGGCGACGGGTTTCCTGCCAGCGATTTTCCTGCCAGTAATCGATAGGGCAATTTGGCTCGGGGAGTGGTATTCGGGTCAATAGAAGGGGATGAACAGAGGAAACAAAAATCGCTGAAAGCGAGACATGAAAAAGGTGAAGTCCGCACCGAGACCGATCCGATAGTGTCCCAAACACAGGCGACGAGAACCTGCGTAAGAAGGTGTCGAGCGAGTACGAAGTGGATTCGTCATTAAAAATTCACAACCTGTGCGAGTCGGCTTGCAAAAGGACACACCTCCGCTAAACTCTCGCATCCCGGGTCGAACAAAGGCCCACCAAGAGCACCCCTAGCTCAACTGGATAGAGCATCGGTCTACGGAACCGAAGGTTAGAGGTTCGAATCCTCTGGGGTGTACTAGACTTACGACGATTGGAATCGTCGTGTCAGAGAAGTTGCTGCTACAATGCAGCAAATCGGCGTGCTTTCCGGCCCGCTCCGGTTGTTTACTCAAACCGGAGAGCACCCATGCCCCATTTCCCAAAGCCGTTTTATCGCCGCGCTCGCGGCCTGTGGTACGTCCAGCTTCACGGCAAGCAAATCAACCTCGGACCAGACAAGGACGAGGCGTTTCGTCAGTACCACCTGCTTCTCTCTCAGCCGGAAGTCCCCACGGTTTCCCCCTCAGGCGGCCGATCTGTTGCGGTGCTCTGTGATCACTTCCTGGAGTGGACCCAACGCAATCGTGCTGAAGCAACCTACGAGTGGTATCGCTATCGCCTGCAGCGCTTCGTTGAAGCCTACCCGACGCTAAACACAGACGAGCTTCGGCCGCATCACGCCGAGCAGTGGGCGAACAACCTCAGCAATTGCCAAACGAGTCGGTATGAATGAAAATCCGAGTTGTCGGTGCGAGGGCGATCATTGAGCGACCTCGGAGAGCGACCGAACGACATTTCTGATCAGGCGACACTGCTGCCGATCGGAGGCCTCGGCATCAAGTCGCAGTACCGCGCCGCCGGGCAGTTCGATCCTCAGGTCAACGGCTTGCACTTGCTCATCAAGCCGATGCCCTTGAAGTGCAGCGTGGGGCAGCTCGACGGGCATGAAAACGCCGGGTTGATCTTCGCGGTCCTCTTCTGCAAACCTTCGTCGCCACTGGTAGAACGAGGCAACGCTATAGCCTTCGAGTTGGCAAAAATCAGCAACGGTCAACTCAGACTTTTCAAAGCGACGGATCCGTTCACGCCACTGCTGAGTAAGTTTTGGGCAGGAAGTTCTCGGCACAGGTTTCTCCTCGAAAAGGAAGGAAACCCACCAAGCTAACACACCTGTCCACACGGGCAGATAGAACGCTTACATCTCAGCGAATCACACTCGCTGGAGACCGAGTGCAGCTTGACGCAAAAATCGGTCAGCTACTCTCACTGGCATCCTAGCCATGGATCCTGATGAAACATGGCGTCTGCTTGGAGAAGCATGCTCGAAGATGGATTGGCCAGCGGTGGTCGAATTCGCAAACGCGCTACTGGAATGGCTAGAGAAAGGCAGATTTGCACCAAGGATGACAAACCTTGATGACGGAAACCACGAGGTGAGCAGAACAGCGGTCTTTGCTGCGTGTCAGTACTCACTTGAGTGGGCAGAACAGTCGCTTGCCGATTTTGGTAATCGTGACGAAACGGGTTTCGCACTGGCATGCATTCACTGCGGTACTCGTGGCCCCGAGTCGTATGTTTCTGCGATTGATGAGGAATGGAGCAACCTCAACTATGACCCCCAAGCTGCTTCCGGCAGGTTCCTGGGGAAATGTCCGAATTGTCGCCGGCAACAACTGGCCAATTCGCGACTTTGATGGTGTTGATTTTCTTTTCCTGTTTTGGAGACGTATCAGTGGCTAAGAAAGAGAAAGCACGCCCTGTGCACGAGATTCGCATGGGCCGCATCAAGGCTGCGATCTGGGAGAACGAGACCGCAAACGGCCCGCGGCACAACGTAACCGTCAGTCGGATTTACAAAGACGGCGAGACGTGGAAGGATTCGAATTCGTTCGGACGAAATGACTTGCCGCTTGTCGGAAAAGTCGTTGACTTAGCCCACACGTGGATCTTCGATTCAAACGGCAGTTGACCTAAAATCGGAGTAGAAGAGGCGATAAAATGCGCAGACGGGGGCAAGGGCTCACCTGTGGACCGAGGTTTTTTCCGTGGTTAACGACCACCGAGTCCCTCGCTTAGTCTAATTGCAGTTCTAGTGTCGCTCTCAGAAGACGACTGGATACGTAGGTTGAAACTTTTTCATCGTCGTGTTGAATGTATGGTCGCTGCTCCCGACCAAGCAAACAACATCGCGTACGTGCGGAAAGGTCAATTCCCAATAATCTCGCGCACTTCATCCAGGCAGGCTTGGGGAATATCACGGGACTCCCACTTGGTTCTTCGTAACCACTCTAACGCGGAAGCTCTAGATAGGTTTTTATCAGTTGCCTCATCTTGAAGAACGCCTGCTGTAGTACGTGTGAACCCGAGGCTAATAAGTCCTACCATCGTGCCTGAAGATGCGCCGAGTTCTAAAAACAAATGGATTGCCGGAATCGACTGTGCTAATTCCGGTCTTCCAGCTTCGTTAAGTGCATGAGTGACCAAGTCCTCATAGCAGCGCAGAAATTTTACGTATCGGAAACGCAGGTCGGATTCGAGCAGATTGAGTGTTTCCCTAATCGATGTCGCCATGCGCGGCGCCTTTTTCATCTTCTTCTTGCGATTGTTGTGATATGCATCGATAAGCCTTGGAAGCGGCTCTCCTCTCATCCAATTAATGGCGAACCTTGAAAAAAACACATGTGACCGATCGGACTTCTTTTTCAACTCGAAGTGGTTGTGCACTCGTTTAAGTATCCGCAAGAGACTGTCGTAGGCTTCGCTGCGAAGCGGATGGATTGGAATGAATTCCTCAGGTGGCTTTTCGTTCATGCGCTTACGCAGATAATCAAGCATCTGCTGTTGCCTGTACGGGGAAATGGAGATGTTTCTCTCAGTTATCTCGACTGGAACATTAATTGATTTAACGCACCGACTGAGTGTATTTTCAAGTTCGTCTGCAGATGTTGCATCGTCGCTCGCAAAAACTTTATCTAGTGTCTTCGAAAGCTTTCCGGACCGATAATCGTTAAAAAGCTTTGTAAAAGCGGATTCTGCTGCCGGGCTCGTCCCTGACGGGTGTTCGCGGTCCTCGATGAAGTCGACAAGTCGACTATCTACAGTTTTGACCGTCCGCTCAAGTGCGGGGACGACTTCTCTCTCACGGTCAGCAGATATCGGCTTCGACTTCCAAAGATCGTAATCGATTAGGAAGACATTGCCTTCAAACTCCTTGCCCAACCGCCCAGCCCTACCCGCTAGATTCCAAAAGTCAACTCCATCCAATGGTTCCGCAGGGGCGCCCCGCCTCTCCGATCCGCGTGACGGATTGAGCATGAACAAGTTGCTAGCTGGCATGTTCACCCCCTGAAGCAGTGTGCTTGTACAGACTAAATGGCTAAGCTCACCGCTCTCGAAGGTTGACTCGATAGCCTTCCGTATTGCTGCAGGCATGTTCCCGTAGTGGAACCCAATTCCAGCCAAGACAGTTTCCGCAAGTGAATACTCTTTGTGGACATGAGTTCGAATGAACTTTGCAAGTTCGATAAGACGAGGATTTGCATCCGTCGTTTGCCCTGGACTCGCAAGCTCTGTGAGCTGGAGTGCAATCCTCTCGCATTCAGCCTTACCACTCGAGAAAACGATATTCTGAGATTTTTTCCCAAACTCCCAACTGATTATCGTCAGCTTCTGACGGTCATCAAAGAGCTCTTTATCGAGAGCAATATCTCCAATCGGTAAGATGGCATCCTCAAGTTTTACAGAGAGCGTCACCATGTTTTTGCTAATCGGATTCGTTTTGACGAAAACCAAGTTTTGCGCTACGGGGCTCTCCCGCTCCCGAATAACTTCGCATGCTTGAAAGGAGAACAGGTCTGCGAACAACCCCGGGTTACTTATGGGGGGCGCGGCGAAAAGGATTTTCTGATTCCTGTCTCGATTTCGCGTTTCTAAAATAGACTCAAGTACGGTTTGCAGCGTGATTCCTCGCTGCCCATCCGCAATGCCTTGCGCTTCGTCAATTACAACGACGTCAAAATGAGGCATCTTTCCGGACTCAATCAAGATCTGCGCACGTTCCTGAGTTAGGACGTATATCCCGCGCTCGGACTCCAGTTCTTCAGGCGAAATTGGGATTGAAGAAACTGTTGGTTCACGTCCAGGCCCTGCCACGCTAAACATCTCCACTATTGAAGTGGTGATTTGTGAGATCAAGGCACGGGTAGGCACAACGAAAAGGCTCCAGCGAAATTTTGCGTTTATGTGATTCCGCACGATGTAGTTCAAGAGCGCAAAAGACTTTCCCGCTGAAGTAGGCGCTGTTACAGCGATCGGTTGCTCACTTTCTAATTCGCTCCAGAGCCTTCTCTGAAAATCCGTCAAAGTTAGATCAGGTCCAACGCTAAACTGGATCGTGTTATTCGTTCGCCTGATCTCCAGATCGATATCAAGTGCGAGTGAATAGTCATAAGCGCTAACCGCTCCAATTGCTTCAGCTTGGCTACGTAGATAGGCAACCGCTGGGAAGTTTCCCAGTCTAGAGAAAACTAGGTTGGCGACTTTTCGCTGATCATCGGAAAGGAGCTCTGGAATACTCGACGCACTCACAACAATGCGATATGCGGCTTCACGATGCTCCCGCTCATCACTTCCTGAAAGGTGGCATGCTGAACGTATGAGTTTCAACATACGGGCACTTTCGATCGTTTCTTGACTTGAATGACCGAAGGATTGGCCGAACGCATTGGTAACAAGCGATGCGTAGTCTTCGTGGAATGCGTTATGCGACCATATCCGATTGGCAAGTTCCTGAATCATAGAGACACCCCCAATTTCGCGAAGAACTTTTTCCTCACAGCGTCGACATCTTCGAATGGAATAAGAAAGAGGACAAACTTGAGTTTCGAAAGATTATTTGACTCCACTTTGCTCGCAAATAGATCACACGCCGATTGTAATCGCTTTGCATATTTAGCCTTGAATTGCTGCTCCACGTCTTCCGGCGCATTGCCTTTGTCAAAGATAGCGGCATTGAACCCCGTAAAACATGCATAGATCTCTGTTAGCTTATTGCTTTCTTCACAATACGGATCGAAGTAGCGGAGAAGACTCTCTTTGAGAACGGCATCCCCAATCGCTAGATGGTCTCTGAGTATGTCAATATCACGATCGCGAGGCGACCGTAGCGCGCCAGACCCTATGAAACTCGCAATCGAATCGAGTGTTTCGTCGAAAGCATTTGAGAGGGACTGATACAATTTTGACTCTCCCCAAACTAGCTGCAATGTCTCACCGTCGCTCAAAAGCCTAGCATGGACGCTGTCGGATCCGTGAACCGGCATGTTCTCGCTGGTTTTCAAGTACATTTTGCATGCGACTTGTGGAGCCAAGAGCACAGACTCAAGCAAGATATACAGAATCAGCTCACCTGGCTCACCTTGCCGAGAGGCACTAAGTTTCGAACGGGCCTTAATGAACAAGTTGCGTGCTTTATCGCAGAGGTCCTGCACATGATGTACATGACCCTTTCCTTGTGCGTCCTCTATCTCCTGCTTGGGAAGACAAAAGGGTATGATCTGGTGATAGATATAGGTGACAAAGTCATCTACGCTTGGGCTGCCATCTTTGAATGCGAGGTAGTAGAAATGGCCTTCAATTTCCAGGTCTGGTGGGGACCAATCAAGTTCGAATTTGCGTAGCCGAACCCCGAACCCCTCGGCGGCCCCCTTTAATTCACTTTGAAGATCTAAATCGCTCAGTGTCATTTCGTTGAGTATCCCCGTCTCCTTGAGCAGGCTAGACACAAGTTGGCATAAGGACAATAGCGTATCCGCATTGCCGCGAAGCATCTGGGAGTTGTCATGCAAGTTAATGCTCGACAAAGTACGTTATCATGCATTAACTTGGAACCGAATCCAGATCGCAAAAAACTCATAGAAACCTATTCTTGGTCGGCCTTGTCAGTGAATTAACTCTTCTGGTTGCCAGGACAAATCTTGGTGGGGCGTTGAAAAACTCGGACGCAAGATCACTTGCTCGTATTGGCATGACTGAACAACCGCAGCACTTGGTGCCGGTTTCGGAGGGCGTCGAACTGCTGAAAGCAAACGTCTCCAAGGCAAGCGACGACGCCTTCCCTGCCCTGGTTGAGCAGGCGGGCGCAGCAGCACAATTTGCCTGGGAAGAGTTTATCTTCGGGAAGCTTCGCAAACCACACACACGGTCCGCTTATGAGCGTGCAATTCGCCAATTCCTCAAGCACTGCGAATTGCGCGGCAAAGATCTACCAGGCGTCTCGCCTCGCGACGTTGGCGACTACCTGGATGGGCTCGACTACGAGATATTTGCAATAGTTGTGTTCTGAGAAAATTCTCAGGCGGCGATTTCTTCCTGCAGGATTCCGTCTTTGAAGGACCGTCCTTCGATGACTTGAATGATCTTTTCGTGGCTGTTTAGTCGTCTCCATTTCTTCGATGCTGATTCAGCAAGCTTGAACATCATCGCTAAGCTCGCTCGGCCCGACCCGTTACCTTTTGTCTTGCGATGACGAAGGCGGATCGTCGCGAATGTGGATTCAATCGGATTCGTTGTCCTCAGATGGCTCCAGTGTTCGGCCGGAAAGTCGTAAAACGCTAGAAGCACCGACCGACCCTTTTTCAGGCAGTCACATGCCTGGGAGTACTTCGCTTGGTATTTTTCGCAGAACGCGTCGAACGCTTTCTCGGCATCGGCCTTGGTCTCTGCTTGCCAGATCTCATG